>JBBDRW010000188.1:0-14165 GCA_040905265.1 Balneolaceae bacterium | reverse complement strand
CAACAGGTTTACCACTTTGGGTGCATTGCACCCGTCAAAGGTTTCGGCACAATCACCGCCTTGCAGAAGGAATGCATTACCGGCAGCAACTTCCGCCAGCTTCTTCTTCAAGGCACCTACTTCCCAGGATGTAACAAGAGGCGGATAGGTACGGAGTTCGTCATACACCTTCTGGAGTTCATCCATATCCGGATATGGAGGGAGTTGGTCGATTTCGAAATCGTTCCAGGAGAGTGGATGCCACTCCCCTTTTTTCAGTTTATCGGATCGCTTTAGTGGTGGTGGTTTGATAGCCATACGGATTCTTTTGAAGTTTCAAGAACCTGAAATATACAACTCTTTCCGGAGAGATTCCGAACAGGAAAGAATCAATCATCTGGTACGGGAACGACGATCGGCTCACAAACGGGCCCACTCTCCAGCATCTTGCACCATCCCGTATTCAATTTTAGGTATTCACAATTCTGTCTTCTCTATCCCATATTCCTTATCTTGCAAAATTCGTCAACAGTGAACCCAGGGACATCTATAGTTCCCGCCGACAATCCTTCTATTTTGCAAGAACAGATCATCGTCCGTGGTGCCAGAGAGCACAATCTTAAGAACATAGATGTCGATATCCCCAGGGAGAAACTGGTCGTTATTACAGGGCTTTCCGGATCCGGAAAATCCTCCCTCGCCTTTGACACGGTATTTGCTGAGGGGCAACGTCGCTTCATGGAATCTCTGTCTGCCTATGCCAGGCAGTTCCTGGGTATGATGGAGAGGCCGGATGTCGACTTCATTGACGGACTCTCTCCTGTTATCTCAATCGATCAGAAGACTACGAACCGGAATCCCCGCTCCACTGTTGGTACCATAACGGAAATTTATGACTTTCTCCGGTTGCTCTATGCCCGAATCGGGACCCCATACTCCTGGCGTTCCGGCAGGAAGATGGTAAAACAGACCGCAGACCAGTTGCTGGAACAGATTATGGCTTTACCGGCAGGTACAAAAGCATACTGCCTCGCGCCTGTCGTCCGGGGCCGAAAAGGGCACTATCGTGAACTCTTTGAACAACTGCAGCGACAGGGATTTGTGAAAGCACGAATCAACGGTGAACTGCTGGATCTGGAAGAGGAGATGAAAGTTGACAGGTACAAGACCCATAACATTGACGTTGTAGTCGACCGTTTTGTGATCAGCGAGAAGAGCCGGTCCCGAATCTCTGAAAGCATCCGCCTGGCTCTGGAGATGGCAGAAGGCAACCTGATCCTCTCCCTCCCTGCCGAAGAGGGATTCAGGGACAAAGTCTACTCACTTAACCTGTTCGATCCGGAAAGTGGTATTTCGTATGAAGATCCCGCTCCCAATCTCTTCTCTTTCAACTCTCCATATGGAGCCTGCAAGACGTGCAACGGGCTCGGTTACAAATATGATGTAAGCCCCGACCTGGTGATTCCCAACAGGGAGCAATCAATTTCTGAAGGAGCCATCCGCTTTCTGGGGGAACCGCGTGACATCTTTGTCTTCAAACAGTTGCAGGCAGTTCTCAAGACCCTGGATCTTGACTTTGATACGCCGTTGCGGGCCTATCCGGAAAAGGCACTGGACCTTTTGCTCCATGGCGGCGGAGAGAATACCTATCCGGTCAGTTATGATTTTAAAAACAGCAATGTAACCTACAAGCACCGTTTTTCCGGGCTTACGTCCATCATCCGGGAACAGTATGAAGAGAGCAAATCGGCCAAGCAGCGAGATAAGGCAAAAGCATTCCTTTCACGCATTCCCTGCGACCGCTGCAACGGCGGGCGGCTGAACCGTGAAGCACTCTCCTATAAAATCGACGGCTACTCCATCCATGACCTGGTGACGATGGATATTGTATCGCTGCGGAAGGCAGTCGGAAATCTGAAACTGGATCAGCGACAACGAACAATCGGGAAGCTGGTGCTCAAAGAAGTGATAGACCGGCTCGATTTTCTGCTGAATGTAGGGCTTGGATATCTGACACTGAACCGTGAATCACAAACACTGAGTGGCGGTGAAGCGCAACGGATACGTCTCGCAACCCAAATCGGCACACAACTCGTCGGGGTTCTGTACATTCTGGATGAACCGAGTATCGGCCTCCATCAGCGAGACAATATCAAGCTTATTGAATCCCTGAAAACCCTCCGGGATCTGGGGAATACCGTCATTGTGGTGGAACACGACCGTGAAACGATCGAACATGCCGACTATGTGATCGATATGGGCCCCGGAGCCGGAGTTCAGGGCGGTGAGATTGTCACTAAAGGGAGGCCGGACGAACTGGATCCGGATTCCATGACTGCCAAATTCATGGCAGACAAGGAGATCATCTCCCTGCCGGAAACACGCGAATCTGGTTCCGGGAAAATGCTCTCCGTCTATGGCGCGAGGGGGCACAACCTGAAAAACCAGGATCTTCACATCCCTTTAGGCATCTTTACCTGTATCACAGGTGTCAGCGGAAGCGGCAAAAGTTCCCTGATCAACCAGACTGTTGAACCGATACTGACTAACCATTTCTACCGCTCCAAATCGGTGCCCCTCCCCTACGATTCGGTCGATGGAGTTGACCACCTGGACAAGATCATCTCCATTGACCAGAGTCCGATAGGCCGAACTCCCCGCTCCAATCCCGGGACCTATACCAAAGTTTTTGACCAGATACGATCGCTCTTTGCAGAGCTACCCGAATCAAAAATTCGTGGATATGACCAGGGCAGATTCTCATTTAATGTTAAAGGCGGCCGATGCGAAACCTGCAAAGGGGACGGCCTCAGAAAGATCGAAATGAACTTTCTTCCGGATGTTTATGTCCGCTGCGAAACCTGCAACGGCCGTCGGTATAACCGGGAAACGCTCGAGATCCACTACCGTGGAAAAAACATCTCGGACGTACTCGATATGACCGTCAGCCAGGCCTTTGAATTTTTCGACTCGCTTCCCGGAATCCGCCGAAAACTGGAGACACTGGTAGATGTCGGGCTCGGATATCTCAGGATTGGCCAGCCGAGCACAACTCTCAGTGGAGGCGAAGCTCAGAGGATCAAACTTGCCAGAGAGCTTTCAAAAATCGGGACAGGCGATACACTCTATATTATGGATGAACCGACAACCGGGCTCCATTTTCAGGATGTCCGGATGCTTGTCTCGGTCATCAGGAAACTGGTTCAAAAAGGAAATAGTGTAGTCGTCATCGAGCATAACCTGGACCTGATCAAAGCTGCAGACTGGGTCATCGACCTGGGCCCTGAAGGGGGAGACAAGGGAGGCAGGATCATTGCAGAAGGAACTCCTGAAAAACTGGCGGAGCAGGCAGAAACGAGTTTCACCGGAGATTACCTCAGACTGGAGTTCGAACGGCTCGAACAGAACAGAGGAGTCAGGATGTAGGAGTCTGGAGTAAGAATAAAGTTGTTCACCAGTGAACTTCTCATTATTTTCCCGATTGATGCATATTTTTCGGACATATCGAATGCAGATAACCGCCGGAACCCTCCTGGTTTTGGGCATGGCTTTCTATATCTCTTTTCCCTACTCGAGTCAGGCTCAGAAGACGGCTTTTGCTGAGTGGCTGAATGAATCGATCATATCGGGTGAGAGCGATAATGAGAGTGTAATCCGAGACCAGCTCCGTCGGCTCCCTTATCAGTCAGAGAGTTTCGACAGTTTTTTGCATCAGGCTTCACTGCTCATTTCATCCAATAAAACCGACTTCGGTTTGCCGGTGGACAGCGACTCCACCGAACCCAAGGAATTCGGGCAGTGGCTTTATACACAATGGACGCTGCAGCAAGATTCTGCAACAAGCGGAGCGGTGGTTCCCGACACCATTCAACCGACCCCCAAATGGCATTTTCAGCACCAGCCCACTCCGGCTAACAGCACAAAATTTATCCGGGACCTGATTCAATCCTATTCCAACCTGCTCCCGGATGTGTTTGTCTATGTCATCCAGAAGCTGCCCATCCCTTTTCTGAACGGTTCAGCTATAAACGCTCCCTGACTCTCCCCCTCTTCTGTGAAACGGCCTTTTCCGGGGCATCGGTATGCCCGTAAAGAGATGCCTGTTTCCATCAAAGTCAACAAAAGATCACGATTCAACAACTCCTAAAAACAGTGTAGTTATGAAAGGTAACGGAACAAAAATCGCATTTATCCTCTTTTTTCTGGGATTAACACTATGGTATCTTCTTCCTACGATACAATGGACCCTTGAGCAACGATATATAAACGAACTCCCGGAAGCTGAACGTGTTGCTTACGAGGATGAAAATTACGCCAGGCTACAGGATCTCAGTGAACGATCTCTCTCACTCGGGTTAGACCTGCAGGGAGGAATGCACGTAACCCTTGAAATCGGAACCCCTCAGCTATTGATAGAGCTTGCCGGTGACATGGGAGATGAGCTCCTTGAAGAGGTCCTGTCCATTGCCGCCGATCGATCCTTTGAGCAGCGAACGGATCTGATCGATGAGATGGTGGCCGAATTTGAAAGCCGGGATCCCAATGCGAGGCTGAGCCGGTACTACCGGTCGGACTCACAAAACATCACCCGTACTTCCACCAACGATGAAATCGCAGACTTTCTGAAAAGCCAGAGGGATGAAGCTGTAACGCGGGCGATTGAGATCATCCGGTCCAGAGTTGACCGCTATGGCGTAACCGAGCCCTCCATCCTTAAGCAGGGGAACAACCGAATCATTGTAGAGCTTCCCGGTGTGGATGACGAAGAGAGGGTTCGAAATCTTCTGCGGGGAACGGCTCGCCTGGAGTTCCGGCTGGCAGCCGACGACGATGAAATGGCCAATGCCCGCGAGCGAATCTATTCTCACTTTGAAAACCAGGTTCAGGAGAATGATGATATTACAGAGAATCCTCTATCCGCTGTCCTTACCCCTCAGGGACGGATGGGGGCGTTCGGGTATGCTGCCGGAACGGATACAGCCAGAGTCAATGAGCTGATTCAGACAGAAGAGGTGCAGAGCTTGTTGCCCCGCAACACAGAGCTGCTCTGGGGAGCTTCTCCTTTTGCCGTCGAAGAGGGCCGCGACTACTTTGAGCTTATATCCGTCCGATCTCAGATCGAACTGACCGGCGATGTGATCTCGGACGCACAGGTCGCATTTGAACCGACGACCAATGCCCCGGAAGTCTCCATGACAATGAACAGTGAAGGCGCACGGCGATGGGCACGGATTACAGGAGCCAATATTGGCCGCCCGGTTGCCATTGTCCTCGATGGTTACGTCTACTCTTACCCGACTGTACAGTCAAGAATTAACAACGGCCGCTCCTCCATCTCCGGCCTCGGCGGTGTTACTGAAGCTGATGATCTTGTCAACATCCTGTTATCCGGTGCACTCCCTGCACCACTGGATATTATCGAAGAGCGTACCGTCGGTGCAACACTCGGTGAAGCGTCGATCCATGCAGGATTCTTCTCGGTGCTATTCGGACTTATTATGGTCGCACTCTTCATGATCGCCTATTACCATACAGGAGGAGCTATTGCCGATCTGGCACTGATGCTCAATATCATCTTCATATTGGGCATACTCGCCGGGTTCCAGGCAACACTTACCCTGCCGGGTATCGCCGGAATTGTGTTGACAATCGGTATGGCGGTAGATGCGAACGTACTGATCTTTGACCGGATCAGGGAGGAGCTGCGGGGCGGAAAGACCCTGCGCGCGGCTATCGACAACGGGTACTCCAACGCGATGAGCGCCATTATTGATGCCAACGTAACCACCTTTTTCGTCGGAATCATTCTATACAGTTTCGGAATCGGGCCAATCAAAGGATTTGCAGTAACCCTGATGGCTGGTATTGCCGCATCACTCTTCAGTGCGATTGTGATTACAAGAGTAGTGATAGACTACCTGACACTGGATAAAAAATCTGAACTCAGCTTTGGCTGATCCCGAACAAGAATCACGAATAGTAAACTTTCAGAGGTAACACATTATGAAATGGTTTGAAGAACCGACATTTGATTTTATACGCTTGCAGAAAATTACCAATTATGTCTCCGGAGCCATGGTGGTGATCTCGCTGATCGCCATATTTGCCCTGGGCCTCAACTACGGAATTGACTTCCGCGGCGGAAAAGAGTACGTCGTCCAGTTCGAGCAGGAAGTGGAAGTTGTCGAGTTGAGGGGTAACCTGACGGAACCCCTCGGGGTTGCTCCGGAAGTCCGGAGGTTCGGGACCCCGACCGAGGTTATGATCCGCACCGATGCAGAAGGGGATATCACGGCAGTCCGTTCAACCATAGAATCGGCAATTTCCGAAAGCTATCCCGGGAATACTTTTACTTTTATCAAAACTGATATCGTTGGCCCCCGCTTTGCAGAGGATTTGAAGATGGCTGCGCTTAACTCCGTCCTCTTTGCGATGGCAATCATCTTCATCTATATCCTGATCCGTTTCAAGAAGTGGTACTTCTCTGCAGGAGCTGTCGCTGCCCTTTTTCACGATGTTATCATCGTATTGGGAATCTTTACGATTATGGCCGAGTTCGCACCGTTTGACCTGACCATTGACCAGGCGATTATTGCCGCTTTTCTGACGATTGTCGGGTACTCTCTGAACGATACTGTGGTCGTCTTTGACCGGATCCGTGAAAACTCTATTGTCTTCAAAACGATGGAGTTCAAAAATATGATCAACAAGAGCCTGAACGACACTCTGAGCCGTACAGTGATTACATCGGTAACTACCTTGTTTGTAGTGACCGTGCTATTTATCTTTGGCGGTGAAGTACTCAAAGGATTTTCCTTTGCTCTTGTACTTGGAGTCGTCCTGGGAACCTACAGTTCACTGTTTGTAGCCAGTGCCCTGGTGGTAGAGTTGGAAAAAAGAGCGGTGAAAGCTAAATCCTGATGATCGTGAACCCTGCAAACCAAACTGGAGAAAACCAATGAGCTTTAAAGTCTCGGAAAAATACAACTGTATTATCATTGAATTTAAAGGCAATGTAATGGGCGGGCCGGATGCAGTTGCCCTGAATGAAAAGCTGCATGAACTGATTGATGAAGGGAAACTCAATGTTGTTGTCAATCTCAGCAAAGTAGGGTTTATGAACTCATCCGGCCTGGGCATGCTGATTGGCGGCTTGACGACCATGCGAAAAGCTGGCGGCGACCTCCGAATTGCCAACGCAACTGACAAGATTGAGAGCCTGCTGGTAATCACCAAACTGATTACCGTTTTCAAGCACTTCAAATCGATCGATGAAGCTGTCGCTTCCTTCGAAGAGAAATAAACCTATCGCTTCCGGATTGTCCGCGGCCGGTTTTTACAGGCCGGCCGTATGATAACGGGGGCAAAACAATCGTAAAAAGAGGTGGCACCCACCTCTTTTTTTGTGAATACTCTATGGCTGTACGAATCGTAATTGGCGCCCAGTGGGGCGATGAAGGAAAAGGAAAAATTGTCGATATCCTGAGCAAATCGACTGGATTTGTCGTCCGGTATCAGGGAGGGGCAAATGCAGGACACACGCTGAAGTTTGACGATAAAACGGTAGTCCTCCATCTCATACCATCCGGAATTTTCAATGGAGACGCCCGCTGTGTAATTGGAAATGGGGTGGTTGCCGACCCTTCTGCCCTTCTTGAAGAGATTGCCAATATTGAAGAGATGAATATCTCATTGAGTGGACGCCTCTTCATCAGTGAATCCGCTCATGTCATTCTTCCCTACCACAAGGTACTCGACAATGTGAAAGAGAAGAGCCGTGGCAGTAATGCGATCGGAACAACCGGCCGCGGCATCGGGCCTGCCTATGTAAGCAAAGTTTCACGTGTTGGAATCCGGATGGGAGATCTGCTGAAACCTGATCTGTTGAAAGAGAAACTGAAACAGAATCTGGCCGATATCAATAAGGCACTGATCCATGTTTACGATGAAGAACCACTCGATGCAGCTGAAATGCTGGAAGCAATTCGCCCCTGTATCGAACGGATCACACCCTACATTTGCAACACGACCGACATGCTCCACAATGCGGTAGAGCATGAGAAAAATATCCTGCTCGAAGGAGCTCAGGGAAGCCTGCTGGATGTGGACCACGGCACTTACCCGTATGTAACCTCCTCCTCGCCTACCGCCGGGGGAGCCTGTACCGGAAGCGGGATTCCACCCTCTGCCATTACGGACGTTATGGGGATTACCAAAGCATATTGTACACGTGTCGGCAACGGACCGTTCCCGACAGAGCTGCATGATGAGACGGGTGAACGTCTCCGTAAAGAGGGGCAGGAGTTCGGAGCGACAACCGGCCGCCCCAGGAGATGCGGCTGGCTCGACCTGGTTGCTTTGAAATATGCTGTCCGGCTGAATGGAATGTCTGAACTTGCGTTGACAAAACTGGATGTCATGGATGCGTTTGAGACCATCAAGGTCTGTACCGAATATGAGATCGACGGAGAACGAACCAAGACGTTTCCACCGGACCCGGATCTGCTTGACCGTGTCAAACCTGTATACAGGTCATTCAAAGGCTGGGACCAGTCTACACGCCATACTGAGAGTTTTGACACACTCCCGGAAGAAGCACAAACATACATCCGGTTTATTGAGGAGACGATTGGGGTATCGTTCAGCATTATCTCTACCGGGCCCAAACGGAGTGAAACGATACTGTTGTAAACCATTCGCCTGTCTCTGCTCCCTTGTACCTTTCTCGAATTAAGGAAAAAAAGATTGAAAGTCAGGGAGAGATGGCGTTATATTTGGATCTGTTCTACTTTCCGGCCAGGCCGGGATAGAATCCATAAGCGGGAATAGCTCAGTGGTAGAGCATCACCTTGCCAAGGTGAGGGTCGCCGGTTCGAATCCGGTTTCCCGCTCAGTTAAAAAAGCCCTTTACAGATTGTGGATCTTTTGATAACTACAGTACCCGGTTCTCACCGGATTTCCAGCCGGACCATGTCTTAACAAGGATCACAAGGACAAGAAAGACAAGAGGTACTGTCCAGTTATCAAACCAGTCCCGGAGTGCTCCGAAAAGAGCGGGAGCCCCTGCTGCCAGTGTATATCCGACTGCCTGTGACATTCCGGAAAGCTCATTGGCTGTTTCATCATCTTTTGCACGAACCCCGATAAAGAGCAGTGCCAATCCAAAACTTCCACCCAGCCCAAACCCGAGAAAGCAGACAAGAAGCATGACTACACCGGTGGATGTCGCGGGAACCATAAGTCCGAATACAGAAACCAACTCCATAAACTGGGTAATCAAGACAGGCACCTTCTGATTTTCCAGACGATCAGCCCAGGCAGGCGTAAAAAAAGTAGCTGTCATCCCGACAATTTGAGTCAATGAGAGCATCCACCCCGCCCGAACGGGACTCATCCCGCGCTCGATCAGGACCTCCGGAAGCCAGGCAACCATCACATAAAATGTAATGGATTGCAGTCCCATAAAAATAGCGACATGCCAGGCCAGAGGTGATCGTCCCAACGATGTAAGGGACTGGATCAGGTTCAACCGGTTTACGACCGGCCGGCTGCCTCTTGTCTGAGGCAGCCAAACGATCAATGCGATAAATGAAAGAATTGCCCAGACCCCCAACGCTCCTCTCCAGCCAAGGCCCATCCCCTCCGATAGCGGGACACTGATTCCTGAAGCCGCAGATGCACCCAGGCCCAGCATTGCAGCATATATTCCGGTAACAAGGCCGAATCTCTTCGGAAACCTGGATTTTGCAATACCGGGCAACAGTACATTTCCAAGAGCAATCCCCACTCCCAAAACAGCTGTTCCGAGAAAGAGAGCAGTAAATGTAGGGTATATTCGGATCAGAATTCCCGTAGTGAGCAGCGACAGGGCGACGGCTATGGTATGCCCGGTTCCGATTCGCCGGGTTAACACAGGGGCCAACAGAGAACAGAGGCCGAATGCCAGAATCGGGAGCGTCGTGAGCATTCCAAGCATCGAATTGGAGAGCCCGGTATCGATCCGGATTTCAGAGATCAGGGGGCCCACACCCGTAATGGATGGCCGCAGGTTCACTGCGATCAATGCAATCGCAATGATCAGAATAATATTTCGCTTCCGGGTTGCCGTCATCAAGTCGTTGGGTCAGGCAGAAAGGTACGAAAATCGAAAACAGGGATGAACCTGGTGTCGTGTCAACCATGCGATGTGGGGTAAGTTGACACGACACTAGTCTCATCAATAAGGGCAGTTCTGGCAACCGTTTCCGCAACAATATCCTCTCTCAAGCAGATAGCGGGACGTCATAACCACTCTCCCCTGAGAGTCCGTTGTATAGTCTCTCCCCTCTGCCAGGCGGCGATACAGCTCGCCATTTCTGCTCCGGCCCGGTCCTTCCTCAGCTTCAGATATCTCCTCAACTTCTCTGCCAGACGAATTAACCGAAGATCTGTACTTCCCCCTACACATGCGTGTACAGACTCTGGCGTTCGATTCTGGCAGGCAGGTTCCAGCGTATTTTGGCCCACTCAATCACACCATACATCAAACCCGCATAGAGAAGCGTGGAGAAGAGTGTGTTTCGAAAATACGGGATTGCGGCTGTATAGCAGGCTATAAGACCTTCCAAAGTCATCGGGTAGAGCGTTCCGCCAAGCCAGACAGTAAAATTGGTGACGATAAAAAAGAGAAGAGCCCCCGCCAGTGACCCGCCGGCCACCCGCGTAGCTCGGATCTGCCGTCCAACCGGTATTCCTATGGCGACAATCGCGATCAGGCTCAGATAGATCACCAGGCGCATCGTGTTGAAAAAATCGTACCCGTACAGCCACCATAACCCTAGGTCACTGACCAGCATTACGAACAGTGGTACCGCCCATGCCCACGCCGTGCGGCTGAAATAGGTGCCGGCAATCAAGGCAATCGCGATAACGGGCGTGAAATTGGGTGGATGGGGAAAGAGGCGGGTCAGGGCTGCTGTCAGAATAAATCCTGTGATCAGAAAAAAGAGAATCTTTTTCGGGTTTTTCATAATTGACCTATCTGTTATGGTTTGGTTTGGTTTGGTTTGGAGCATCCGGGATTCAGGATAAATAACTCGTTACCAGAATTCATGAAATATCAATTCAGTTCGACCTGGAAAAGAAATTCTCTGGGTGCAATTCCCGCCGGAAAAGAATCGACCGCAGCACCTTCCAGGTTATAGAAGATCGCCTGGCCGGGATCTGTATAACCCCGGCTGTCTGCCAGGTAGAAGAGGTTCTCGACATTGGAAAACCCGATACCGTTAAACCTTCTGGGAATGAGTGCTGTATCGGTCACTTCGTAGCTGTTCATATCAATTTCCTGAACGGCATCAGTATTCACGACCCATGCAACACCGGCAGCTTCATGAAGCGCAATCGATAGAGGTGATCCACCCGTCTCGATCGTCTGGATCACCTGGGCAGTCGCACCATCCACAACATCCACCCGGCCTGGAAGATCATTCTCAGGATCCCGGTTCCAGTCTTCATCATAGGCCTGATATCCATTCGAGACGACCCATAGCCGGCCAATCTGATCAGATATAAGACGAATCGGCCCGGAACCAACCTCGATTGTACTCTCTGCCTCATCCGTGACTGTATTGATAACGGTCAGCGTCTTGTCATTGCCGAACCCTCCATTTGCAATAAAGAGATGCGTGCCAATGACCTCTGCATCTCTCGGGTTACTGCCGACAGGGATCTCTGTTTCACCCACGGTATAGTTTTCCAGATCGACGACAACCGCTTTATTGCTATAAAGGCCGGTCATATACCCTTTGGTTTCACTGACCGGAATAAACGAGGAGGGTGTCATCGCAATTTCATCCTCTCCATCGAAGTACAACGTAGCGATACTCTCCAGAGAGGCTGCATCAGCAATTTCAAGTTTATCGCTGTTATTGGTTACAAGGAATAACCGGTTTTCATAAAAAGTGGCAGACTGAATGATGCCGGCCAGAGGACGCTGGTTCACCTGCTCAAACCGGTTCTGAAAAGCCTGCTGACTCTCCGGGTTATAACTGGTAATCTCACCATTACCATCTGACCAGTTTCCTTCATTCACAACCAGAACATTAACCAGTTCAAAGGGCTCAGAGTCAGAAGCAGGGTTATCACTGCAGGCTGAGAAACTGACACAAAAGAGTATCAGAAGAGTGAAGAGGCGAACGGTTCTATTGGAAGATATATATGTATTCATGATACTTATTGGTTGATATGATTATTTGTGTATGATTGAATTGCCCACTCCCTTACTGATCCGTCAAATTAATGCCGACAGATACTTCCAGATACCGGCCTGGCAGCGGGTACCACTGTATAATTTCAAACTGTTCGTCGAACAGATTGTGGAGGGTGCCGCGAAATGTCCATTGAACTCCCAGTAATGAGGGAGTCCAGAGAGTCGTTACGTCAACAACCTGGTACGGATCTAAACTTGACTGTTGATCCAGTGTAATGTAGCGCCTGTCTGTCCACCGGTGACTGAGTAAGAGGGATAACCAATTTGTAGCAGCCATCAGATTATTTCGGAAACTCCACTCCGGCACGTACCGCATCTGGTTTCCGACAGCTTGATCTCCGGCAAATCGTGCGGATGCGATCTGAGATCTGCGCCATTCAGCAGAGAGATTCCATTCAAAAGCAACCGGGCCTGCCTGCCACATCAGATCCAGGGAAGCCTCGGCTCCATAGGCATCCACATACTGCACATTATAGGGACTCCAGACTCCTTGCTCTCCCGGAGTCCAATAGATGCCATTTTCCAGCCAGATCCGATACCCCGTAAACCGGATCGCCTCTATCCAATTCAGACCGGGCAGAAGATGTGTCCCTGCCTCCGTCCTGAAACTTCTTTCCGGCTTCAGATCCTGGTTTCCCCCGGGAACCCAGTAGAGGTCATTAAACGAAGGAGGGTTGAAATCCCGGCTCAGCAGGCCTCTCAGGTGTATGAGATTCTCCACAGCCTCCCAGTTCATACCCAGTGAAGGACTGACAACAAATCCGAAATCACTGTAGGCGTCCCCCCTGATGGCCGGAGACAAGCGAAGCCGTTGATCCGCTATCCGGATATCCGGGTTCAATCGAATCGACCCGGAGTGGCGATGCGGGCGGCTGGTATAATTATTGGTATCTATCCCCTCGATCCCGCCGGAAACCCCTGCTTTCCATACTACCGGATCTTCTGACGGCCGGATAAGATCGACATCTGCCAGCCATCGGGTCCGCAAAAACCGACTCCTTGTATCGATGGCCGGATCGTCGTATCCGAACCAGTCTCTCTCCAGATAGCTGCTAATATCTGCCTGCCAGTTTTGTATGGCGGTCTTCATTCCGCCTACCCACCTCCAACCACGGTTATACTGTTCTGCCTGTGGGTTCCCGGCGAGAATACTGCCCGGAATATCATCAAGATTATCATAGAGCCAAAAGGATGAATAAAAGCGGGTAAGTGGCAATTGGTAACGGATGCTTCCAAGCAGGTTTCCGGCACGACCCGCATTGTGTACCCTTTTTTCTTCACGATTCCTGGCACGATTCCAATAGCTAAAATCATTTTGTGCCTCCTGATAAATCCCACGCAGAAACACTGACCACCTGCCCTCTTCCCAATCAGCCTGGACCCGGCTGCTCCATTTCCCGAAAGCCCCTACAGACTGCCCCAATCCAAACCGATTCTCCCTACCGCTTTCATCCGATGAGAGATAGACCGTCCCTCCAAGGCTCCCGCCGCCAAAGGAGCTGCTGGGAGTGCCGGGGCTGACCTCCACGCTTGTAAACAGACCGGAGGGGATCGTTGAGAGATCTGCCAGGCCGAGGGAGAGGCTGTTCAGAGGGAACCCCTCCCATAGAACCATCGTCTGGCTTGAAGAGAGGCCCCGTTGAGACACAGTTGCAAGGCCTCCCGGCCCGTTGTCTTTGATAAAAAGGCTGCTGTATCGGGAGAGAAGAGCCGAGACAGACGCAGAACGGTAGAGGGAGAGTTGGAGCGAGTCGATAAACTGAACCTCAACCGGCTGATATCGTGCAGGTTCCGCAATTCGCGTAGATCGGATGAGAATTTCATCCATAAGAAGTGTATCTGTCCTGATCCCCTCCGGAAGGGTATCCACGGGAGCCGTCAAGAGATTGAACGTCTGTTCTACAGCCGGCTTCCCGTCTGTTTTCAGATGGAAATGGTG
>JBBDRW010000187.1:0-67954 GCA_040905265.1 Balneolaceae bacterium | reverse complement strand
CAGCATTTCCACCCGCACCCGTAATCTGGCTGACCACCTCATTGGCGGCTTCTGAAGAGCGGGCATAGGTAATAGCCACTTTGGCTCCGTTTGCTGCAAGAGTCATTGCAATTTCTCTTCCAATCCCTCTGCTGCCGCCTGTGACAAGACAAACTTTATCTGTAAGGTCCATAAGGTCAAACGTTTTATTCAGTTCCTGCTGTTATTGATAGCCGGTAAATTCAACATCTTTCAAGGTTCGTTTTACCAATCCCTGCAACACCTTGCCGGGGCCCACCTCTATAAACCGGTTCGCTCCGTCCTTCTTCATATTCTGAAGAGACTCTGTCCATCGAACCGGTTCAAGAAGCTGTTTCAGCAAGTTCTCCCTGAGGACAACCGGGTCTACGGCAGGTTCAGCAGTGACATTGCTATAGACCGGTACGTCCGGCTTGTTGAATTCTACAGATTCAAGCTTCTCCTTCAATCCTTCATAGGCTGTTTTCATCAACGGAGAGTGAAACGCACCACTTACCTGAAGTACCTTTGCAAGCCGGCAGCCCTGTTCTCTTGCCATTTCTACAGCTTTCTCGACTGCATCCAGGTCTCCGGAAATTACAAGTTGCCCGGGAGAATTGTAATTGGCCAGTACAACCGGTTTCCCCGTCAGTTCCGATGCTTCACTGCAGAGCTTCTCCACCTGGCCATCTTCCATCCCTATAATAGCAGCCATTGTACCTGGGTCGACCTCACCAGCTTGCTGCATCAACGATCCCCGAAGAGCAACCAGTTCCAGTCCGGTTGAAAAACTGACCGCTCCGGCAGCAACAATCGCAGAAAATTCACCCAGGCTATGGCCGCCGGTCATATCAGGGGTAAGCTCAAGGGTTTCATGCAGTGCAACCGAGTGTAAAAAGATGGCCGGCTGTGTATATGATGTCTGAGTAAGCTTCTCCTCAGGCCCGGAAAACATAATATCGGAGAGGGAATAACCGAGAATCGAATCTGCCTCATCAAAACGCTCCCTTACACGGGGATTCTCTTCAGCCAACTCCCTGGCCATCCCTACAAATTGGGAACCCTGTCCCGGAAATATTGTTGCCAAACTCATTGTACTGCTCCTGAATTGTTACGCGATACTCCATTTCAAATAGGTAGCTCCCCATGTAAATCCGCCACCAAATGCCGCAAGAACAAGATTGTCACCTTTCTTCAGCCGCTCCTGCCAATCGTAAAGACAGAGTGGAATCGTTGCTGCAGTTGTATTTCCATATTTCTCAATATTAATCATCACCTTGTCCTGTGACAAGCCCATTCTATTGGCCGTAGCGTGGATAATTCGCAGGTTAGCCTGGTGGGGCACAAGCCAGGAGATATCATCTGAACTCAGATCGTTACGCTCCATGATCTCCAGGGTGGCAGCCGCCATCCTCTCGGTAGCCTTTTTGAATACAGTCCTGCCCTCCTGCCTGATATAGTGCAACTTTTTTTGAACCGTCTCTGCCGAGGAGGGATTCCGGCTGCCGCCCGCCTCCTGAAACAGACATCCCTGATCGTCACCTTCAGTATGTTGTACAAAGTCGAGAATTCCGGTTCCATCTTCCGTCGCTTCCAGAAGGACAGCGCCTGCTCCATCTCCAAAGAGGATACAGGTAGTTCGATCTGTATAATCGACAATGGCACTCATTTTGTCAGCTCCAATCACAAGTACCTTTTCGTACCGCCCCGACTCAATCATCATCGCTCCATCCGAGAGGGCAAACAAAAAACCTGAACAGGCTGCCGAAAGGTCATAGCCAAATGCCTTTTGGGCACCGATGTTCTTCTGAACCAGACAGGCGGTAGCCGGAAAAATAAAATCCGGTGTAACGGTTGCAACAATGATGGCATCCACTTCCTCTGCCTTGACTCCCGCACGCTGAAGCGCCTCTTCTGCAGCTTTTGAAGCCATATAAGAGGTTGCCTTGTCAGGATCATTCAAAATTCTCCGCTCCCGGATTCCGGTTCTTGTCCTGATCCACTCATCATTGGTCTCGACCAATTTTTCCAGATCCTGATTCGTCAAAATATGGTCAGGCAGAAAATGCCCGACAGAACTGATTTTTGCTTTTTTCAATATCATAGAGTTCGTTCAAACTGCATCGATGGTTGTCAGAGACGTAACGATCTTCCTGTTAACATCCATCTCGACACACTGTGCGGCGTTTAGAATCATATTTTTGATAGCTGCCGGAGAACTGCCGCCATGGCCAACCATACTCACCCCGTTCACCCCGAGGAAAGGTACGCCGCCTATGTGCTCATAATTAAATCCCTTCAATGATCGCTCGAGTACCTGGATTACCATCTGTTTCTCGACAGAAGTAAGTTTCATCTCCTGCATCGTCTTCCCGACTGCAAACTCAAGAATAGCCGGTATCGATTCCCCCATTTTCAGAATTACATTGCCGAGATACCCGTCACACAGAAAGACGTCGACTCCGGCTGAGAATATATCCCTGCCTTCAATATTTCCTTTAAAGTTAGAGAGGACGGAGAGTTCACTAAAAGCTTCTTTCAGCAGTTCGGTCCCCTTTTCAGGCTCCTCTCCGACATTCAGAAGTCCAACCGAGGGGTCCGTCACACCCAATACTTCACGGGCATAAATCGTCCCCATTTTGGCGAATTGCAGAAAGGTTTCCGGCTTTAACTCAAGGTTTGCACCGGCATCCAGCAGCAGCCTGGGCCCCTTCATTGTCGGAAAGTTAGCAGCGATGGTTGGGCGCTGTACACCATTGAGCTTTCCTAAAATGAAGACGGATGCAGCCAGAAGTGCACCGGTATTACCGGCACTCACAAACGCCTGGCACTCCCCTCTCTTGTGTGCTCCCAATCCCAGTACAATGGAGGATTGTTGTTTGTTCTTGACCGCTGACGAGGGAGATTCATCCATAGCGATCACTTCGGAAGCGTGTAAAATACCTATCCGGTCAATATCTGCTTTCGCTGTTGACAAATGGTCCCGAATCGATGATTCATCACCGACCAGCAATATCTGAAGATCCGGTTTTTCGGAGATAGCTTCCAAAGCTCCCAAAACCGGATTATTCGGATAAAAATCACCACCTGCCGCATCTACAGCAATAACCATTGGATGAGCGTTGGGTTATTTGGTTGTATTCAGTACCTGTCGGCCGCGATAATAACCACACTCCATACAGGCGTGATGATATCTGTGCAGTGCATTACAATTCGGACACTCAACCAGTGCCACCTCATTTACCTTGTGATGGGACCGGCGTTTGTCTCGCCGGGATTTTGATGTCTTTCTTTTTGGATGTGCCATAGATCCGTTTTCCGCTATTTAGTATTCAGTCAGTCGACTTAGTTTAATTTTTTTAAAGCTTCCCATCGTGGATCGATGGAATCTTCCCGATTCTTACGGCCCTCCCCAAACGTTCTGGTCTCAAACTCCAGTAGCTTTCCATCCGAATCATAAAACTTCGGATGTAAATTCCTGGATGGAAGTTCAAGGAGTATGGTATCTCGTACTTCAGAATCGATGCTTAGTGTCAGTTCATGAACATTAAATGGTTTCACAATGCATCTGTCTGTCTCCGATTCTAGATCCGTTTCATCTGCATCCGGTTGAAATATGACCTGAAATCGACCCGTAACAGATTGTTCAAACTCCTCCAACGAACGGTCACATCGAAGCCAAACACCGGCCTCTACACTGAAATCCACCTTGATGAAATAGGATGTTTTCAAAAAATCGATCCCGACGGTTGCACTGGTTATATTCAGCTCCCCAACCTCCAGTTCGTCGTCTCCCAGAACAATTTCCCGATGACTCTGCCCATCCGGAATTTCCTGGATTTTGAATGTAAGTTTTGAATCAATCACGATAGCTTCCAAAATTAGGAACTAAAACGTTCTAAATCAATGATGGAATCATTCTGAACAGACAGTCTGTGAATCAGAAACAGCAACTTCAGGAATCTTCAGGAAATACACTCTACCGGAATAACCCGTAGAGCCGCTGCTCAATCAGGCTGATTACTCTGCCCAGATCCTCTTTGTCGTTCACATAGTCGAGATCATCCGTATCAATAATCAACTTTTCATACGGATACTGGTGAATCCACTCCTCATAAAGTCGATTCAACCGCTCAAGATAGTCTATCCGGATCGTGATTTCATACTCCCGCCCACGCTGTTGAATCTGCCGAACAAGAGTCGGTACATCCGCTTTCAAATAAACCAACAGGTCAGGGTGTTGCAGATAGGCAAGCATCTCCTTGTAAAGCGCCTGATAATTTTTATAATCCCGATCACTCATCAGCCCCATATCATGCAGATTTCGGGCAAAAATCTCGGCATCTTCGTAAATTGTCCGATCCTGTACCAGGTTGTTTTTTTGGCCCAGAATTTCATTCTGCCGCCTGAATCGGCTCGAGAGAAAATAGACCTGCAGATTAAAACTCCATCTGCGCATATCTTCATAAAAATCGGCGAGGTAGGGATTGTTGTCAACCGATTCGTAGAATGGCTGCCATTTGAAATGGCCGGACAGGAGATGGGTTAATGAGGATTTCCCGGCACCTATATTTCCGGCAACAGCAAGATATTTGAATGTTTCGGGGTCAGATTCCTCCATCATAGTCCTACCCCTCCTTCCCTAGTTTTCTGAACATCGCTTTCTTATAGTCTTCTACACCCGGCTGATTGAACGGATTAACATTTAACATGTATACATAAATGGCTGTGAACAATTCGTAAAAGTAGATCAGTTCACCAAGGTTCCTGGCATCCAACGCCTCAATAACAATCTGAAATACCGGAACCCCACCTTCGATATGTGCTTCAATTGTACCATCCAGCGCATTGCTGTTAATTTCGTGAAACGATTTTCCGGACAGATAATCGAGGCCGTCGATCTCTTCTCCGTTTCCGGTCACCTGGTACCCGGTGATCGGATTATGGACGACCATAAAGGTCTCGATCATGTTTCTTTTCCCCTGCTGTATCATCTGGCCGATACTGTGCAGGTCTGTAGAGTAAGATGCGGATACCGGAAACATTCCTTTCCCCTCTTTCCCCTCGCTCTCCCCTAATAGCTGCTGTATCCAGCCTGTAAAGGCTCTCAGTTCGGGGTCAAACGAACCGATTACATCCAGTACTTTACCGCTCTCCTGAAACGCACATCTCAGAGAAGCATACTCAAGTATATCATCTGCAGACTCTTCACACTCCAGAAATTTATTTACAGCCCCATACAGAAGCTCTCTGATATTGATCCCTGCAACAGCAACCGGTAAAAGGCCGACCGGAGTCAATACGGAAAACCTTCCTCCAACATCATCCGGAATTACAAATTTGTCGTATCCATACGTTTCGGCCATCTTGTTAAGAACTCCTCCGTGAGGCCCGGTTGTTACAACGATTCGATCTGCTGCATTTGCACCATAGGTACGGTGCATCCATTTTCGGAGGACACGAAAAGCCAATGCAGTCTCCAGAGTTGAACCCGATTTGGAGATCACATTCAGGTAGACACTTTTGGCAGTGCCATCCGCTTTTGGTTTCTCCAGGTACTCTGTAAGTTTCTCCAGATAGTTGCCGCCTAAATGATGGCCGGCAAAAAGAATCTCAGGCCCTTCGTCCCTGAAGGGCGATGACAGAGCCTCAATAACCGCCCTGGCACCGAGGTAGGACCCGCCAATTCCGCATGAAATAAACAGATCGGCCTCCTCACGAATCCGGGAGGCTTTGGATTCAACATGTTCAAGAGACTCTTTGTCCGGATTTCGGAGAATTCTTCTCCATCCAAGCCACTCACTTCCAAGCCCCTTCTCTGCCAGTACCTGCTGGTAAGCGACCTCTGCCCGACTCTTTACTCTTTTGAATTCTTCTGTATTGGTAATAAACTGTTTTGCGCCGTCTGTATTTGCTACTATCATCCTAAAATTTTGTTATCGGAGTAATTTATATAGATCAAGCATCTCCAGGCTAATATCCTTTTTCTTTGACCAGGCCATTTTCAAAGGTGTCAATTTAATTGCGTTGTTCACAATACCGACCATAACCCGGTCGTGACCTTCGGTGAGCACCTTTACTGCAGCACTCCCAAGCCGGCTTGCCAATACCCGGTCCCGTGCTGTGGGGTTCCCCCCCCGCTGGGTATGTCCTAGAATACAGACCCTCAATTCATACTGTTTGAAATCGTCTTTAATCTGATCTGCAAGTGTAAGGGCGCCACCGGTTTCATCACCTTCAGCAATGACAACAAGGCTGCTGCGGCGCTGCTCTTTCAAAACATTTTTCAGAGAGGTGCGAACTTCCGCAACTTTTGTAATCGACTCCGGCAGAAGTATCAGTTCTGCTCCACTTGCTATGCCTGTTTCGAGAGCGATAAAACCGGCATCCCGGCCCATCACTTCCACAAGAAAGAGACGGTCATGAGCATCTGCCGTGTCCCTGATTTTATCCAGTGCCTCCATGGCAGTATTGAGAGCCGTATCGTACCCGATCGTCTCATCCGTACCGATCAAATCGTTGTCAATCGTTGCCGGGATACCTACAACATTGATGTCGTGCTCTTTGGAGAGATGGTAGGCTCCTGTAAACGAGCCGTCACCTCCGATCACAACAAGTGCGTCTATCCCATGCTTTTTCAAAATTTTAGCAGCTTTTTTACGCCCTTCAACCGTTCGAAACTCTTCAGAACGTGCTGTTTTGAGAATTGTGCCGCCCCGTTGTATAATTTGAGAAACCGAGGTCCTTTCAAGTACCACAATCTCACCGCTCATCAATCCGTTGTAACCTCTGGATATCCCCTTTACGGTTAAATCTAACGAGAATGCGGTACGCGCAACTGCCCGTACTGCTGCATTCATTCCTGGTGAATCCCCTCCGCTGGTTAGTACTCCTATCGTTTTCAAATCCGTTCTCTTATTTTGATTGTCTGTTTTCGTATGTTTCAGAATTTTTAAAGCTAAATAGCCCTGCGGCTTTCTGCAAATATTTAATCTGATTATTCATTAACTTTGCGTGATCGTTAAGGCTTAACCAATTTCATTTTAAAAAATGGGTGACCCGGCAGTCAAAATATTGGGAACAAAAACGGACAAAGCCTCCCAACTTTCCGATATCGTCAGCCCTATTCAATCCAGTATTTCTGAATTCCGAAAGTTCTTCAGGGACTCTGTAAGTACAGATGTCTATCTGCTTGATAAAATCATTCAGTACCTTTTGCGCCAGAAAGGGAAAGAGATACGGCCGACTCTGGTCTTTATGTCTGCCCGTATGTTTGGAGATATAGACCAGAGAAGTTATGTGGCAGCCACAATGATTGAACTCCTCCATACGGCTACCCTGATTCATGATGATGTGGTTGATGAGGCGGACAAGAGACGGGGTTTTCTGAGTGTAAACAAGCTCTGGCGAAACAAAGCCGGGGTACTACTTGGTGATTTCCTTCTCTCCAAGGGGCTGCTGATTGCACTGGACTACAAGGAGTATGAACTGCTTCATGTCCTGTCTGATGCCGTGAACAAGATGAGCGAAGGTGAACTTCGGCAACTGAAAACCTCCCGGCTCTTTAATATGACCGAGGAGCGCTATTATCAGATCATTTCTGAAAAAACAGCCAGCCTGATCGCCGCTTGCTGCAAATGCGGTGCTGTCTCTACCTCCGGAGACGAGATGGTACACAACCGGATGTATGATGTAGGAATGAAGATTGGCATCGCTTTTCAGATCAAGGATGACCTGTTCGACTATGGCCTCGAAGATATCGGAAAACCGACTCGAAATGATATCAAAGAGCGGAAGATGACTCTTCCTCTGATCAAGGCACTTGCAAAAAGTAAAACCACTGAACAGATTTACATCAGAAGCCTGATGATGAAGCGGAAAAAGTCTCCTGCCGATATCGAAAAGATTGTCTCATTTGTACACGATAATGACGGAATGGCTGAATCCCGGAAGGCGATGACTCACTACGCAGAAGAAGCACTTCAGGAACTGCGTCAACTTCCCGTCAACGAAGGGTACCGTGAGTTTGAAGCACTGGTTCACTATATCATTACCCGAAAGAAGTGATGAGAACACACTGTTATGCCCGATATCTTTCTTTCAGACCTGCATTACGGAGCACATGACGAAGAGACCGACCAGCAGATCAAATCGGATCTCTTCTCCCTTCTTGATTACTGTGAAAAGCACCACGTGCGGATCCATATACTCGGAGATCTTTTTGATTACTGGATGGAGTATCCCGGCGATTTCCCGGAAATCGGGAAGCAGATTCTGAAGCGATTTGAGGAGTACCACAGAGACAACCCTGCGACCCTTTTTATTACCGGCAACCACGACAACTGGACGCGTGAAGCTTTTGCAACTGCCGGATTCGATGTTGAACCGGAGTTCCGGATTCTGAACCTTGAGGGAAGCCTTGTGTTCCTGCTGCATGGAGACGGGCTTGCCTCATCCGAATTCAGGCTAAAAAGACCCCTCTTGCACCGCCTGATAAGAAGCAGCTGGTTTGTTACATTCTTTCAGAACCTGACAACACCGGCGGGCGGGCTGTTTCTGATGAAATATTTTTCCCGATTCAGCCGCTGGAAGTCGCACCCGGATCCATCCAGGCTGAACCGATGGGCGAAGGAGTTTCTCGCTTCGGGCAGAGCCGACCTGATACTATCCGGGCATGATCATGTTCCAAGAGTGGAAACATTTGATTTCGGAACCTATATAAATGTAGGTACATTTTCCGAAGATCGAACAGCTGCATTGCATACGAATGGGGTATTTGAACTCGTTACATGGGACAGTGAAAACCGACAGCTCCTGCCGGCTGGTAAAACACGCCATCCTGAGCTGACAAGAACCAATCATTGATGAACAGACATTCAGATTTTGACAAAGAGCGGTATTTCAATGACCCGGAATACCGCAAAAAAGTACGGGAGGAGCAGAACCAGGCTTCCGCCGGGAGCCGGGAGAGTTCTTCTCCCCCCGAGGGAAACCGATCCCTCTTTGACAGAATCCCCCGCAACGTACGGCTCGGGCTACTTGGGGCGGGAGGCACCCTTGCCGTTTTTTTGACCGGCTATATTATCTATCTGTTTCTCGGCCTTCCCTCCATTGACGAGCTTGAAAACCCCCGTACTGCTGTAGCATCGGAGGTTGTGAGCCGGGACGGGGTGGTTCTGGACCGATACTTCATCGAAGACCGGCGTTACGTTACGATTGATGAGATCTCCCCGAATGTGATTAACGCACTAATCACCACAGAGGATCACCGCTTCTTTAACCACTGGGGAATGGATATGATCCGAACGCTTGCCATCCCTTACCACATTCTCAGGGGAGATCCGCAAGGGGGCTCCACCATCAGCCAGCAGCTTGCAAGAAACCTGTACCGACAAATCGGGCGTGAGTTTTCCATTACCCGAAAATTCCGGGAGATGATTACGGCGGTTCAGATTGAGCACAACTATACAAAACATGAAATCATGGAACTCTATCTGAATACGGTAGAGTTCAGCAACAGCGCCTTCGGAATTGAATCCGCTGCAATAACCCATTATGGTAAACCCTCCCGTGACCTGACGATTACAGAAGCGGCTACCCTGATTGGTACATTGAAAGGGGTCTACATGTACAACCCCAGAATTTTTCCTGAACGGTCGCAGGCCCGGAGAAATACTGTTCTTTACCAGATGAACCGGCATGGATTCATTCCGGATGAGATTTACCGGAACCTGGTTTCGGAAGAGATCACTCTTAACTATCAACCACCCTCCAGATCCGGGCGAGAGAGTCGCTATTTCGGCGAATACATACGGCAGAGAGTGTTACAGTGGACCGAAGAGAACGGGTATGACCTCTATGCCGACGGGCTGACCGTCCATACCACGATCGACTCAAGGCTGCAGCGCCACGCACAGATGGCATTGACTTCGAAAATTGACTCTCTGCAGCCAATTTTTGAAGGTGAATGGACCTCCCCCAGGGGTGAATACATGGATAAACTCTGGGAGGAGTATCCGAGCTATCTGCCCGAGTTTATCCGGGAATCGGACCGCTATAAAAACGGGTTTGCAAAATACAATACAAACCAGGAGTCGGTAGTCTTCGACTCCCTCTATGCGGACGAAGCGTATATTGACTCCCTGAAACGGGCCAGAACCCGCCTGGAGGCCGGATTCGTCGCCATCGACCCAAACAACGGAAACATCCTGGCGTGGATTGGCGGTTCCAACTACGGATCCCGGCAGTATGACCACGTGTACCAGTCGAGACGGCAGACCGGCTCAACCTTCAAGCCGTTTGTATATGCTGTAGCAGTGGATAACGGCTATATGCCGTGGCACACATTTTCAAAGTACCCGATCAGCTTTATCGAGCCGAGCGGCCGCACCTGGGCACCACAGGACCCCTCTATACCGGACGGACCCGAGATGGTGCCACTCCGGCAGGGACTTGCACGCAGTTTGAACAATGTCACGGTTCGACTTCTTCCTGAAATCGCCGGCAATCCCGGAACAAACCAGACGCGGGATCTGGAACCGGCCGCCAGAAAGATCAAAGAGATGGCCCAGAATCTGGGTATCAGGCTTGAAAATGAACCTGCCTACCCCTCCATTGCACTGGGAACTGCACAAAGCTCCCTGCTGGAAATGGTGAGTGCCTACACAACCTTTGCCAATCATGGTGTTCACATCGAGCCAATCGCCATCACACGGATAGAAGACAAGGAGGGAAACATTCTGGTCGAATACCACCCCGAAATGCGGCAGGAGGTGATCAGTCCCGAGACCGCCTATATCATGGTTGATATGATGCGGGGGGTAATCCACGGAGGTGACTGGGGTAGAGGAACCGGTGTACGTCTTCTAAATGGATACAATGTAACCCAGGACATCGCAGGCAAGACCGGAACCACCCAGAACAGTGCCGACAACTGGTTTATCGCAATGACCCCCCATATGGTGATGGGCTCCTGGGTTGGAGGTGAAGATCGCCGGGTTCGGTTCCCGGTCGGACTGGTGTCCAGTATCGGACAAGGCGCGAGAAGTGCCCTTCCGATCGTAGGCGACTTCATCAACAGGGTGAAAAATGACCCGGAAGCGCCCTGGAGTTACCAAGCCTTCGAACCGCCACCGGGATTTGTCATGCCTGTCGCACCGGAGATACGTCAGGATTCACGCGACCCGAACCGTGGAAGAATCGGATGGTAACAGGTGTAATCGCTCCTCTATTCCGTATTCTACTTTATACCCGATCTAAATAAGATTTTTCCACCGTCACCTTCCGCTTTTCAGATGGAGAAACCCTATATTCCGGACAGTAAAAACGTTGACATTCCGGTTAGACGGCGGTAATTTTCAGGATCAAAAGGTTTTGACGAACCAGGCCCGTTTTCTGTATCTGCCGGTTGAGAAGTACAGTACCTTTTTTTACGCAAACGGAATACATATTCATGCTTGAAAACTATTTTCCCATAGTCATTCTGATTGGTGTCGCATTGGTCCTGGCCCTCCTGCTAATGACCCTCTCCAGTGCTCTCGGCCCCCTTCGCCCTAATAGAAACAAACTGAATCCCTATGAAAGCGGCATGGATCCGGTAGGCCGGGCAAACGAACGCTACTCTATCGGATTTTACCTGGTGGCCATGGAATTCATTGTTTTTGACCTGGAAGTTGTATTTATCTACCCGTGGGCTGTTCGATTTATGGAACTGGATTTTGGAGCTTTTGTGGCCATGGTGGTATTCATCATCATTCTGTTTGTTGGACTCGCGTATACATTGAAAAAGGGCACTGTGGATATTGAAGTGAAACCGGCATTAACACAACGCTCTCAACCGGCATAGATATACGAACACCCGTCAAGAAACACCATCCAGGGTATAAACGCCGTGTGGCTGGAATCAGCAATTATAACCGGGATTTGCCCGATCTAACATTGAAAGAACGAACTTTATGGGACTGGAAAGCGCACTAGGTGAAGGATATCTGACAACTCGTATTGACTCACTGGTAAACTGGGCACGCTCCAATGCAGCCTGGCCGATGCCAATGGGGCTGGCCTGTTGCGCTATTGAGATGATGGCATTTGCAGGGCCCAGGTATGATGCCTCCCGCTTCGGTTCCGAGGTGATGAGATTTTCACCCCGCCAAAGTGACGTCATGATCGTAGCCGGATGGTGTAACTACAAGATGTCCCACGCCATACGCAGAATCTGGGATCAGATGCCGGACCCAAAATGGTGCATCGCTATGGGAGCCTGTGCCTCTACCGGTGGCATGCACCGTTGTTACGGAGTCGTACAGGGGGTCGACAATTTCCTGCCTGTAGATGCCTATATTTCCGGATGTCCGCCGCGGCCTGACGCACTTCTTCATGCCCTGATGAAAATCCAGGACAAGATTCGTACTGAACACACCGTGATGCTGGACCAATAAACCGTGCATCAAGAAAATCAATCTCATTGAATATCTCTAAACCAATCAACTGAACGAATCCGGATGGAACCAGATCGAACCCCAGCGTTACAACAAGTGCTAGAGAGCCTGTCAGATTCATTTTCCGACCCGGTACTGGATATCTATGAATCAACGGGGTCAACGTTCGTCAGAATCAAACCGGCATCCCTTTTGGATGTCTGCCGGTTTCTTCACGATGAGCACCGGTTCATCTATCTGGCAGATCTCTTTGGTACTGACAGGTACACCTCCACCGACCGGTTTGAAGTGATCTACAACCTCCTCTCCTTCCGGGATCGTCAACGGCTCTTTTTGAAAGTGTGGCTTGGTGAAGAAGATCCGGAAATTGACTCCGTTTCCGGAATCTGGAAAGCCGCCAACTGGTTTGAGCGTGAAGTATACGATATGTTCGGAATACGGTTCCGGAACCACCCCGATTTCCGGCGCATCTATATGCCCGAAGATTACAACTACTTCCCTCTCCGAAAGGAGTTTCCCCTTCTGGGTATCCCCGGCTCGATTGAAATGCCAAGTACAACCCCTGATTCGGATTAAGCGCAATTCCCATGAAATTAACTGACATCACATCCAGGGTAGATCCAACGTTCTTCAAAGAGCATCAGAAGAAACTCTATCAAAGCCTGGAGGACAAACATACAACCGTTGAAGCACTCGATGACGGTGACCCCCTGGACGCGAAGATGATCCTGAATATGGGGCCGCAACACCCGGCCACACACGGCGTGTTGCGGCTTGTCCTCCAGTTACGGGGCGAGACGATCGAGAAGGTCAAACTCGACATCGGATATCTGCACAGAGGGGTCGAAAAAATAGCGGAGAACAAGACCTACCAGGAGTTCATGCCCTACACTGACCGGATGGACTACCTCTCCCCCTATAGTAATAACGTCGCCCTCTGCACAGCCGTAGAGAAAATTGCGTCCGTTGAGGTACCGGAACGTGCACACTACATCCGGATGATCGGTTGTGAGCTGGCACGTATCTCTTCACACCTCCTCTGGCTCGGAACCATGGTGATGGATGCCGGGGCAATCTCATTCTTTATCTGGACATTTCGGGAACGGGAAAAGATCTATGACATCATGGATCAGCTGACCGGCCACCGGTTCACAGTCTCCCATGCACGAATCGGCGGGGTTGCCAATGATATGACCCCCGATGCCGTTGCCATTATCAAAGAGTTCATCGAGTCGTTCCCGGACGAACTGAATAACTATCACAAGCTTCTCGACAGAAACCGGATCTTTTTTGACCGGAATGAGAATATCGGGGTTCTCCGCACAGAAGATGCGCTTCAGATCGGTGCCACAGGCCCTGTCCTGCGCGCTTCCGGCTATGCCTTTGACATCCGTAAATTTCAGCCCTATGCCCGGTATGATGACGTTGAATTCGACGTACCGACCCGGCTGGAAGGAGATAATCTGGCTCGTTACTACGTACGAATGGAAGAGATGCACGAGAGTATACGGATCGTCCGCCAGTGCCTGGATAAGATGCCGAAAGGCCCGGTCAGGACTGATAATGCCAAGCAAGCCTACCCTTCCAAAGATGAAGTCTATTACTCGATGGAGGGAATGATTCATGACTTTATGATGACCGATACCGGAATCTGCCCGCCAGAAGGGGCAGAAGTTTACCACGCGGTGGAAGCACCCAAAGGAGAGCTCGGGTATTTTATTCAGAGTGACGGCACCGGCCACCCCTGGAGGCTTAAGATCAACTCCCCCTCCTTCACAAACCTGCAGGTTCTGGAGAACATTCTGGACGGGGAGATGGTTGCGGACACAGTGGTGATCATCGGGGGCATTGACCCTGTAATGGGAGAAGCAGACAAATAACGACTATGGAATACCAATTTACTAAAGAAGAGCTAAACGAGATTGAAACGATCAAATCCCGGTTCCCGGAAGTAAAACCGGCAACCCTTCCGGTACTCTGGATTGCTCAGAAAAAGTTCGGGCATGTCGACCCCGACGTGCAAAAACTGGTAGCGAAGACCCTTGGGTTGCCGGAATCCCATGTACACGGAGTAGCTGAATTTTACACTCAGTACTATAAGGAGAAGAAAGGGAAATTTGTACTGGATGTCTGCACCTGCCTGAGTTGTCAGGTTTGTGGCGGGTATGAGATCCTTCACCATCTGGAGCAGACGCTCGGCATCAAAGCCGGAGAAACGACCGAAGACGGCCTCTTCTCTATACAGCAGGTGGAGTGCCTGGGTGCCTGTGGGTATGCACCGATGATGCAGATTACCAACGGTGTCTATGTAAATCATCTGACGAAAGAGAAAACAGACGAAGTCATTGGCAAACTCCGGAATGGCAAATTGCCTGATTTCGAAGCAATGGAAATGCCGCAGCATCAAACAGAAGAGAAATAGGAATCGATATGTCATCAGACTGGAGATCATTCGAACCCGTACTGCTTCCCAACATTCCAAACCTTCATGACATTGAAGTCTACCGGAAACATGGCGGCTATGAAGCGTTTGAAAAAGTTGTAAAAGAGGAAAAATGGTCGCCAAAGGCCGTAATTGATGAAGTGAAAGCCGCCAATATCCGCGGGCGGGGCGGAGCCGGCTTTAATGCCGGGCTCAAATGGTCCTTCATGCCGGCGCCCGACGGAGGGCCACGCTATCTCGCCTGTAACGGAGACGAGTCTGAACCGGGAACCTTCAAGGACCGGATGATCTTTGAGAAGAACCCTCATATCTTCATAGAGGGAGCGCTGATCGCCGCCTATGCGATGCAGTGTTCCACCATCTATGTCTATATACGCGGTGAATATACTGACTGGATCCGGATAGTGGACAACGCTCTCGAAGACGCAAGAAAAGCGGGCTACATCGGCAAGAATATACTGGGCAGTGATTTCAGTGTCGAATTCTACAGCCACTCCGGAGCCGGTGCCTATATCTGCGGAGAGGAGACTTCCATGCTTGAATCCCTCGAAGGTAAACGGGGATATCCACGGGTGAAGCCACCCTTCCCGGCACAGAAGGGGCTCTGGGGGCGGCCGACGACAATCAATAATATTGAGACACTCTCTCATGTGCCCAACGTGATTCGCCGTGGAGCTGACTGGTTCAGCGGAATTGGAGCCAAAAACCATCCTGGCCCGGTTCTCTACGGTATCTCCGGGCATGTGAACCGGCCGGGTGTCTATGAGTATCCGTCCGGTGTACCTGCACTGGAACTTATTGAAGAGGTGGCAGGCGGAATCCGAAATGGGAAAAAACTCAAAGCGATTATCCCGGGTGGCTCCTCCACCCCAATCCTTCGGGCCGATCAGCTCGAGAATGTAACCATGGACAGTGACTCGCTCCGGGATGCAGGCTCCATGCTGGGTACCGCCGGGATGGTCGTTTTGGATGAAGATACCGATATGATCGATCTCCTGTGGAGAATCGCTCACTTTTATCACCACGAATCGTGTGGCCAATGCACCCCCTGCCGGGAAGGAACCGGATGGCTGGAGAAAATACTTTTGAGGATCAAAAACGGTGAGGGGGAAGTCAAAGATCTCGATCTGCTGCTGGATCTGACGACCCAGATGGAGGGGAGAACCATTTGCGCCCTGGCAGACGCAGCAGCCTGGCCGGTCCGGCACACCATCAACCGGTTTCGGGATGAGTTTGAAGCACGATGCAAGAAACGAACCCACGCGGTAGCATAATTGCATGAGACCTATATCATAACTGAGTCAACACTGAACCGCTGTCATCTTTTACTTTTGCCTATTGACTTTTCACAGCCCACAGCCATAACATCAACTGTTAACCGATTGTAGACCGATGCCTGAAGTTTTTATTGACGACAAACGATACGAGTTTGAGGGAAGGCCCAAGCTGCTCCAGTTCATGATGGACAACGGTCTGGATATCCCCTACTTCTGCTATCACCCCTCGATGTCGATTCCTGCCAACTGCAGACAGTGTATGGTCAAAGTCGGTCAGCCTGTACAGGATCGTGAAACCGGTGAATATGAACTGGACGACAACGGTGAACGGGTCATCCGCTGGTTTCCAAAGCTTCAAACCTCCTGCAGTACAGACGTCTCAGACGGAATGGTTGTACTGACCCAGGAGACAGACGAACTGGTTGAACGTGCCCAAAAAGATAACCTCGAATTTATCCTGATTAACCACCCTCTGGATTGCCCGATCTGTGACCAGGCCGGTGAGTGTCCGCTTCAGATCCAGACCTATAAGTTCGGCCCTGAAGGGAGCCGTTTTGAGGTTAACAAGGTGCACAAACCGAAAAGAGTTCAGCTTGGCCCGAGAGTGATCCTTGATGCTGAACGCTGTATCAACTGCACCCGATGTGTCCGGTTCACGGATGAGATTAGTGAAACCCATCAGTTAACCATTACCAAACGGGGAGACAAAAACTATCCGACAACCATTCCGGGCGAAACGTTTAATGACCCCTACTCTCTGAATACCGTTGATATCTGTCCGGTTGGAGCTCTGACCTCTGCAGATTTCCGCTTTCGCGCACGTGTCTGGGAGATGAACCAGACACCTGGAATTGATATCACTAATGGGAAAGGGTGCAATATCGATCTCTGGACAAGAGATAACCTGATACTCCGCATTACACCGCGACAGAACCCTTCTGTAAATGACTACTGGATGCCGGATGAAGGGCGGGAAGCCTACAAGATTTTTAATGAAAACCGTGTCTCCCGGCCAACTCTACTCCTCGACAAAAAAGAGCAGGTAAAAACCTCCTGGAAAAATGCATTCATGACTTTTGCCGAACAGGCAGAGTCGTTCAATTCTGATGAGATCCTTTTAATTGGAAGCCCTCACGCATCTGTTGAAGAGAACTACCTGCTGCAAAAATTTGCCAATCTCCTCGGGATTCCCTCTTCCCCGGTCTTTACCCCACATATTGAGAAAGGAAAGGGTGACGGATTCCTTATCACAGATGACCTGGCTCCAAACACAAACGGCGCCAGGCTCGCAGGTGCAGAAGAAAAAAGCAACAAGAAGCTGAAAGCCCTTGTATCTGACCCTGAAATCAGGATGGTTGTAATACTCAACGATGCCCTTCTGGACAGAGGTGTACTTTCTGCGGAAGATCTGAAAGGAAAATTTGTTGTGACGTTTGCAACCAACGAGAGCAATACCACAAAAGCGTCCAACCTGGTAATACCGATCACCTCTGCGGCAGAACACGCGGCAAGCTATGTGAATGTGGACGGCCGAATCCAGCGAACATTTCCTGCGAAAGAGACCAAGTATACGAACCGGCGGCTCAATCTGGAGATGACAGAAGGCCGCCTGGACCGGTATGGTACCAGTTTTGACAACTGGGTTACCGAGGATAACAAAGTAGATTGTCTGCCTCTGTGGGATGTGATGTCAAACCTTGGTGAGTACCTGGGGCTCGAAATCGCCTATGAAGGAGGCGGAAGGGAAATCTTTGCAGAACTCTCTGCCCTGAGATCCCAACTGAAGAATATCAGCTATGAGCGAATGGATGCGGAGATGGGCATTCAGCTGGAGTTGAGTAATGAAAAAGTAACATCCTAAAACGTTTATAAAGATATGGCTGAGGCTGACATTAACTCCTATGTAGTATTGGGAACGGCACTTTTTATGCTGCTGAATTCTGCAGCTCTGACGGTCTATGCCGAACGGAGAGTCGCCGCATTTATCCAGGACAGAGTCGGGCCAAACAGGGTCGGGCCGCTGGGCCTTTTCCAGCCACTGGCCGACGTCGTGAAACTGCTCTTGAAAGAGGATGTCACTCCAAGATACGGTCATAAATTTCTCCATGCTACAGCACCGATGATCCCTGTTGCCACTGCGCTTTTGACCGTAGCTGTCATTCCGTTTGGAGAAGGAATCTATGTAACCGACATCAATGCAGGGGTACTCTACCTGCTTGCTGCAGCCTCTCTCGGCGTGTATGGGGTAACCCTCGGCGGCTGGGCATCCAATTCCAAGTATTCTCTGCTGGGAGGCCTTCGTGCAGCGGCTCAGATGGTCAGTTACGAGCTGCCCCTGGGTATGGCACTCGCATCGGTGATTCTTTTTGTCGGTTCCCTGAGTGTGGTTGACGTTGCAGCAGCCCAGGAGAACTGGTGGTTTGTTGTCCTCAACCCGATAGGTGCCATCATCTTTATCATCGCCGCTTTTGCTGAATCCAACCGAACCCCGTTTGACCTCGTTGAGGCAGAACAGGAACTTGTTGGCGGATTCCATACTGAGTACAGCTCCATGAAGTTCGGTATGTTTTTTCTCGCAGAGTATATGCATGTTGTAATCAACTCCATGCTCATTACCACCTTCTTCTTTGGAAGTTATCACCTTCCCTTGGCCGGCTACTGGTTGCCGGAGATGAGCCCGGTTGCCAAAGCGGTTCTGGACATCTCTGTATTCTCAGGCAAGACGGTCTTCTTCGTCTTCTTCTTTATCTGGATTCGCTGGACAATCCCCAGGTTCAAATACAATCAGGTGCTAAACCTGGGCTGGAGTAAACTGTTGCCTCTGAGTATTCTGAACTTCCTGGTTATTGCATCGATCCTTTACGCGCTCTACGCATAGCAGCCGGCCTCTGCCTGAGCCATCTGAACGGGCCTTGGTGAAAGGGAGAGGCAACAGACTCTGCAGTTGGTTGATAAAAAAAGCCCGGCCCCCTTTCTCCACTGATTTCCTGGAAAATGAGGCCGGGCCTGTAATTTCATCTGATACTGTCTCAGGGTAGGTCGTCCCTATCGCCAGCCGGCACGGTCCATCAACCGAATCGCATCCGGATTGTTTCTGCCGTACGCTGCTACATTGACCGCATCACTCTCAAAACTGCCGAACTGCTGAAGTATCTCCGGCAATTCGGTTCCTTCATGAATCGGGTACTCATAGTTACCGCCTGCAAAAAGCTGCTGAGCCCGCTCCTGTGTAAGATACTCCAGAAACCGGATTGCATTCTCCCTGTTCGGGGCGTTCACAGCGACACCGGCACCACTGATATTGACATGGGTTCCGCCATTCTCTTCCGGTGGAAACCAGATCCCTACCTGATCAGCTACTTCCCGGTCTTCACTGTTCTCAGAAAGGGCGAGTCGGGCAAGGTAGTAATGGTTTGCTACCGCAATATCACACTGGCCGGCAGCCACAGCCTTGATCTGATCCGTATCCCCACCCTGCGGGTCCCGGGCAAAGTTGGAGACAATCCGATTCGCCCACTCTTCTGTCTCCTGAATACCATACGTTTCAATCATGGATGCCACAAGCGACTGGTTATAAATATTGCTCGAGGAACGGATACAGATACGGCCACTCCACTGCTCTTCACCCAATTCCCAGTATCCCTGGAGTTCTGAAGGATCTACCCGATCCGTATGATAGATGATTCCCCGTACACGTTGGGTAAGGCCAAACCAGTGCCCTTCCGGCTCTCTTAGCTCCGCTGGAATAGCTTCATGGAGTATGTCTGACTCGACCGGCTGAAGGACACCAGCCTCTTGTGCGCGCCAAAGCCTCCCTGCATCAACCGTAACTACAATGTCTGCAGGGCTGTTAACCCCTTCACTGTTAATCCTTTCAATCAGCTCATCACTTCCCCCTTCAATGAGCTGGATCTCGATACCGGTCTGTTCTGTAAACTGATTGTAAAGCTCCAGATCAGTATCATAATGGCGTGCTGAATAGATATTCAGCTGATCTTCGCCGGAACAACCCGTTAACAAAATGGCACAAATGACGATTGACGTGGTGGTAAAAAATGATTTAAAATTCATGGAAATTTGGAACAGATATTGTTTTAGTTTTAATTTAGACCAATTCTAAACAAAAAAAGGCTGGGATTCAATAGCCGAAACCATTTTATACAAGCAATTCGGGATTTACAAAGCCTACTTCTGGTGTGTTTGCGGGCACATCGCTCGTAACAGATCCCATCTGTACATTCCGGACGAATGGCCGTCACTCCAGGTAATTTTCAGGGCGTGGTTACCGATCGGCTCCGCCTTCCGAATCTCAAACCGTTTATTCGGTTCCACAAAAAAGAGACTCATCTCAAAACGGCCCATCTGATCATGCCCGCCCCTGCACATAACACATGGACAATTCTTTCGGAGCCCAAATAGTGAGTAAACAGATATATGTTGATCTGCCCATTTAATGGTCAATTCCTGATCCCGGTTAGATACATCAACAGAGAGAGGTTCAGCCATTTTCCCTTTATATTGAGTCTCGTTTGTCATAGGTTTTTGATATTCTATAGTCAAAGGATTCAGAACAGTACTCTTACAACATTTGCATACATGCAATCGATCATTTACCTGATTTGTTTCGTCTCTGTTCTGATTGCCGGTACCATCGGATACCGCAGACAAGGTACTATAGACCAGATCACCCCCCGCTTCTTGCTGAACGGAATCCTGATGCTGTTGCTGGGCTTTACTGTCTTGATGATTGCCTGGGCCGCCGGATATTTCACCCAGGTGATAGCGGCACCTTTCATGATGGTTCTCTATAGCCTGACAGCCGGTTTCATTCTCGGCTCAGCCGTCCGGCTCTCCTCATACCGATTACAGAGGGGCCGGATTCTCTATATACACCGTTCATTCTGGACAGATCACGCTCCAAATCTTGCTGCTATTGTACTTATTCTCTTCGGCCTCTATCGAACTGCCGTCCTGACGGAACTACCGGTTACCGGAATCCGTCTTACATCCGGCCTCTCTATCATAGCAGCAGGATTATTTGGCTGGACTCTCAGACTGGTACCTGAATTTCGAATATCCGGAATACTCCACCTGGACCGTTGGATTCCCTGGAGCCGGGTGATAGCATGGAGGTGGGTCTCTGAAGAGGCTCTGCTCATCGAATATTTACAGATCGATGGTGATTCAGAGAGTAAAAAGATCCGGAATTTCATCACCTCAATCCCGGCCGGAGAGCGTAAAAAGCTCGAATATATCCTCTCCTCTCAGATGGATGCCTTCCGTGAAAAACGAGAAGCGTTGTTAACCGGCGGCAACAGCCGCTGATTCAGCGAGAAGAGTCAACTGGTTATCCTCTACCTCAACCACCCCCCCTTCCACATCAAAGAGTCTGTCCTCTTTACCGGGAACACGGATTCGTACCTGGCCGGCATCCAGAATCGATACGATCTTTGCATGGCCGTATAGAACTTCGAACCGGCCCTCGGCTCCAGGAAGCTGAACCCCGGTTACTTCACCGTCAAACAGCTTGCCGGACGGTGTCAGAATCTGGGCATGAAATGATTTGGGCATAGTTGTATCGCTTGTCTCTGAAAATACTGAGGTTTATGCGGCTTCCGTTTCCGCTTCTGACTGAAGCCTCTCCCCTTTCTCAACCGCCTCTTCTATCGTACCAACGAGGTGAAACGAATTTTCAGGAAGATGATCCAGTTCACCGTCAAGGATCATGTTGAACCCTTTGATTGTATCCTCAATCTGTACATAAACGCCTGGCTGGCCGGTAAACTGTTCCGCTACAAAGAAGGGCTGGCTCAGGAATCGCTGAACCCTTCGTGCCCGGGCTACAACAGTCTTGTCTTCGTCAGAGAGTTCGTCCATTCCAAGAATTGCAATGATATCCTGCAGATCCTTGTACTTCTGAAGAATCTCAGTCACCCGTTTGGCACACGCGTAGTGTTTCTCTCCGACCACTTTGGGATCGTTAATTCTGGATGTGGAATCGAGCGGATCCACAGCAGGATAGATCCCGATCTGAGTCAGCGCACGGCTCAATACCGTCGTTGCATCCAGGTGTGAGAAGGTAGTTGCCGGAGCGGGATCCGTCAGGTCGTCAGCAGGTACATAAATCGCCTGTACAGATGTGATAGATCCATTTTTTGTCGAGGTAATTCGCTCCTGAAGGTCTCCCATCTCGGTTGCAAGAGTCGGCTGGTAACCCACAGCTGACGGCATTCGGCCGAGCAGGGCTGATACTTCCGAGCCTGCCTGCGTAAACCGGAATATATTATCGATAAAGAGGAGAATATCTCTGGAAACTTCATCCCGGAAGTATTCCGCCACAGTCAGGCCGGAGAGTGCAACCCTCGCACGAGCTCCCGGAGGTTCGTTCATCTGACCGAAAACGAGAGTCGCCTGGGACTCTTTCAGCTCGTCATAATCTACCTTGGAGAGATCCCACTCCCCATTTTCCATCGACTTGATAAACTCATCCCCATACTTGATCACGCCGGATTCCAGAAATTCACGCAGCAGGTCATTCCCCTCACGAGTCCGTTCTCCTACCCCCGCAAACACGGAGAGTCCGCCATGCTGCTTGGCGATGTTATTAATCAGCTCCTGAATCAACACCGTTTTTCCCACACCGGCACCACCGAAGAGCCCGATCTTGCCCCCTTTTGCATACGGGCAAAGCAGATCAATCACTTTGATCCCGGTCTCCAGAATCTCGGAACTGGTTGCCAATTCATCAAATGGCGGTGCGGAACGGTGAATGGGATAGGATCGGTCGCCTTTCGGCTGTTTCATGCCGTCAATAGCTTCTCCTACAACATTAAAGAGTCGTCCCCGGATATCCTCGCCAACAGGCATCGAGATCGGGCTTCCGGAATCGATCACTTCGGTCTGCCGGACCAGGCCATCGGTAGAGTCCATGGCAATTGTCCGGACACGATTCTCTCCCAAATGCTGAGCTACTTCCAGATATAGGCGGGATTCATCTTTCTGTTCAATATAGAGTGCATTGAGTACTCCGGGTAGTTTTCCCTGTGGAAAATCAACGTCCACAACAGGCCCGATTACCTGAGCAACAGTTCCTTTATTCATTCGATGAATTGATTTATAAAGTGGTTTTTATCGTATGTATATATCCTTTTTGGTATAGCGTCCAAAGTTACCCAATCACCGAGCCAGATGCAATTGGGAGAATACATTCCTTTACTTTATAACGATGTTCACGATCCGCTCCGGAACGAATATCTCCTTGACAATTGCTCCCTCCTCCAGATACCGGTTTACATTCTTTGCACGTTTCGCCATCTCCAGTACATACTCCCGGTCCTTTGCCTTGCCAGCCGGAACATCAATCTCTCCCCGCACTTTTCCGTTGATCTGGATCGGATAGTTTACACTCTCCTCAATCAGATACTCTTCTTTAAATACCGGCCAGGACTCGTAAGCAAGGCTCTCTGAATGGCCAAATAGCCTCCAAATTTCTTCTGATATATGCGGGGCAAAGGGTGACAAAAGCAGAATGAAAGGCTCTACAACAGCTTTGGGAACTGTCTCCCATTGATACGCCTCATTGATAAATATCATGAGTGATGAGATTGCTGTGTTGAATCTCATCTCCTGTATATCACTTCCGGATTTACGTATCGCTTCATGGAGTGTTTTCAGCTGCTCCCTGTTCGGCTCCTCTTCTGTAACCTTCTCACCAGGCCCCTCTGAACGTTCATCTACAAACAACCTCCAGACTCTCTGAAGAAACCGGTAAACTCCCTCCACCCCTTTTGTATTCCACGGTTTGACTTGCTCCAGCGGCCCCATGAACATCTCATACATGCGAAATGCATCGGCACCATACTCATCGATGATGTCGTCCGGGTTCACCACATTTCCTCTTGATTTGGACATCCGCTGTCCATCCGGCCCCAGAATCATCCCCTGGTTCACCAGTTTCTGAAACGGCTCCCGGGTCGAAACCACACCGCAGTCGTAAAGTACCTTGTGCCAGAACCTGGCATAGAGAAGGTGTAGTACGGCGTGTTCAGCACCACCGACATAGAGGTCAACCGGCATCCAGTACTTCTCTTCATCCGGGTCTACCGGCCCGCCATCAAACTCCGGGCTGATATATCGAAGGTAATACCAGCAGGACCCTGCCCACTGCGGCATGGTATTTGTCTCCCGAAGAGCCGCCTCTCCCGTATCGGGAACTTCGGTCCGGACCCAATCCTTCGCTTTTGCAAGCGGTGGCTCTCCGGTTCCGGTCGGTTTGAAGTCATCCATATCGGGAAGTTCAACCGGCAGCTGCTCTTCCTGAACCGGCCGCGCCTCTCCATCTACATGGAGAATCGGGAACGGTTCCCCCCAGTATCTCTGTCTGGAGAAGAGCCAGTCACGTAACTTGTAATTGACACTCTTCGCACCGGCCCCCTCCTTCTCCAGCCATTGAATCATTTTCTGTTTCGCCTCCTCAATATGGAGTCCGTCCAGAAAGCCGCTGTTGACAGAGGGGCCGTCTCCGGTCCAGGCCTTCCCGTCAAACCCCTCCGGCGGTTGAACGGTTCGAATAATCGGAAGGTCAAATTTTTCTGCAAATTCCCAGTCCCGTTCATCTTCGCCGGGAACCGCCATGATCGCACCGGTTCCATAATGTACCAGGACATAATCGGCTACCCAGACCGGAATCTTATCTCCATTTACCGGATTGACTGTATAGCCTCCGGTAAATACACCCGTCTTCTCCTTGTCCAGCTCCTGTCTCTCCAGGTCAGACTTCCTTGCCGCCTTCTCTTTATAGGATTCGACAGCTTTACGCTGGCTCTCCGTTGTCAAATGATCGACCAGGTGGTGTTCCGGTGCCAGCACCATATAGGTCGCACCAAAGAGTGTGTCCGGGCGGGTTGTAAATACCCGGATCTTCTTTCCATCTGAACCTGGAATCTCAAAATCGATTTCAGCACCGATCGATTTCCCGATCCAGTTCCTCTGCATCTCTTTGAGTGAATCCGGCCAGTCGAGTTCATTCAGCCCATCAAGCAGTTTCTCGGCATACTCAGTAATCTTCAATACCCATTGACGCATCGGCTTTCGGATGACAGGGAATCCACCCACTTCGCTTTTTCCGTCAATGACCTCTTCATTGGCAAGTACGGTGCCCAGCTCCGGACACCAGTTTACCGCTACCTCGTCCTGATAGGCGAGCCCTTTTTCATACAGCTTCAGAAAAATCCACTGTGTCCATTTGTAATAGTTCGGGTCGGTTGTATTCACCTCCCTGTCCCAGTCATAGGAGAAACCGAGCATCTGAAGCTGTTCCCGAAATCGCTTGATATTTTTTTGAGTTGTATCCCTGGGATGAGTCCCCGTTCGAATTGCGTACTGTTCGGCAGGAAGGCCAAATGCATCCCAGCCGATCGGGTGGAGCACATTGTGACCCTTCATCCGTTTATAACGGGCCAGAATGTCCGTCGCTGTATACCCTTCAGGATGTCCTACATGTAGTCCGGAACCGCTCGGGTAGGGAAACATATCGAGTACGTAATACTTCGGCTTCTCATGGTCTTCCGGAGTCTTGAATGTTCTGTTTTTCAACCAATAAGATTGCCACCGGGTCTCAATGTTTTTGGGGTCGTAAACGCTCATGAATCCGCTTCGTCTGTATTACTGAAATGTTAATCATTATTTGGAGGAATGGAGATGATACAGTTCCGTATCCCAGGCTGGTATTGTATTGAAAGATACAGGGTTGTCAATAGAAAGGCACGTTTCATTTCAATGAACCTGTCTGCGGACACGACATACCAGCTGTTTCAGTTTCAGACAGAAAGAATCTGGCAGCTACCAGCCGGTTGATAATTTTTTTTTAACTCTTGATACAATTGCGGTTTTTTACACTTCTTCACTGTGACTTTAGAGAAATATATGATTAATTGCGGTTTCACTAATATCCATCATATCTGTTTCTCATGAGTCTATCAACAACCCGGATCTTCCGACTGCTCCCCGGCTGTCTGCTTCTTATCGTTTGGACGCTTCAGCCGGCTGGGCTGGCTGCACAGTCCCAAACTGACGAGAATGCGCTTCCGCTACTGATCGAAACATTCCAGCAGGATCAGGGAGCCCTGAACAGGAAGTACAATGTCCGCAATTCAGACGAGTATTTCGACCGCTTTGAACGTTTTTACCGGGAGTGGACAGACCGTATGGAGACAATCGATTTCCAAAACCTGAGCCACGACTCCAAAGTTGATTACAAACTGCTTCAAAACCTCATCAACCGATCCAGTTACTTTCTGGAAGCTTCCAGAGACCGGATCCATTCGGTACAAGAGTGGCTGCCGAATATCGATGGAATGCTTGAGTTTATTCAGGAGCGGAGAGTCGGGACAAAACCGGATGCCAGGGAGATAGCAACCCGTATGCACGAATGGACATCAGATATAGAATCCCTGAAAACCCGTCTTGATGAGCACGGGCCGCTGATGCGACACGAAACAATCACCATCAATGATGCTGTAAGTGATATTCGGAACAGCCTTGAAGATGCCTATGAATTTTACTACGGGTATGATATTGAGTTTACATGGTGGGTCGAACGCCCCTGGGAACAACTGGATGGGGCACTTCGGGATTATGAAGAGTTTGTATCCGAACACTTTGACGCAGATGCGGAACAGCTCGATGACAGCGGTATCGTAGGCAATCCGATCGGCCGGGATGAGATCATCCGAAGGCTGGAGTTCGAAATGATTATCTATACCCCGGAAGAGCTGATCGAAATCGCAGAACATCAGTTTGCAAAAGCGGAAGTGGAGATGATGAGGGCGGCCGAAGAGCTCGGGTATGACAACTGGCTCGATGCGCTGGAGTATGTGAAACAACAACATGTGGAGCCGGGACGAAAACCGGAACTGATTCTTGAACTCCATAATCAATCCGTTGAATTTATAGAGGAGAGAGACCTCATAACGATCCCGGAACTCGCCAGAGAGACCTGGCGAATGGGGATGATGTCTCCTCAGCGACAACTGATCAACCCCTTTTTTACGGGAGGCGAACAGATCAGTATATCCTACCCGACAAATACGATGGAACACAACGCCAAGATGATGAGCCTGAGGGGGAACAATCCTCACTTCAACCGGGCAACGGTTCAACATGAGCTGATACCCGGACATCACCTGCAGCAATTCATGACTCGCCGTTACAAGACCTACAGGAGCCCCTTCAGTACTTCATTCTGGGGAGAGGGATGGGCACTCTATTGGGAGATGCTGCTTTGGGATGAGGGGTTTGCCGAAACACCGGAAGACCGGATCGGAATGCTTTTCTGGAGAACTCACCGCTATGCAAGAATTATCTTCTCGCTGAATTATCATCTCGGAAACTGGACCCCGCAACAGAGCATCGATTATCTGGTCGAACGGGTTGGACATGAGTATGCAAATGCAGAAGCGGAAGTTCGCCGCTCCTTTATGGGTAATTACGGCCCCCTTTACCAGATCGCCTATATGATCGGTGGAATGCAGATCCACGCTCTCTACAAAGATCTGGTTGATACCGGCCAAATGACGGCAAAGGAGTTTCACGATACGATTTTGAAAGAGAACCGGATTCCGATCCGAATGGTCAAGTCGATTCTGACCGGGGAAGATCTGGAGCGGGATTCGATTGATGACTGGCACTTTGCAGACTACATTTATGAGTGAGTGTTCCTCACTCTGACGGCCTTTTCACAGCGCGGGAATTCGTTTTCGGAAAGGACCGGCACACCGATGCGTACTTGTCATCTGATAAGTGCAGGCGCAGCTCTATCTCATCCCTGAAACACCTCAAGAAGCCATCCGATAGTATCTACACCGTCCGGTTTCCAGTCAATGGACGGTCTCTGCGCCGTATACAGCCACTCCGGTGTTACACCGGCACCCCGGAGTATCTCCGGGGATGTTCCGGCCGGCAGATAGACCGTTTGCAGCCCCTGTCGGTTACTCTCTATGAACTGTTTCATCCGTTCCGGGCCGCCTTCTATCCAGGAGAGGATAAAATTCTCTTCCGGCACCTCCTCTCTCTCTTCGATCAGAAACTGATCCAGCCAGCTGTATTCCAGGCCAATGGCCCTGTTGTATGCCGCTCTCTGTGCCAGGGCAGGAGGCGGCGAAAGCAATTGCGGATTCTGAAGCCAATAGGCTTCCACATAATCAGTGAATGAACAGGAGATCTCTCTCAGCGGATAGGGTGAAACAACCACAGCAACCGAGCGGCATCCTCTCCCTCCGTATCGAAACACTGCTTCCGTCAGATCCTTCATCGTTTTCGGTTCCAGGTCCCCAACCCAGGCAACAGAGTAGTGTGCTGTTCGGATTAAAGTCGATGCATCAGGTTTCACAATATTGTCCTCGCTCACCTGATCGAGTACGGGACCGACCGAAACTGGAGAACCGGAAAAAATGAGGGCATCCGCTTCACTACCGGCAAGGCTGTCAAGATTAAGAGACCACGTTATCTGCTCCAGACCGGCAGATTCAGCTGATTTCAGAAAAGACTCCGGCAGCCACGGATCCTTTCTGGAGAGTTTTCCCAAATAGGATGACCCCGACAAAAGAACTGCGACAATATCCTGAAATCCTGCAAGTGGAAGATTACCGGCGTGCAGTGATACTATCTTTTTGGTTTCAGGCAGTTGCAAGCTCTCCCTGTGACGCTCTACCCAACGGTCCAGGTCTCCATGTTCCACAGATTTTTTCAGTGCGAGAATCTGATGTTTGATATCAGGAAATGTGAATAGCTTCTCATCCACCGTACGCTCAATGGCAGTTTGCAGTTCCCGGTTATCTGGCCGCAGCCAGTTGCCGATCGCCTTGTGAAGTTCATCAAGTCGTTCCTTGTATCCTGTCATCCGTTGTTGCACTTTTAACTTTCCTGAAAGAGACCCATGTCATTATCCCGATGAATCTCGGAGTATGCCTGGTACTGAGAGCCTTGTGGAGAGAATTGACTCTGGCGATTTGCATTACACTCTGTTCCGAAAAAAAAGTCAGAAGTGTACCGGGCCGGCTCCTGAAAAAGGTACGAAATCGTACAGCAAGTTTCTCACAGACCATTCAGATACCTGCATGCATTCGTTCAACTCGAAAGCAGGAACAAGTAAACTCCCTAACCGGAATACACACGCATCATCTGCAGATCTGTCCCGCTTTTGGAATCCTCTGAATCCATTTGGATGCATCAGATTTTTAGGAGATTTTCACAGAGATACCAGATTTCGGTTTTAACCGTTTACCAAACCTGATATGCGAATGACAATTCTGTTACGATGCCTTATTCTCTGTCTGGTCATTGCCGGCTGCAGTGATCGTGATGTAAACAGAGAGAGTGAAGTACTGGCGCGAGTCGGAGATCAGGTGCTGACTCTGGAACAAGCCCTTTCTGAAATTCCGAAATCTGTATTGCAGCAGGATACCCTGCAGGCGATGGAAAACTACCAATCTTCGTGGATCGACCGACAAATTCTTCTCCAGGAAGCCCTCAGAATCGGCCTGGATGAAAATCCCGAACTACAGCGGCGATTTGAACGCCTGCGCTCACAATTACTTGAGAATGCCCTTCGCGAGATGCTTTTTTCCCAAAGCGATGCTGATACTGACGTCACCCGGGAGGAAGCTCAGGCCTATTACGAAACACACAAGGACAGGTTTGTCCTGAATGAACGGCATGTCAAGTTCCGACATCTGACAACCCGAACCCGGACGGACGCCGAGAATGCACGGCAGGCGCTTCTTCGTGGCATCTCATGGCCGGATGTTACAGAGCAGTACAGCATCAATCCCGGCCTTCAGCTGCGTCAATCAGAACATTTTTTTCCGGTCTCGATGGCGGCCGCGGATATTCCGGTTATGAACCAGTATATGGACCGGATTGGTATTATGGAGATTACTCCGATCCACCAGCATGGGAACGGTTTTCACTTCGTCCAGTTAACGGAACGGATGGAAGAGGGTGACCATCCCGACCTCGACTGGTTGATCAGTCAAATTGTCGAGTGGCTGAAAATGGAAAAAAAACAGCGACTTTTTAATTCCTATATAAGGAATCTTTATCTTCAGGCTGACGCTAACAATGAAATCGAACAGGTGAACGTTCGGGAAGTACCGACGCTCACACCATCAGTAACCGAAATCGAATCCAATTGATCCCGACCCAATGAAGTCATTGATCCATCTTTTTTTTCTGCTGCTCATCTCTGCCCCTACACTGTTTGCCCAGTCCGCAGAGCTCTCCGACCGCGTTGTCGCACTGGTCAATGACCGCGTCCTTCTCAAATCGGATGTTGACAACCAGATCCGGAACTATATGAGAGAACTTAGAATGCAGAACCAGTCTGCAGAATTCAGTGAAGATCTGTGGTACAATGTGATGGAGTCGATGATTGACAACTATGTCCTCCTTGAGAAAGCTGAGATCGACTCCATAACCGTCTCGGATGATATTGTAAACCGGCAAATGGATGATCGAATTCAACAGCTTGTACAACAGGCCGGAAGTGAAGAAGCACTGGAACAACAATTCGGGCAGAGCATCGTGCAGCTCCGTGCCGAAAACCGGGAGCAATTCCGGGAACAGTTCCTGATCCAGCAGGTGCAGCAGCAGAGGCTGAATAGTGTTGATATTACCCGGCCGGAAGTCGTTGAGTTTTTCAACAGTATTCCAGCCGATTCACTTCCACAAATACCGGAACAGGTCGCTCTTTCACAAATTGTTATCATACCTCCACCACTTGCTGATGCGGAACAGGCGGCACTTGAAAAAATTGAAGCGATCCGAGACTCTATTATTAACCAGGGTGCCTCATTCGAAGAGATGGCCCGCAGACACAGCTCCAGCCCGGATGCTGATGATGGCGGGCATCTCGGGATGCTTCCAATGAGCGACCTGGTCTCTTCCTATTCCGCTGCAGCAGCAGCACTGGAACCTGACGGAATATCAGGAGTGGTGCAGACCTCGTTCGGATATCACCTCATTCGCCTGAACCGTAGAGTCGGGGAAAACATTGACACCAATAATTTACTGATTCGAGTTGATGAAGAGGGGCTGGATGAAGAAGCTGCTATCCAGGAATTGAACGCTATCCGGGACAGTGTACTGAACCACGGTGCTTCATTTTCCGAAATGGCACGAGAACATTCAGATGATGAATTTACACGGGGCCTTGGAGGCCGGATGATGAATCCTCAATCCCTGAACCGGTTACTTGCAATCAATCAACTCGACCCGGCACTCTATCGAATCGTCCTGCTTTTAAATGAACCTGGTGAAATTTCGGAACCACGTGCATTTAATCCTCAGACTCAAACAGCAGAACGCGCTTTCCGGATAGTCCGTCTTGACCGGCTGGTACCAGAACACGAGGCCAATCTCGAACAGGATTATGACCGGATTCGGAACATCGCACTGGAACAGAAGCGAATGCGTGTCTTTACCCAGTGGTTACAGGACCTCAGGGATGAGATTTACATTGAATACAAGATAGATATCCCCTCCAGATTTCAAGAACCAAATCCAGATTTACATGAGCTCCAGACCGCCGTTGACAACAACTGACCCGGTTGAAGCAGTCGACTTTTTTACAGAGTCCTATCAAAAAATAAAAAGTGAAATCGGAAAAGCGGTCGTCGGGCAAACTGAGATCATCGATCAGCTGTTGATTGCACTTTTTTCGAGGGGGCACTGTGTTTTGGTTGGGGTACCGGGACTTGCCAAAACACTGTTGATCCGAACCCTTGCTGAAAGCCTTAACCTTACATTCAGCCGAATTCAGTTTACACCGGACCTGATGCCGGGAGACATTACCGGTACAGAGATCATAGAAGAGGACCATCAGAGCGGGCACAAACAGTTCAAATTTGTACGTGGGCCGGTATTTGCAAATATCGTTCTGGCCGACGAAATCAACCGGACTCCACCCAAAACCCAGGCCGCACTTCTGGAAGGAATGCAGGAGTATCACGTTACGGCAGCAGGCCATACGTATCCGCTGGAAGAACCCTTTTTTGTTCTGGCTACCCAGAACCCGATTGAACAGGAGGGCACCTATCCACTACCGGAGGCACAACTTGACCGGTTCATGTTTCATCTCTGGCTTGACTATCCCGATTTTCAAGATGAGAAAACAATCGTCAGTAAAACAACTGCTCTGCGGCAGGAAAAAGTTGAGCAGATCCTGACCAGGGAACAGATACTGGAACTTCAACAGATCGTACTTGAAGTTCCAGTACCGGACAATGTGCTGGATAGCGCAGTCCGGCTTGTCAGCTACACACGTCCGAATACCGAAATGGCGGATGACTATGTCAATAAATATCTGAGCTGGGGAGCCGGACCCCGTGCATCCCAGTTTTTGATCCTTGGCGGAAAGGCACGGGCGTTGGCTCACGGCAGGGTGAACGTTACATCTGAGGATATTCGTGCGCTTGCCATACCGGTGTTGAGACACCGAATTGTAACCAACTATGCGGCGGAAGCAGAAGGCCTGAACAGTGTGGACATCATCCGGAACCTTCTCGACAAGTTATCCTGACAGAAGCCGGTTCAGGCACTCTGCCACACCATTTGACGATAGACGAGGCCGTTTCCAAACCCTGACATTCAGTTATGGAGATTCAGTTTCAAGGGTTCAGCCCGGTTTTTTCAACTCTTATCCTGGTACTTCTCTTCGTACTATCTGTGGGAATTTCCTGGTGGAGTTATGCGACCCTTTCAAGCGGGTCGCCGCTGAAAAAATGGACGTTGATCACACTGCGGGGCACCGCTCTCACCATCCTGATCATCTTGCTTTTAAATCCGTATATCCGGACAGACCAGGTGACAACCAGAAACCCTGAAATTGCCGTCTATCTGGATGACAGCAGAAGTATGAGTGTTTTGCGTGGCGACTACCGGGGAGTGGAATCCTACCAGGAGCTGATCGATAGTTTCAGGTTTGAGGAGATGGAGGAGATAACATTTCAGTTCTATCGCTTCAGCAACCAGGTTGAGAGCCTGGAAGATCCGCAACTATCACTTGAGGGCAGTACAACGAACCTTGATGAAGTTATTCGTCATCTGAGAGACCAGTCGGTGCAGGCAGAGGCGGCCGTTCTCTTCAGCGACGGAATTATTACACAAGGCCGTGACCCGATCTTCCATGCAAGAGAGCTGTCTGTACCCCTGTTTGTCGTTCCTGTCGGAGACTCCACACAGGCCAGGGATATTGTGTTAACCGACCTGCTGCACAACGAAACCGGATATCTGAATACACGCCATCCGGTTGATATAACGGTAAGTCAAAACGGCTTTGACGGTGTTCAAACTGAACTTCAGTTATTGAAGGATGGAGAGATTCTGGAGAGCCGGCCTATCACATTCAGCAGTGAACTCTCCACCCTTACAGAACGATTCGAAATCCCGCTGGATAACACAGGGTTGCAACAGTATGAATTTTCTACCCCGGTGATGGATGAAGAACAGACCACGGAGAACAACCGGCTGCCATTTGCCATTAATGTATTGGATGATAAAACCAGAATTGCGCATATCTCTTTTGAAATACACCCCGATGTCGGTGCGATTCGAAATCTCATTCAGTCCGACCAGAGTTTTGAAGTCCTGAGCCGAACCTGGCTTGGAGACCGTTTCATGGAGGGGCCGCTGGATCAAATTGAAGAGTCTGGAGAATTGGATCTGATCATCCTCCACGGAGCGATTCCAAACAATCTGAGTGGCTTCCAACCGCTTCTGGAAGGTGTCCCGGTCCTGCAGTTTACAACCCCCTCCTTTCCATCCGGGGACGAAACCTCCTATGTGATCCCCATCTCTTCAGGCCAGAGTGGCAACACAATCCCCGTCTACCTCCGTGCTGGCCGGGATGCCACTGCTCATCCGGTAATGGAACTACCGGTTGTTCCGTTTCAGAGAATGTCGCCTATCCGTTCAAGAGAGGGGCAATACCAGCTTCCACCTACAGCAGATCGCCTGTTTGAGGCTTCATTCGAGGGTACCGATATTGAACTTCCGGTTATTGTTACCGAGGAGGCCGGTTCGATTCGCCGGACAGTGGTCAATGGATACGGCTGGTATCGCAATTTACAAAACCGGGAGGATGAATTCCGTGAATTTACTCAAACTCTTCTCCTGAACCTCGCCTCCTGGACCAGTACGGATCCCGACCACAGAAACCTCAGAATAGAGCCGGTCAAACGCCTCTTTCAGGAGTCAGAACCGGTACGATTCGTAGCATCACTTACCAATGAGACCGGAGAGATTGAACCGGAAGCGGCCATCGAAGTTGTTTTGTCCGGCGGGCAGGATTTCGAACAGGCCCATACCATGAGGAACCGCTCCGGTGGCAACTATGACCTTGAAATAGGAAGCCTTGGCTATGGAGAGTACTTCTACGAAGCTACTGCGCGAAAAACAGGGCGGGCCATTGATGAACAGTCCGGTGCCTTTACCGTAACTGAATCCAATATCGAATTTATTCAGACCCAACGCAGTGATGAACGACTCGGGCAGCTTGCAACCATAACCGGTGGCACTACTCTTCAGGGAGACCTGCAAAGCCAGTTCCTCCTGAAACTTGAAGAGCGCCAGTTACAGGAAGCTGTGGAAGTACGCCATTCCGACTACCGCTATCTTTTTGAACACCTCTTCTGGTTTCTACTGGTTACACTGCTGTTGACAGCCGAGTGGATTCTGCGGCGGACGGCAGCTCTTCCCTGAAACTCACCTGAAATCGTTACAATGGCTGGCCGATTAAAAAAAAAGCCCTGTGGCTTACAGGGCTTTTTATCTGAGTCTGATCGACAGAACATCAGGGTTACTCTTCAAGAAGCAAGATTGAAGGCTCGCCGGCTATCTCCTGGTTACTTCTTGGAGACAAGCATCACGACCAGCCCGATAATTACGGCAATGCTCACCAAAAAGAGGATCAGCATCAGGTTTGATGTGGGAGATGCCGCCTGATTCCACTCTTCCAGTTGCCGGTCAATCGAGGAGATCTGATCAAATGTTAATACTTCACCTTTTGTCAGATATTCCCCCCACTGGCTTTTGACAATCCCGTTCCAGTATCCTGAGAAGTTTCTGAAGTTTTCGAAATCTTCCTCACTGTTAACCTCACGGCTTACTGCCGTTGCTTCCCCAACATAAGCCTCCAGAGAGTTATAGAACGTAGTGGAACTGTTAAACTCATTCAGAGTGATTTCATTCTGGTTGAATGCGGTTGTCAATGCACTCCACAGTTTGTTGTCAATGCTGGAATCCCACTGATTTAACAGATCCGTAACTTCCTGTTCTGCCTGAACGGATCGATCCGATGCAAAAACCTGGCTTACATTCTCGCCTATTCTGTCCCAGATATCCCGAAAATAATTGTGCTGCGTCTTCATTCTCAGGTAGTCGGGTGCTTCCAGGCCGGAGACCTGATCTGTCTGATTGATGTACTCGGCAAGAATGGTACGGATAATATCCAGTGGGTTATCATCCAGCTGCTCACTCGCTTCTGACAGTTCGGCCATTACCGATGAGTCCAGAGACTGGTAACGCTGCAGCAACTGTTGAAGAACACCGGAGACAAATTCATCCTTTGCCTCAATGTTTTGCCGATACTGGGCAACGAGAACGGAGAGACGCTCTTCATTGGCTTCCGATTGCTGGATATCGGCAAGCAGTTGGTCTGCCTGTGCATTCAGCTCATCAAGCCGTGCTCTCTGCTGTTCTACCTCCCCGGCAAGCTCCTCTACCCTCTCATTCAGTTGTTCGATGGTTTCAATGTTCTGAACCGCCGCAGTATATCTGGATCGAAGATCTGACATCCGGGCACCGAATGTATCGGGAAAAATAGCTGAATTAATCAGTGATGCGTGTTCGGTATACACCTCTTCGAACCCATCAATTCTGTCCGAGATCTCATTCAGATCTGAACTGGATACCGCATTGTCTACCCAGGATACAAGTTCCTCGTATTCAGCTCTGAAATCTTGCTGAATTTCGTAATCGGACGACTGTGCAGTCGCTGAGGACAGGACCCCTGCAACCAGCATGAGTGTGAAAAGTATTGAAATTGTATGATTGATTCGAATTCTCATAGTAGTTCCTCCTCATTCATTCGGTAAACATTACCTGAAGCGAGGTCGACAAGTTCAATATGGTCTCCCCGTTGATTAAATGCAGGGTTACCAAGGCCCGATCCTGAAATTTCAATCGTGGCCTGCAATTGCAGTTCACTTTCGGCCGCGTTCATTACATATACGTTTGTGAAACCGGCAGCAGTTACAAAGTAATAGCCGCTCGAATTTCGAATGAGCCGAATCTCGTCAACCGAATCAACCCCCTCTTCGGCTAAAAGAGGAGCGATACTGAATCGGATCGCATATCGCTGATCATGTACGGTTTGATCATCTCCTGGTATCAGGACACTTTCAACGGGTTGTGCGTAATCCACACCCTGGATTACAAGAGACGGTCCGCATGCTGCTGTTAATAGCAGCAGGACAACCCCCGTTATCAGTGCTGTTCGTTTATTTTGTACCATAATGTTTATTGGTTGTGAGTGGTTTCAGTTCAGATGTAGATGGTAACATGAAAAATAATCAGATCGTTTAAAAAAGGGATTTCAATATTCGCATCAGAGTTCTCTCTGCCTGCAGACAGAACCCTGATGCAGATTCCAGTATTGTTCAAAACATTCAGACCTGAATGAGAACCTCCACCGGAACATCCGGTTGTAATGCCCGCCTGCCATTTAACGCCGATATCTCCATAACGAAAGAGTAACCGGCAATTTCCGCACCCATCTCCACTGCCAGCCTGGTTGCAGCTGCTGCTGTCCCGCCCGTTGCAATCAGATCGTCATGGATCACAACTTTAGAACCCGATGTCAAGGCATCATCATGCATTTCAAGAGCATCCTGTCCATACTCCAGATCATAGGTCACCTGTTTTGTACTCCAGGGAAGCTTGTCAGGTTTCCGAACAGGAATAAATCCGGCGTGAAGATCCTGAGCAAGAGGAATACCAAACAGAAATCCCCGGGACTCCAGGCCAAGAACATAGTCGATCCCCAAACCCCGGAATGGCCTGGCGAGTAGTTGTGACGTCATCTCAAGAGTTTCACTGTTCTGGAGAAGCGGCGTGATATCCTTAAACGAAATTCCCTTCTTGGGAAAGTCTTGAATGGTCCGGATATTGGACGCCAGATACTCTATCATGACATTCTCAACCTGTTTCATGCGCTTGACCCTGCAATATATAATCCCGATTCAACCGGCCAGTCTCCCAACAATTAGTAAGGAAACATCGAATAAATATACCCAAAATATCCTGTATTACTCAACGAAATGGAAATCGGTTTTCTGCGGTTACAATATCGGGTCTATGACCTGGAGAATCTCCAACGTTCAGATACAGTTGCACTATCAACGAATGAATCGTGATAAAATAAGCCCATTGTCAATCTTTTTATCTTACCTGAACCTGCCATGAATTCACTACCGGAGATTCACTACAGATACATGCAACAGGCACTTCTTCTTGCTGAAGAGGCAGCACGAAGAGGTGAAGTGCCGGTTGGCGCCATCATCGTTTCAGACGAGGAGATTATTGGCAAAGGGTATAACCAGGTGGAACAGCTCCATGACCCAACGGCACACGCCGAAATGATTGCCATCTCAGCAGCCTGTATGACTACCGGAGAAAAGCATCTTGCAAATGCTACGTTGTATGTGACACTTGAACCATGTCCCATGTGTGCAGGAGCGCTGGTTCTTTCAAGAATCAAACGGGTCGTTTTCGGAGCACTGGATGCTAAAAGCGGTGCCTGCGGTTCCATGTTCAACATATCCAGCAACCGACAACTGAATCATCAGGCAGAGATTATACAGGGGGTTCTCGAATCGGACTGTGCTCAAATTCTCTCAACTTTTTTTGAAAAGAAAAGATCCGAACGGAACCTCGGCGAGTAAAAAAGCGGTGATCCGGAGATTCATGACCCACACGTAAAAGCCGGGCCTTTCACAACCTGCTACCATCGGCCAAACCGCTTTACACTATTTCATTCTGGAGATCAATATTCCGATGATCATGATCGCAGCTGAGATGATGATCGGCACATAATCTCCGGTACTTACAGCCACATCAGCTCCCATCACTTCGAACGATTCAGAATCCTGGAAATAAAGAAAACCGTAATAAATTATACCAATCAGGCCACCTATACCCAAAATACCGCCAATTACCTTTTTCATAATTATACCTCTTTGATTCTATTGTAGTTATATTTTAAACAGCAGGACTTTATTTTGTAACAGAATCACACGGGCCAACATTCATTCTGTCTTTACCATATTATCAAAAAAACATCGTTGAAACCCATCGCGTTCAGCCAGTTACACCCGATCTGGCTAAAAATGTTTCCTGTCGTACAATTGTGGAGCCTTATATAGGCCCTTTGTATTCATTGAATTGGTGTAAACTGTTTTATCACCTGATCATAGAGACGAGATGCCAAAAGCTTCCGATCCCGCTCTGCGACCGTTTCTTTTCCGAATGTAACGGTACATATGATCCGGTCCAGGGAGAGCAATCGGAGGACATGGGCTGGAAAAGAGATGTCGCCGTGCCAGCAGACAGCTTCACTTGCCGGAAGTTCTCCATCCCCTGTTCGGTAGTGAAGAGTAGCAAAATTAACTGGCATTCCGATAGCAGATGGATGTTCCAGCAGTGAAGCCCTGAAACGATGTACACGCGAACCGTCGGATGTGCCACCTTCCGGAAAAAGCACGATACCCGTATGGCGACTCAGCGTATTCGAAACGATCCGGTTCACTCTGGCCACATCCAGTTTTCGGGTCCTGTCGATAAAAATGACTCCGATCAACCGTGAAATCCGGCCTAACAGTGGCCAGGATTGGATATCCTGCCTGGCGATGAATGTACAGGAGAGGTTCTTAAACAGGGGGACTATATCGAGATAACTGAGATGATTAGAGACCAGAAAAAACGGGGGTTCAGGAGGAGACCCCTCTGTATGAATCTCCAGACGTATCAGTCGTGCTGTTGCCGATGCCCAGAAGGTGAGCAACTGGTTTCGCCACGGAAGATGACTATATCCGGCCAATCGTACCAGGAGTGCCCCGATACCATAGGCCAATGCAGAGAGAATGGTAAAAAGTGTGACAGCAGGTACCCTGAATATCAGTCTCAAATGTTTCATTCAAACAAAATCTGTATTCTTTCTTCGTGTCGATTTATAGAATCGTATCTTTACTGCGGGGAGGCGTTGCAAAACCTCCTGCGGGTTTGAACCGGGAGATCATCTGAATATATCGATGTTACAGGATTGAACAGGAATCTTTTTGGCCTTCAATTCCGTACACCCGAACCGAAATGCAATTGATCAGAAACTGATTCAAATGAATTAGTTCCTCCAGACAGATTATCAGGCTTGCTCTATCACAAAACCTATATCTCAGATCCAGCCCATGACTGGGTTGTCTTTATCCACGGAGCGGGTGGCTCTTCCTCTATCTGGTTCCGTCAGATAAAAGAGTACAGGAACCATTTTAACGTCCTTTTCATGGATTTACGAGGACACGGAAATTCCCGCAACCCTATCGAAAAATATTACAAAGAGAAATATACGTTCAAACTGGTAAGCAGAGATGTTCTGGAAGTGATGGACTATCTGAAGATCCGGAACGCACATTTTGTCGGTGTATCCCTGGGATGCATCATTATCCGGACCATTGAAGAGCTGGAACCCGACCGTGTCCGCTCCTCGGTTCTCTGCGGAGCGATCACACGGCTTGACATCCGCTCCCGGTTTCTGGTCTGGGCCGGACACACGTTTAAAAAAATCATCCCTTTTATATGGCTCTACAAGCTGTTCGCCTGGGTGATCCTACCAAGAGAGAATCATGCTGAGTCGCGGCACATGTTTATCCGTGAAGCCAAAAAAATGGCTCACAAAGAGTTTCTGAGATGGTACAAAATGACCTATGATGTGAATCCATTACTTCGATATTTTCGCGAGACAGAGAGCCGGAACCCGACCCTCTATGTTATGGGCAGTGAAGACCACATGTTCCTGCCACCGGTCCGTACGTTTGTGGACCGGTTTGAAAACAGTTCACTGGTAATCATCGAAGAGTGTGGCCATGTCTGTAATGTGGAAAAACCGGAGGAATTCAACAGAATCTCCATCCGGTTTTTGAAACAGCATGAGAGTAAAAAGGCGCAAAAATCATCCTCTGTGCAGAGCTGATGAGAGTCGTTCAGACGTCACACACCTGTACTCCGTGTTCGAGAGCCGCCAACGGGTCGTCCCAGGTCGGCACAAACTCCTGGCCAACAAATCCCTCATAACCGGTCTCCACAATCGCCTCCATGATAGCAGGGTAGTAGAGCTCCTGAGTCTCATCAATCTCATTGCGGCCCGGCACACCTCCAGTATGATAGTGAGCGATATACTCGCTGTTATCCCGGATTGTCCTGATCACATCGCCTTCCATAATCTGCATGTGATAAATATCATAGAGCAGTTTAAAGTGGTCCGACCCGACCCGGTCACAGAGAGCGACTCCCCACGCGGTCTTGTCGCACTGGTAGTCCGGATGGTTCACCTTGCTGTTCAAAAGCTCCATACAGACAGTCACATTGTTGCTCTCCGCTGTCTGCATGAGCATTTTGATCCCTGCCGCACAGTTCTCAATCCCAATCTCGTCCTCCAAACCGTTCCGATTGCCTGAGAAACAGATAATTTTGTCGTAGCCTGCTTCCGCAACCATAGGAATTACCCGGTTGTAGTCATCAGCCAGTTCAGCATGAAGATCCGGATTGTTGAAACCTCTCTCTATCCCGAGGCCGGCTCCCCAGGGCATGGCACAGGTAAGGCCGTAACTCTCCAGAATCGGCCACTCTTCCGGGCCCTGAAGTTCAACAGAGGTGATGCCGATACGAACCGCTGCCTCACAAAGGACCTCCAGGGGAGTACTGTTGTAAGGCCAGCGGCAGACCGAGTGGTTGATTCTGCCATTCAGCCCACTCTGCTCCAATACGCGTTCTGTTTTTGCAAAGCCGCCGAACAGTCCCATCAGGGATGCTGATCCGGCAAAAGCTCCCATTCTGCCAAGTGCATGTCGACGTGATATCTGTTTCATTTGTTTCTGGTTTTAAGGTTATGATTGTGAAAAATCTCCAGGTATTATGGAGTGAGCGTGGCCAGGTACTCAACCAGGTCGACCAGCTGCTCCTCCGTCATACTCCCCTGAAGAGCCGGCATCAGAGAGTGTTGCAGTTGCTCCCTGGATTCTATGTCTGAAACCGGGTACGTTTGGGTAAACCCACCTGGCAGGCGGAAAATCAGTTCCGAATCGGTCTCACTGTCGATCATACCGGTTACCCTGGTCTCATCCGAGAGCGTTAGAATATACCCCTCATAACCGAAATTGATACCGGAATTGGGTTCAAGAATCGCATTGTAAAGCCCTTCCCGGGGTAGTTTGTCTCCGATCTCGGTCAACTCCGGCCCGAACTGGATACCTGACTCCCCGACAACATGACACATTTGACAGAGCTGCTCATAGACTACTCGTCCCCTTTCTGAATCTCCCCGGAGTTCGACAAGTTCGGTAACCGGGCGAATGCCACTGGCAGATTCCGGCTCTGCTTCTACCTGCAGATAACCGGCCGCCTCTTCCCGGACACTTGCACGGAAACTCCCCATCAGTACATTGGCCGCCGCCGCTTCCAGCTCAGGCGGAATTTGCCCCTCCCTGGCCATCTCAAGCAGACGATTCTCGGCGCTCCAGCTATCGGTTCCGAACGCCTCTACTGACTGGCGCCGGATCTCGAATGGATAGCTACTATCCGTCACAACCGATTGCAGCAGAGCGAGTCCACTATTTGAGCCGACACTGCCGATTATCTGTAGTACCCGTACGGAAGCATCCTCCTCCCCGCTTCGAATCAACTCTTCAAGCCGGCCGGCACCGTTGTTTTGCAGCATGTACCTGGCAGCCTGAATATTGAGTTCACTTTCCGGATCGGACAGCACCAGCTCCACCAGCTCTTCATTCCGGTCCTCCAGCTCGAAATGAGATACAAGACGTAAAAACTCATGGGTTCCGGAGTAGTGGGCAAGCACGTTATCAAGTACCCGGGCCAATTCCGGATTTGCATCTATATGGCTGATATCCAGAAGCTGCAGTGCGTAGTAATGAATCTGCTGATTCCCCTGGCCCTCCTCTTCAAGCAGGCTAAAAATCGTTGACTCTATACGTTCGGGGCTATGAAAGTCAAAAGCGCGAAAGTATCGGGGCTTCTCCTCATCCGGAATGGAACTGTCTTTGATGATCGTGGCAAGCATTGGAACAGCCGCATCCGCCCTCGCCCTCCAGACAATATCCCGGCCCGCCGAATCGTTCCATTCTCCGTCCCGTAGTGCCAGCCACTGTTCAAAATATCGGTCCCACTGCCTGTCTGCACCAATACCCAATGCTTCCAGATACCAGCGGTCCTCCCCATCGTACTGCTGTGCGAGCTCCGCCCAGAGGCCAGCTGCACGAGAAGAGTCATGGTGCCGGAGCGCAATGGCTGCCTCCCTGCGAACTTGTGGGGAGGGGTCATCCACGAGTTCTTCCAGAATCGGGATCAGATCCAGATCGAGCAGCCGTGCAGCACGTAACCCGGTAATCCGAAGATCCGGGTTCGGATCGGAAAGCGCCTGGCTTAGATACTCCGCACCGGAACCCTCCAGCCCGGAGAGGAGCCAGAGCGCACGCGCCCTCAGCCGATCCGGCTCACCGGAATTCCAGAGTGCGAGGAGGGCCTCTTCCGCCTCCTCTCCCCACTCGTTGAGCCGGAGCCACGCTTTCGCCCGTGTTGCATGATTCGGGCTTTTCAATGCCTCTACACTGCTCTCCGGCGTAGAATAGTCGACCGCCGGAACACGGTATGGGGTATTTTCAGGTGCGATCCGGTAGATCCGGCCATCTTCCAGCGCCCGTACCTGGTGTCCGCCTACCCCCGGATCATACCAGTCAGCTACAAAAACTGACCCGTCAGGCGCAACCGTGACATCCGATGGCCGAAACCACTGGTTATCGACACCCTTCATCATCTCTTCCACAGATGCCCGGTAACCGGCGCCTTCCGGTTCAACCGGATAGGCCCGAACCACATTGGGGCCGGCATCACTGTGTATCATCTGGTTGTGAAAAATCTCCGGAAGCAGGTTTCCTTCATAGATGAGAATACCGGTTGGCGAACCCGCCCCCGTATCAAGCAGGTTCGGCACGACTCCGGGGTCATTCTGATACCAGTGGCGACGATGAATCTCCTCCTCCATATGGATACGCGGGCTTCTCCAGCCGGCGCCCGTCACCTCATCGGTATAGCCGTAATTCCCGTATTCCATCACAAAATTGATCCGTACGGACCGGTTCCCGTCATCATCGTTGTCTGACTGCCAGAGCGTCCCATATGAGTCTATGGCAACCTCGTAATTATTCCGGAAATTGTGGCCCAGAACTTCGAATTCACTGCCATCCGGATTGGTACGGAAGACCATCCCTTTACGGTATGGCTGCCCGTCTGTCCGGACTTCGTTCCCGGCCATATCAACGATAATGTTGCCATCGGCATCGTGAATCTGGGTGCCGGCATCCCCGGAATTGAAGTAGAGCCTCCCGTCCGGCCCGAATACGAAGGCATGAACCCCGTGGTCATGCTGTTCTCCGCCAATTCCGGAGAAGAGAACCTCCATGGTATCCGCCTCATCGTTCCCGGTCGTATCAGAAAAGATATAGACATAGGGGCTTCTGGAGATAAACACACGGTTCCCCAGCACCATGATTCCGAGGGCGGAGTCAACCTCTCTTCCCTGGTAAAATACCTTTTCGCTGTCTGCAGTCCCATCTCCGTCGGTATCCTCCAGAATCACGATCCGGTCTCCCTCCTCATTCACCGGATTGCCGGGATTCAGATCGGGACGGTAATTCACTCCCTCTGTTATCCAGACCCTTCCCCTGTCATCGATATCCATGTTGGTAGGGTTTACGACCCGGCCTTCGGAGGCAAAAAGAGTCGCCTCCAGACCGTCCCGCAGTTCGATTCCGGCCAGTGCATGTTCCGGGCTGCGGCGTTCCTCGTCCGTCAGTTCCTCAAACGTTGGAGAATCGTCCGATTGGCAGGAGGTGAGCGTCACCAGGAGTAGTGACAAAAGAAGAGTCGAAAGAAGTGCAGGGAGGCTAAAACAATTGTTTCGGTGCATGTGTAGCATATTCATGATTCAGTCTGTTTCCCCATATATCAAGGGTGTTGGTAACCCCCTATGAGTCTGTCGGACTTAGTCTGATCTACTGCGGAAATGCAGGATTTGGTCAGATAGCGTGCTCTTTTTCGTTCCATAGAACCACTATGCGCCTCAAAAGAGCACGCTATCTGCCTCAAACCTGACATCCCCTCGTGACAATCATCTAAGTCCGACAGACTCATAGTTATTCTTATTGAAGAATAAAAGCAAGAGAAAGTTCTCGCACTACAACATTCCGAAAAGCTGACAGTTGCCAGATATCATAATTCAGCAGTCTTATTTGCTATATTCCACCAGTTTCAGGATCATAAAAGAAAAACGAGCTTTTAATCCCGCCTTTCATGCGATCAGTGTTGTGCAGGGGGCTTGCTATTTCATGCGCGCTCCTGCTTCTTACTATGGCAACCCTTTCCGCCCAGACAGATAATCCGGCTCTGTTTGAGATAGCCGGCCCGCCTGAAACCACCTGGGCTTCCAAAAAGAGCGGAGAACAGAGAGCCCTCTCTGTACAACTAAACCGAACGGTACTGGAACAGATTCGGAATCGCTCCATCAACCGGTTTCAACTGGAGACTTTTGAAGAGAATCGCTATCAGGTTGATATTCAGAGAGTGATTGAGTATCCAACAGGAGGATGGTCCTTTATCGGAGCTATTGACGGTTCACACCTCAATACAGTCACTCTCTCCATTGCCGACGGGATTGTACTCTCCGGCATCCGGGACTATAATGGACACCATTTCTACAAGCTGCAATTCGATCCTGCACGCGGCAGCCATTTACTCACCGAAGTGGACCCCCATCAGGACGATGAACTCTCCTGCGGCACACATGATATCCCGCTGCCGGAACAACAGGAGCTGCCGGAACTGGAGTATACACCAAAAGAACCTCATCTTCCACAGGAGGCCTCACGCATTGATGTCATGATCATCTATACTCCTGCTGCCGAGAACTGGGCCAGCCAAAACGTGGGCGGGATCGATCAGGTCATTATGGAGTCGATGAGTAACGCTCAGGCTGCCATCGACAATTCTGGCTTGAATCTCCAGTTCAGGCTGGTCCACGCCGCCAGAGTCGATTATACCGAATATGAAAGTTCAGATGGATCCTTCCGGGATCTTCAGCGGCTCACCAGTTCCCCCTCGTTTCAACCCTGGCCTGAGGATGAAGGGTATATTGACGAGGTACACGATATGCGGGACGAATATGGTGCAGACCTTGTTTCCATGTTCACGCTGGCTAACGATGTCGGTGGGCTGGGATGGCTCCTGAATTCTGTCGACGGACTTCCACACTATGGTTTCTCGATCTCCAGAGTCCAACAGGCAGCCAGTTTCACACATGTCCATGAGATGGGTCATAACCTCGGTAATCATCACAGCAGAGACCAGGCTGCCGGTGCCGCCGGGCCTGAAGGAGGGCTGCATGAGTACTCAACCGGATGGCGCTGGATAGGCCAAAACGGCCTGAAATACGCTTCTGTAATGACCTATACGGAGGGAGATCTCAGGGCACCGCACTTCTCAAATCCAAATGTGGAATATCAGGGAACGCCAACCGGATCCTATAGCGGTACCCATGCGCCTGCCGACAACGTGAGGAGTATGGATGGTATCCGGCATATTGTTGCAAATTACAGGCCATCACGTCTGTCGGACTCTCCGCCAGTCGTTGAGACGCTTCCCGTGAGTGGTATCGGTGCCTCATTTGCACAAACCGGAGCGCGGGTAACCGATAACGGGGGGAGCTGGTTAACGGAACTGGGGATCTGTTGGGGAACCGAACCGGACCCCGGATTCACTAACGACTGTTTTACTGCCGGCAGCGAATCCTCCGAGTTCACTTACTCCATTCACGGCCTTCTCCAGGGTACCACCTACTACACAAGAGCGTATGCGACCAATCAGGATTATACGACGTTCGGATCGAATCGAAGTTTCACCACTCTGGAGCTTCAAATTCCGGTGACTGAAGCAGCTACGGACGTAAGTGCCGTATCATTTCTGGCCAACTGGCAACCTTCTCCTGCGGCTGACGACTACCTGCTCGATCTTTCAACAGACCCCGATTTTTCAAGCTATCATGCCGGAATTGAACAGCATCCGGTAGGCGGAAACACCTCTTACCTTGTGCGAAACCTATCTCCCGGCACAGGCTACTTCTATAGAATCCGCTCTTCAAGCGGTGAAAACAGCAGTGAACCGTCCGGCACGATTGTGGTTATGACGGTCGATATCGACAGGAATCACTCAACAGTGGATCTGTCGCGAGAAAAAGTCCTTGCAACAGGGGTACAGACCAGCACAATCCAGGTGAACGTTCTGAATCAGAAAGGTGTCCCGGTGTCCGGAATTCCGGTAGAACTTCAGGCAGCCCCGGACATCTCTACGATCCGTGACAATGCTCTTACAACAGATACAGAAGGAGTTGCCCGGTTCATTGTATCCGGGGAGAATGAGGAGACCGTCACCTACAGAGCCTTTGCTGCCGGCCTCGAAGTTGGCGATCCTGTCAGGATAGAGTTTCTCAATTCGGATGGAGTTCTGACGCTCGGCCACAATTTTCCCAACCCGTTTTCTACCCAAACCACCATTCCGGTGACGATTCCAGAACCGGGCAGAGCGCGCATTGAGATCGTTAATATCCAGGGCAGGCGGGTTCAAACCGTTGCAGACCAAACGTTTGAAACCGGGTATTTTGAAATCCCCTTTCTCGCTTCCGAACTTGCATCCGGCGTTTACTTCTGCAGGCTTATTACGGAAAAAGGGGTTCGGACAGAGAAGTTACTTCTTGTGCGTTAGTGTCATATCGCATCCCGTGTCCTGTCAATCATACACTTGCGGAGCCAAGCCGCGACTTTCCCCACATCGCATGGTTTACAGGACACTCGTACCCGGGGGGGGACTCGAACCCCCACGATATTGCTACCACCGGATTTTGAATCCGGCGCGTCTACCAATTCCGCCACCCGGGCATCGTATAAAAAAGAGTATTAGGGCTGTAAATATAAGAACAGTTCCTCTCTAAGAAAACAGCTATTGGAAAGTTTCACTCTCCTGCGCCTCCTGAAATGAGAACAGAGAATTCCCGCCAATCAGAGCTGACATACCGACAACCACACTTGAGCAGGTAATTTCAAAATCAAAATGCTTTGAATATGGCTGACAAAACATTTGTGATATAGCCCCGACAGGTTTAATTTTGAGAGATCGTCAACTTGAAAGAGAACAACCTATGCCATCAACTACCACTCGTGACAGGATCCAACAAAATGAACCGGCTGCCAGGGATTTGGTCGACAAGATCAAGAATGTAAATCTCACGTCCTCCTACTACCTGCTCCTGCTCACAGGGCCCTGGGTGAATGGGAAGAGATCCTATCTCGAATCGATCGCAGCCGCACGGGGCGAAAGTGTCACTGAGATCGATATGCATGATGTAGTCACGCTGCATGAAGAGGAGACCTACAAAAAGATTGATGAACTCTTTGACTCACTTGGAGATGATGAGCGGATCCTCTATTTCAAAAACGGAGACCGCCTCTGTGGAACCTACACCGGGTACACGTACTCCAGTACTCGTTACGCAACTCCTCAGGAGCGTTATCTGATCAAAAAAATTCTGAAACTGCAGAAGATCGTCATCATCGATATTGTGGATGAAGACAATGTCGACAAAACGCTAGAACGCCACTCCCAGGCAATCGTCCGGTTTGACCACTCCGGATCCCTCTTCCGACGATTTCTCGGAGGGCTCTCTGTGCACGGCCACAATATCACCAGCAAACGGCCTGGCTGACGACTGATACCAGGACCCTTCCAAGCTAATTGAAAAGGCTGCACGGAAAGACAGCGCATACCGGAGCCTGTCCGGCTTATGCAGGATAAAAACCGGGCCGCCCTGTCAATCATCGAAACCGAGGACTCAACCGATAATGAACTATGCAAGACAACGACTTTTTAGATCCAAAAGGTGACATCAGGCTTACTGAAAAACAGTTGATGGAGTCTCCCGAAGTGGAAGCCATCGCGAAACAGGTTATCGAGAAGCACGCCATCGACTTCGGGCCGGCACAACTCGGCTATTTTCTCGTCTATCCCAATATCTCCAAGCAACGCGCCGCCAAGTGTATGAAGGCGACCCGTGAGGTGAAGTACTACTCCGGAAACGACTACCTGATCGAGGTCTCCGGCGAGCTGTGGGACATGCTGGACAATGACACAAAAGAGATGCTGGTTTATCACGAACTCCTTCACATCGACCCTGTATTCAAGGCGAAGAATCAGGAGTGGAAGATGAATGTCAGAAGGCCGGATTTTGCCGACTATTACCAGATTAACGACAAGTACGGCAATGAGTGGTACAAGACGATTCAGGCCACTGTCTCTTCTCTCTATGACATGGATCCCAGACAGGAGAGCAAGGTAAAAGTGTAGTATAACCAGCTACGTAGCTGTTTTATAAAAGCAGCCAGACAGTAAAAGATTCCGCCAGCCGGCGGAGCTCCACAAGAGTTTGGCTGGCACGACACTAGTGTCGTATCAACCATGCGATGCGGGGAAAGTCGACACGACACTAAAGTACTCCGTCGACCTCTTCCCTGGGTAGCCCTCTCCACTCCATCAGCTGACTAATGATTCTGTCGCGGACCTCCCCGGCCAGCTTCTCCGAATCAGCCGGTTCATATTGGTCGGTCGGTACCGGGTCGAGCACCTTCAGTTTCACATAGACATCCGGTTGAAATACCCAACTGTTTTTCGGAAGGCACCCCTGAGTTCCGTCAACGACCAGGGGGAGTATCGGTATTTTCTCCCGGATTGCCAGATCAAATGCACCCCGTGAAAAGCTCCTCACTCTGCCGTCCCGGGAACGGGTTCCTTCAGGGAAAAACATAACGGAACAGCTCCGGTCGAGATACCAGACACATTTCTTGAACGTCGAAACCTTCTGTGCAGTCGTGGAGCGGTCGACCGGTATATCTCCTGCAAGTTTCATCAATGTGCCGACCAGAGGCAGTTTAAACAGTTCACGCTTCGCCACCCATTTCATCTCCCAGGGAAGGTTGGAGATCAGTGGAATATCGGCATTCGAGAGGTGGTTACCCACCACGACGTAGGGATTCCGGTCGTCAATTGATTCATGCCCTTCCAGCGCCACATTCCAGTTTGGGTTTACCCTGGAGATGGCCAGGCCAAGTTTCCGGAACCAGCGGCCGGTTTGATAGCGCTCTTCCGAACGGTCGAACAGCCGGATCAAAGCAAGAAGCGGCAGCCACGCGATGATCAGAAGGATGATTGCAGCCCATATCAACAGGGAGGTCAGCCTCTGCATAGCGCTCCAGGTTATTTACGTTTCGGGATAAAACTTTTGATGATGCCCCAAATCCCTTTTGACGGTTTCCTGCTTCTGCGGTTCCTTTCGACAGCTTTTTCAACCACCGGCAATGTTCCTGTCAACTGTTCAAAGTTCTCCTCTTTCTGTTTTTCAGATTTTGGAGATCGTTGTTCCTCTTTACCTTTGTCCCGGTTTTCAGTCTTGCCTTTCTTCTGATTTTCGGACCGGCTTTCATTCGATTCTGATGGCCGCTTCTGAGCCGTCTCCTTCTTCTCCTGTCTCTTTTCGCTTTTTCCGGATTCTTCCTTGTCAGCCGGCCTCTGATTTGAATCTTTTTTCGACTCCTTCTTCTCTGAAGGTTTATTTTTCGAAGCGCCGGAACGCTCCTGTTTGGCCGGTTCCCGTTTTTTGGTTCTTTTATTAGAAGAGCCAGACCCTTTCGGAGTTCTGCCGGCAGGCCGTTTCGAGGGTTCTCCACCGCCACCTATTTCGGTATCGTTCCAGGAAAAGGGGGAGTTTTCGCCGTAATTGTCCGGTAGTGAAACCGTCACGATCGAATTTCCCTTGATGTTCTCTATATCACTGAAGAGTTTCGCATCCCGCCGGGTAACGAATGTAACTGCAATCCCCGATTTGTCATAGCGGCCGGTCCGGCCGATCCGGTGGATATAGTCATCTGTATTGTTGGGTACATCATAGTTGACGATCATCGAAACATCTTTGATATCGATACCACGGGCCAATACGTTGGTCGCGACAATCACCGGAAACTTCCCCGATTTGAACGCATTCAACGCCTTGTTACGCTCGTCCTGAGAGCGGTCTCCATGAATGGATGCCGCCTGAATCCCCTCTTTCTTCAGTAGCCTCTGCAATTCATCCGTCCCCTTCTTGGTAGACGTAAAGATGATACAGGAGTCCCATTTGATATCCTTGAATATACTCTTGATCAGTGGGATCTTCTGATTGCTTTTGACCATATAGGCCCGTTGCTCCACCTGTGTCGGCGCCTGAGCACGTGCAATCTCTACACTCACCGGGTCATTCATCATTGCGGAGGCCAGGCGTTCAATCTCTTTCGGCATAGTTGCCGAAAAGAGCAGGGTTTGCCTCTTTTCAGGAAGCCAGGAGATGATCTTCTTGATATCTGGCAGGAACCCCATATCGAGCATCCGGTCTGCCTCGTCCAGTATGAAATACTCAATGTCAGAGAAGTCGATATCGACAACCTTCTTCTGATCCATCAGACGGCCGGGGGTAGCTACAATGATATCGACTCCCGCTTTGAGTGCTTTCGCCTGTACGGAGAAGTCGCTTCCTCCGATTACCGTAGCCGAACTGATACCGGTATGATACCCGATCGCAAAGATCTGTTCGTCGATTTGTTGCGCCAGTTCGCGTGTCGGTGAGAGGATCAGTGCTTTGGTCCCGTCCTGCTCACCTTTCAAAATCCGGTCCATAATCGGGATGACAAAAGCACCGGTTTTTCCGGTTCCCGTTTGTGCAGTGGCAATCAGGTCTTTTCCTTCCAATACGAGTGGTATCGCTTTCTCTTGTACCGGGGTTGGCTCGTCAAATTGAACATCGGACAGCCCGGCAAGCATCTGCTCACTCAGGTTCAGTTCTGTAAATTTCAATGGTGGTATATTCTGTAGTTTATTTGTTCTTTCCAGATTGGCAATCCGCTTTCGACGGTTGCATACCCTTCTGCTCTTTATTTCAAACCTTTAATATAAAAAGATTTAATCAGAATCTTTGACAAAATCGAATACAAAGCGGAAATCGAGACAGCTTGACAGCCAGTACCGACTCCTCTCCCTCTTTTTAAAGGAGTTAAAAAATGCTACCTTTACAATCTGTTTTTTCCACAAACCTGATTGATCTTACATAATGAAACGTAATCTCCTATATCTAATTCCTCTTTTCCTTATTTATACCCTCGCCGCTGCCAGTTGCCAATCCGACGAAATCGACCAGCCGGCAGAATTTAGTTCAAACATCGACTCGGTCAGCTACAGCCTCGGATACTTCTACGGCCGCTCCCTTGCAACGGAGGGCGTAGATAATTTCAACTACCATAACTTTATAGCAGGCGTTCGCCATTCAATCGAGACTGCCGATCAGGACCCGGCCATGGACGAATCGCAGATGCAGGCCGCGCTTCAATCATTTCAAATGGAGATGCAGGAACGTTCTATGCAGCGTCAACAGGCAGAGGCGGCCGTCAACCGTGAGGAAGCAGAAGAGTTTCTGGCTCAAAATGCTGAACGTGAAGGTGTGATGGTTACAGATAGCGGGCTTCAGTACCGTGTTCTGGAAGAAGGTGCCGGCCCCTCCCCTTCGGCAGACTCTGAGGTACAGGTGCACTATCGCGGAACCCTGATCAATGGCGAGGAGTTTGACAGCTCCTACAAGCGCGATGATCCTGTTCAATTCAACCTTGGCGGCGTAATCCCCGGATGGACCGAAGGTGTTCAATTGATGGAAGTCGGCTCTACTTATGAATTCTTTCTCCCGCCGGATCTCGGATACGGAAATCAGCCCCCATCCGGCAGTATCATTCCGCCCGGAGCCGTATTGATCTTTGAAGTAGAGCTACTCGATATTATTGAGTAGGAGTCTGTATTCTGACTCATGAATTCTAAACCATGGACCGACTAGCCGCAACTGTAAAGGTTCGTCAAAGGGCCTTTGATCTCGGGTTCGATGCCTGCGGGTTTGCCAGGGCAGGGCCGCTCGATAAGGAAGCAAGACGCCTGGAGGCCTGGCTTCAGGAGGGAAGGCATGGGAACATGGAGTGGATGGAGAGGCATTTCGACAAACGTACGGATCCGACAAAGCTTGTCCCCGGTGCAAAAAGTGTGATTTCAGTCTTGGCAAGCTATCACTTCAAAAAGAATCTGGACTACGACGCTATTCCGGATGCTCCGAAAATTGCCAAATATGCACGAGGCAGAGACTACCATAAGGTATTTAAACAGAGGTTGAAATGGCTTTTTCAGGATATCACGGAGATGACAGGTGATGTCCGTGGGCGTGTTTTTGTCGATTCAGCACCGGTTATGGACAAGGTGTGGGCAGAAAAAGCAGGGCTTGGCTGGATCGGGAAAAACACCAATCTGTTGAATCGAAGCCTCGGCTCGTTTTTTCTGATCGGCGAAATCATACTCGATACAGAATATGTCTACGACTCGCCGGCATTCGACCACTGCGGCTCCTGTACCCGGTGTATCGATGCCTGTCCGACTGATGCACTGGATGTACCCTACCGGATTGACAGCAACCGCTGCATCTCCTATCTGACGATTGAGCTCCGGGAGAATATCCCGCCAGAGTTCAGAAAAGAACTTGGTGAGTGGATGTTCGGGTGTGACATTTGCCAGGACGTATGCCCGTGGAACAGCCGTGCGAAAGAGGGAAGGATCGAAGACCTTCAACCCAGAGAAAAACTCTTTAAGCCCGATGCAGGCAAGTGGAGAGATCTTACCGAAGAGGCCTACAACAGTCTGTTTGAAGGGACTCCGGTGCGGCGGGCAAAATATAAAAAATTCAAGCAGACCGCCGGAATCGTGGCAGACAACCTGTCATCCTAAAACTGATCACGGCGATCTTTCAATGCCTTGTAGAGCATCTCCCGGGCTCTGAATATATGGGCTTTGACGGTGCCCAAAGGGAGGTCTAGCAGTTCGGTAATCTCCTGGTAACTCTTCTCTTCCATATGCCTCATTTCAATGACCAGTCGATACTTTTCAGGAAGATCCTGAATGGCATTTGAAATGATCTCCTGTCGCTGCTTTCTCAGAAGTTCCCGGTCCGTCTCGAAATTTGGATCCGGGATCTGTACCTCCATATCCCCATCTTTGGTTGATACCGGATCATCGATCGAATAGGTTTGCAGTTTCTTCTTTCGGAGGTAGTCGATAGTATGATTGGTTGCAATTCGATAGAGCCAGGTCGAAAATGCGTAGTCGGTATTGTATGAGCTGAGATTGTCAAACGCTTTCACAAACGCTTCCTGAACAAGATCCTCCACCTGCTCCTTCTCTTTTACCATTTTGATGATATGATAGTAGAGGGCTCTCTGGTACTTTTGTACCAATACAGCGTACGCCTTCTCATCTCCGCCTGATGCCCTGGCAACCAGCCGGTCATCTTCACGGCTGCTTTCCGAAGCGGCTTCACGGTGTTGTTCTGGTTTATTCTTCTCTGTAGATGATCCCATTCGAGAGGTTCAACTGGTTTAACAGGCATTTTCAGGTATTGAACATAACAATAGTACCAAGAAAAAACTACTGTCGCGTCAACCATGCGATGTGGAGTTAGCCTGACTCCTAGGTTCGTTGAAACCGGAGGAGGGTCCACTCCTCTTTATCCCTTTCCGAGATCAATTTCAGACCGCACGTTTCAGCTCTTTCTACCACCGTATCACGGTCTGTTATCAAAATCCCCGTGACGACAATCACCCCTCCTTGCCGGATTCGGGAGACAAACTCCTCCAACAGTGAAAGGATTACATTTCGGTTAATGTTTGCAAGCATCAGGTCGAAATCGGAATCCGGTGGAATCGTTTCAATACCACCCAGACAGATGTTGACACGCTCTTCCACCCCGTTGATGGCTCTGTTCTCCAGCGCATTGCGTTCACACCACGGATCAATGTCAAAACCGACAGCGCTGGCAGCTCCCAGTTTCACGGCAGCAATCGCGAGAATACCTGTACCAGTACCGGCATCCAGGATGCGTTTTCCGTGCAGATTAAGTTGGGGAAGCTCTTCAAGAACCAGACGGGTTGTTGCATGATATCCGGTCCCGAAAGACATCTTGGGATCAATCTCAATCAGAATCTGGCTGGAATCGTACGGATAGTCGGCCCATGTCGGTTTGACCAGAAAAGGGCCTATTACCTGTGGTTCAAGGGTTTGCTCCCAGGCTGCATTCCAGTTCTCTTCAGGGACTTCAGATAATTCCCAGGAAGATATCTCCGGAAACAGTTGGACCATCTGTTCTAACTGCTCCCTGCTTACATCGTGAAATCTAGGTTGGGGAATGTAAGCTATCAATTGGTTTTCCAGCTGTTCAAACCCGTCAAAATCCATCTCCATTAATTCTAAGATCAGAGTTTCGTGGTAGACGTCCGATATGTCGAGGGAGAGTTTGACGTAGAGCATGGTATAGAATACAGAATACGGAATAGAGAAAACAGAAGTACGGTGTCCGTAGTCATTTCTTACGGGTTGTTCCCACCAATCCTGTTATAAATCAATTCTGTCATCAAATCACCGACTGCCTGGAGAGTATTCCGGTCAATGATCTCAAGATTGTCCCGTTGAGTATGCCAATACTCCGGGAACGCAGCTGACCCGTTCTCATTCCGGCGATGGTGAATAATGTTGATCATGGGGATACCGGTCAACTGCTCAACAATCATATGGTCATCCGAAATGTAGGAACCCTCCTGGTCTGGAAAATACCCTTCATATCCCAAATCATGAGCAGTTTCCCAGACCGCATCCACCAGAAAGGGGGCAAATTGCAAGGAGTGCCTCTCCTTGAGAAACTGAGCCCCCTGTCCTCCTACCATGTCAAGCAGAATTCCGAACCGTGGGTGATAGCCGGGTACCGGAGGGTTGTTGCCCCAGAATCGGGCTCCAAGAAAGTAGTTCTGAAGATCTCCGGAACGGCCAAAATCCTCTCCGTCAAAGAGAATAATATCCACACCCACCGGGGGCGGGTTCTCATGAAATATCCGGGCAAGTTCAAGCAATACACCTACTCCGCTTCCACCGTCATCGGCACCTGGAATCGGATCTTCCGGCCTATCCGGATCCTCTTCTCCCCTCGGGCGTGTATCCCAGTGAGCAGCAAGCAAAATACGGTCGTTACGTGCTGGTTCAAACGCAGCAATCAGATTATACATCTCCAGCACCTCTTCATTATATCCCTGATGTTGAAAGGATTGAACAAATACTGAATTACTCCCTGCATACTCTCTCAGTTTCTCTTCAAGATACTCTTTCGTACTACGATGTCCTTCCGAGCCGGGATTTCTCGGGCCGTTTGAAAGCTGTTGTTCAATGATGTGATAGGCGTTGCCAGCTGAAAAAACAGGCACCTCCCGCCCCTGCTTCTCCAATGAGAACCTGGGTTCCCCGGTTTCGCAACCGGATAGCAGCCATCCGGAGAGAGCGAGCAGGAACAACACTGTTGAAACTGACGGATTCACTGTAACTGTTCTGTCAGGTAGGCCGCTTTTAGCATCTTGCCCTCCTCAAAAGCATTCGCCATGAACTGAACGCCGGCCGGAAGTCCGTTGGAGTGGGTTCCGGCAGGCACGCTGATTCCGCAGATCCCTGCCAGATTCGCAGAGGTTGTATAAACATCATTCAAATACATCTGAACAGGGTCTTCAATATTGGATCCAAGATCAAATGCTGTGGTCGGTGCTGTCGGAGAGACGATCACATCTACTTCCCGGAATGCATCCATAAAATCCTGCCGGATCAGCCGCCGCACCTTTTGTGCTTTTGCATAATATGCATCGTAATACCCTGCACTCAATACGTAAGTACCGAGCATAATGCGTCGTTTCACCTCCTCTCCAAACCCTTCGGTCCTGGATTTTTTATAGACCCGCACCAGAAGAGAGTCCAGTTTTTCCAGCTCTTTTGAAAGAGTTTCACGCTCCTGGCCGCTGCTTTCCCGGATCGACTGTTCAAGTTCTTTACGCTCCGAGAAGTACTCCTCTTTTAATGATGGATAATCCGTTCTGTGGCCATATCGAATCCCGTCAAAACGGGCAAGATTACTGGAAGCTTCAGCAGTAGCAAGTATGTAATACGTCGCGATGTTATACTTCATATGGGGGAGGGTAATCGGCTGAAGTTCCACCTTTCCGTCCCTCTCAAGCTGTTCAAGCTTCCCGTTGATCATCTCTCGGATCTCATCATCCAGCCCTTCACCGAAATATTCTGCAGGCACGCCGACTTTCAGGGTATACTCCTCCTTCATCTGTTTAGTATAATCAGGTACCGGTTTTTCAGACGAAGAGTTGTCATGAGGGTCAAACCCGGCGATGGCATGCAGCAGAGTGGCTGCGTCATCCACCGTTGACGTGATCGGGCCGATACAATCGAATGAGGAGGCGTATGCGACAAGCCCATATCGAGAGACCCGGCCGTAGGTAGGTTTCAGGCCTACTACCCCACAATACGATGCGGGCTGTCGAACCGACCCGCCCGTATCGGAACCTATTGCTGCATTACACATACCGGCAGCGACAGCTGCTGCACTTCCGCCGCTTGACCCTCCCGGCACCGCCTTTTGGTTGTGCGGGTTACGGACCGGGCCATAGATTGAATTTTCATTGGAAGAACCCATTCCAAATTCATCCATATTGAGGCGCCCCAGTATCAACGCGTCCGCATCCCGGAGTTTGTGAATCACCGTGGCATCATAGACACTCTCAAACGTTTTCAGAATTCCGGATGCACAGCTTGTCGTTTTCCCTTTTTCGCTGATAATATCCTTGATTCCAAGTACCAGGCCAGCCAGAGGCCCTGCTTCTCCCTTCTCTACCCTCTTCTGGATCTCTGAGGCACGGCTTTTCGCGCCGGAGGAATCGACAGAGATGAAAGCATTGATTTCTGTATTTGCCTGCTCTATGGTTTCAAGGTATCCATCGGTTATTTCAGGCAGTGAAAGTTCTCCCCGCTTTAGCAGATCCCGTATCTTGCGTACATCCATTCTGTCTGTGTATCAGGAATTAGTCGCTATGATTATGACGTTCTGGCGTTGATTCAGGCTGTTTTGAGCCAGTTTCATCTCCTGTAACCGCACTTTTCTCTTTTTCAGGATTTGACGGTGTTTTACTACCGCTTTGTTTATCTTCCCTCCGTTCGTCACCGATATTATATTTTGTCGATTCCATGACGTCCCGCTGGCCCCGGTCTATCTCCTTGCGAATATCATCCGATGCCTTGCGAAACTCTTTGATCCCCTGCCCGAGGCCACGTGCCAGTTCAGGAATCCGTTTAGCACCAAACAGAAGCAAAACTGCCATTGCAACCAGAACCCATTCCATTCCGCCGATTCCCATAAAATATTCCCAGGTTTAAATGGTTATGATGAAACAATTCATTAACGGGAGGCGTTGCAAAAACTGTTTTTGCAACGCCTCCTGCCTCTCAAGATAAAAAATATTTCAGAGACCGTTAGTGAATGAAACGAATAAATTAAAAAATTCTTTACAGTATCACTTGCTTTTTTGCTGTGCATATCTTTTATAGCAACCAATGAAACTTCAAAGATTCTTAACAACCGACTAAACACATGATCTGGACTGTAGAACTAGCTGCTTCACTAGATGACGCCCCTTTTCCCGCCACCCGTGATGAATTAATCGAGTGGGCGGAGAGAAACGGCCTCTCACAACAGCTTATTGACAATCTTTACGAACTCGAGGAGATTGAAGAGGGAGAAGAGACGATTTATGAGGGTATTGAAGATATCTGGCCCGATTATATACGAAAAGAGGACTTCTTCCATGGAGAGGAGGATGAAGGCTTCGATTACGATGACGTTTAATCCCCCCCTCTGCCGGCCGGCCGTTAACAGAACGGCCGATTTCCAATATGATGTCACTGACTGATTCTCTTCGGATTCTGATTCTTCTGCTCCTGTTTATCGCTCCGATACAGCCAGGAAACGGTCTCCTGTTTGCATTTCAAAACGGGGAGGCCGGACTTCAGGAAGTAGAGGACGGGGAGGTTGTACGAAAAATCCGGTTTACCGGAAATGAACATATACGGAATGCGACGTTACGCGGCCTGATACGGACTCAAACCAACCGGGAGTTTCTGGGTATACCACGATTTACCCCCTGGTATTATATCTGGCAGCTGACCGGCCGTTTCGGAGAGTCTCCGGCCCTGTTGAACCGAAGTGTACTCGGAAATGATATGGAGAGAATCCGGCTCTATTATGAGAATATCGGTTTCTTTGAGGCTGCCATTGATACAACCATCGTTGAGTACAGGCCGGAACGGGTGGAAGTGACTTTCCTGATCGATGAGGGGCCTCCATCGCGGATCCAATCAATCTCCTATACCGGCGTTCCGGAGTTTGAAAACCCGGAATTACTGGAAAGTTTCTACATGAATAACCGGTTCAGCCAGCAGGCGGTTGACGACACTACCTTTCGAACCGATGTACGCTACAATGCCCAGCAGCTTCGTGAAGAGCAGACCAGGATTATCAATTTTATGCGTAACAACGGATATGCATCGGTCCAGAGAGACTCCGTGCGAGCCCTTATACGCAGAGATTCGGTTGATCCCCAGTTACTCAATGTGCTGTTTCTGATCGCTTCCGGGACTCCCTATACGTTTGGTGACCTCCATATCCGGTTATCCGGGCCGGAAGGGGGTGAAGAGTACACCCAGACCCAGACCCTGAGCGAACCACCATTTACCGAAGGGGGGAAAACCATCTATATCGAGAAAGATACGACTGCACAGACCGAATTTGACCTCCTTACCGACCAGATACTCTTTCAGCCCGGAGACAGATTCAACAACTCCCTCTACCTTCAAAGCGTCAATGAATTTCAGAACCTCGGCATGATGACAATTCGCCGATTCGGGCTTAGTGAGGAGGGGTCACTTCCGGACTACTCCAACTCCGAGATTCCTGTCTACTTTGACCTGCAAACTCTCCCACGCTATTCGATCCGAACCGAATTTTTCGGAATGAGGCGGTACGGTTTTGGAACCGGCGCCGGTATTAACTATAGTAATAACAATCTATTCGGCCGCGCAGAAAACCTGACTATCGGTTTCAATACAAGCCTTGAATATGTCACCTCTTCAACACTAAGAGAAATTGCGCCGAGAGATTCCGAATCACAAACCACATCCGGTGCACAAATATTTCAGAGCTACGAAGCACGAACAGAATATACGGTCCCGAGACTCAACTTTCCGTTTGCAACACTGGATAAACGCCCGCTCTTTACCAGTGGCCGTACACGATACAGCCTTACATATAGTCAATCAAATCAACTCTATTTTGACATCAATTCCGATATTCGGTTTAACCTGCGGTATGAAGTTCCCCATACAGACCGCTATTCAAGTTTTCTCGACCTGATTGAATTGGACATTATTGATACTGACCCATCGTCGGAGTTCCGTCAGAACCTGATCGATGAATTTGGCGAAGATTCCTTTGAATTTTTAAGGATAGAGGAGGATTTTCGTCCGCAATTCTCCTCCATTATCCGATACACACTGCGAAGTCAAAACACCAATCTGATCCAACGGGATTACGGATATTTCAGTGAATACTCCCTCTCTATCGGCGGGAACCTTCCCTACCTGATGGATCGCTACCTGTTCAGCGCCGGTGAGATTAACGGAACCCTCCCCTCACCCCTCGGGCTTTCTGGAAATTCTCTCGGTTACAGCCAGTTCATCAAATTCTCTCTGGACTACCGGCGGTATCACCCGATCGGCCCGGAGTCGGTACTCGCCTGGCGTGGATTTGCAGGATATGCACACCCATACAATGAGAGTGAGACGATTCCACTAAGCCGCCGGTTCTTTGCCGGAGGGAGCAATGACATTCGGGGCTGGGCGCCGTTCCGGCTCGGGCCGGGTGAGATTCGGCCGGATGAAGTGACGATTAACGGAGGTGAGATAAAGCTGGCCGCATTTCTGGAATACCGCCAAATTATGTTTCACGATCTTCTGTCGGCAGACTGGTATCTTGCCGGGTTCAGCGACGCCGGAAACGTCTGGTATGGCCCAAGAAACAGTTTTCATGACCAGGATAATGTCAATATTCTCGAAGACGGCAAATTTTATTTTGACCGTTTTTATCGCCAAATTGCAGTCAGTTCCGGATTCGGAGTTCGTATGGACTGGGAGTATATTGTAGCACGTTTTGATTTTGCATTCCGGGTACACGACCTGCAGCTGGGTTGGCTGGAAAATCGAAACATGTATTTCAGTTTTGGAATCGGTCACTCATTTTAAACCACCGGCAGAGAGGAAGAAGCCCTATTATGTTTAACAAGAGATCTCTTATGAGGATTAAAGAGCAAGGAAATCTGATGCTTAAATCCAGATTCCTGAGAAATTTTACCAATCTCGAAAAATATGAATTTCTCCAATTCTGCCATCGCCGCAAATACAAGGAGGGCGAGTATATCTACTATCAGAATGATCCGGGTACAGGAATGTACTTTATCGAATCCGGAAGGGTACAACTGATCGTTGTCAATAATCTGGAAGATGCCAAAACCGGGAATATCACCTTCGACCTGGACGCACCCGACACATTCGGCATGCTCTCGATCGGGTATGAACTCCGGCGTATGTCCTCAGCCAAATGCCTCACAGACTGTACCCTGAACGGTTTCTTCAAGCCTGATTTTGAAACGCTTAAAAAGAGACATCCGGATATCGCTGTAAAATTTCTGGAAAATGTCTCGACCATTGCCATGAAACAGCTGAAACGGACGACTCAAAAACTGGTCGATGTAACCGATACGAAAACAGCCTTCTCCCTTCAATTTAAAACTTATTACGAAGAGGAGATCTCCTGATCCATGTCCATTAAAAAAGGTACCGATGTAGAGTTGACCATCGAATCCGCCGCCTTCAAGGGGAAAGGAGTTGGCAAACTCGACGGCATGGCAGTTTTCGTACCAGGCACAGCTCCCGGAGACAAGGTTCTTGCACGCATTGTCCGTAAAAAGAAAAACTTCCTTGAAGCAAAAGTACTGGAAGTGACCCATCCCTCTCCGGACCGGATTGAACCGGTTTGCAGCCATGCATTTCACTGCGGAGGCTGTTCCTGGCAGCACCTCCCGTATGGCCGTCAGCTTGAATTCAAAGAGCAGCAGGTACGGGACCATATGGAACGGATCGCCCATCTGGACTCATCCATTGTTTCACCAATCCTGGGGTGTGACAACCCGTTTTACTACCGTAACAAGATGGAGTACAGTTTCGGAACCCGGCGCTGGCTGAGTGATGAGGAGATCCGCAGGGATGAATTTGTAGATGATACCGGCCTGTTTGCCGGCCTGCACGCACCGGGCCGTTATGACAAAATTCTCAATCTGAATGAGTGTCATCTGCAGCCTCTTCTCTCCTACCGGTTGCTGGACGAAGTACGCTCCTATTGCATCAGAAATAAGATTCCTGCATTTAATACAGCCAAAAACCGGGGGTTTCTGCGTCACCTGGTTATTCGCAATTCACACCATACGGATGAGTGGATGGTAAATCTCGTAACGTATGCAGAGGAGACTGAATTGATGGAGACGTTGTCGAACCATCTGCTGAACGAGTTTCCGGAGATCACAACCATCATACAGAATATCAATGACCAGCCCAATCCAACGGCCGTTGGCAGATACGAGAAGATACTTTTCGGCCCTGGACACATTACAGACAGAATCGGGAATCACACCTTCAGGATCGATGCCAATGCATTCTTTCAGACAAATACCAAACAGGCTGAAAAATTATACGGAATCGCACGTAACTTCGTTTTGCGTGGAGAGAGAAGGATTCTCTACGATCTCTACTGTGGTGTCGGTTCACTTAGCCTCTATCTGGCAGATATCGCAGACAAAGTTCTCGGTATAGAACTCGTTGAGGTAGCTGTGGAAAATGCCCGTACCAATGCTTCTGAAAACAGCGTATCCAACACGGAATTCCTGCTTGGAGACATGAAAGACACCTTCAAAACTGAACTGCTGGAACGTGCCGGCCGGCCGGACTGTATTGTAACGGACCCTCCCCGATCGGGAATGCACCCGGATGTTGTACGCCAGCTGCTTGACGTAAAAAGTCCGAGAATTGTCTACGTAAGTTGTAACCCCTCTACAATGGCCCGGGATCTGAAAGAGTTAAAAGAGCTCTATGAGATTGAAACGGTACAACCGGTCGACATGTTTCCCCAGACGTACCATATCGAAGCGGTAGCCAGCCTGGCTCTGAAACCGCACTGATTACAGATACCCTATGATGAAACAGAAGAGTCCGGCCGCTATTATCGGTTGCGGCCTTGGAGGGCTTGCAACAGCTTGCCGGCTTGCTTTCCTTGGCCACCCGGTAACCCTGTTTGAAAAAAACGACGGGCCGGGCGGCAAAATGCAGGAGATCCGAAAAGACGGATACCGGTTTGACACCGGCCCGAGCCTGTTGACAATGGCTGATGTCCTGAATGAGCTTTTTGAGAGCTGTGGTGAGAAGCCTGGCGATTACCTGACCCTCCTGGAACCTGAACCGCTCTGCCGATACCTCTATCCGGACGGCACACGGTTTGACAACTTCAGGAATCCCGGACTCTCGGTGGCAGAGATTCAGCGGTTTGCTCCGGAGGATGCCGATGCCTATCGGCAGTTCCTGGAATACTGCCAACGTCTCTATATCCGAACTTCCGGAGCCTTTCTGTTCAACCCGCTCTACCAACTCCGTGACCTGGCCGATCTTCGGCTTACAGACATGTGCAGGATCGATGCATTCCGCACGGTTTCCAGCCGGATAGACCGTGAATTTCACTCCCCCTATCTCCGCCAGTTTTTCAAGAGATTTACCACCTATAACGGCTCCTCTCCTTTTCAGGCTCCAGCGACACTGAATGTGATACCGCACGTTGAGCTCAACCAGGGAGGATTTTATGTCAAGGGCGGATTGTTCCGGATCGCAGAATCGCTTTACAGACTCGCCGGAAAACTGGGGGTGAAATTCCGGTTTCAAACCGGTGTGCAAAAGATTCGAACGTCAGGGAACCGGGTTACCGGCCTGTTGCTGGAAAATGGGACAACATTTGACTCAAAATTGGTTATATCCAACTCTGATGCAACAGAAACCCTGACCTCACTTCTCGGGACACCCGCCGTTTCAACCGGCAAAATTCAACGTTTGAAGAGAGCCGAACCCTCCTCTTCCGGGTTTGTTCTGCTTCTGGGCACAGACAGAAACTGGGATCTGCTCAGACACCATACCATCTTCTTCTCCACCGATTACAGACGTGAATTTGCAGATATTTTCCAGCGGGGCATACTTCCGCATGACCCGACAATCTACATTGCAAATACTTCTCATACGGATCCATCGGATGCCCCTGAGGGAGGCTCAAACCTCTTTATCCTGGTAAATGCCCCCTGGGTCCGAGAGGGCCAGGACTGGAACGAAATTCGAGAAAGCTATACAGACAAGATCCTGAATATGCTGGACCTGAAAGGACTTTCAGGTATCCGTGAATCCATACGTTTTCGCCAGGTGATTACCCCTGTTGACTTCAGGAGACGCTTTCTCTCTCACCGGGGAAGCATATACGGCCGATCCTCCAACAGCCGGCTTGCCGCTTTTCTCCGACCGAGAAACAAGGTTGCAGAGATCAACGGGCTCTACCTGACAGGCGGAGGTTCTCATCCAGGCGGAGGTATTCCTCTTGTACTTCTTTCGGCACGACATGCTGTTGAATTGATCCGGCGGCATGAACAGTGACCGGAACCGTTCAGAGCTGATCCATGTTATAGCTAAACCATACTGTTTGACTCTCGCCGGATACTCCAGCCAGATGGAACATTCAGGCTTTTAAACGGTTTCGATCTATGAAGTTATTAAGCAAAAACGAGGCCTATCAGCTACTTCCCAGGGTCATAGACGGAGAAGCAGACTGTGACCAGTATGATTCCTTCGAATTGTATCTGAAACTGGACGATGAATTGCGGTCTCTTTACAAGAGCATGGTGCGTATCCGATGGATCATCCGGACAAGAATGCCGAGAGCTCCGGCTCCTGAACAGCTCAGGATTCGAATTGAGAAGGCGATTGAAACGGAGGCTGACCGGCTGTCAGGATAATCCAAAAACAGACCGGAAAGCCTGTATTAACCAATATCCGGAGGTGGCTGCACATTTGTACCCTGTATTTCGGAATTTACTGCACATTAAGCTGTTTAAATGCCATCATTCCGTCAAACAGAAGGTGTGGATCGTGCACCGGATGAAATTCACTGCTGATCGCGTGATAGATCCTCTCTGCATCGCCGCCTGAAAGAAACAGGTCAAACGTGCCGTATGTCGATGCAAAACGATTCAAAAATCCCCGGATTGCTTCTATAAATGCACCGGAAACTCCCCATCGAAGGCAATCCAGAGTCGATTTTCCCGGCCACTCACCGGGGATGAGCAGGTCGCTCTCTGGAAGCTCCTCCAATGCATCGGCTGCTGCACGCCGGATCAACTCTATTCCCGGCATGATCACACCACCCATAAATACCGACTCCTTTGTCATGTAATCGACCGTACAGGCTGATCCGGAGTCTATGACTACAACAGACGACCCACTGCGGCTTCTGGCACCCAGACAAGCTAAAAAACGATCCATTCCAAGGGTTTCAGGAGTATTGTAAGAGAGCATGGCATCCGGTATCTGCGCTGTTCGCAATACTTCCAGCCTGCCGCTTCCCTGAGGGAATGTTGATTCCAGCCGGGATGTTATTCTCTGAACGACACTACAAAGTGTGATCGTTGGATCGTCCTGGCTGCCGAGCCAGCGGTAAAAAGGGTCAGGGTCATCGATCTCTCCCCTGAAATCAACAGACCAGCGACCTTCTGCCCGGCGGGCAGCCTTGATAAAGGTATTACCGACATCGATATAAAGTTCAGACATGAATTCTGTTTGAATGATTCATACTTTTCACCCTTAGTAGCAAATAAGCAACCGGATGAGAATACCCGGATCGTACGAAGCAAAATCCAACTCCAGATGAACTTATGCAACTATCAAACAAAATAGCCATCGTCACCGGTGCCAGTAGTGGCATCGGGGCAGCATTCAGCAAAGCACTGATACACCTTCTCGAAACACCCGACAATATGCTGATCAATGAGATCGTAATGCGTCCGTTAAACCCCAAGCCACCGAATGAAAATGCGTAAGACGATACTCTCCATCCTGTTGCTTATTGTCGTCGGATGCAACAGTGAGCCGGCTCCTCCGGAGAAGATGATCTCCGAACCTGAATACCAGGACCTTCTGGTTGAAGTCTTTATGGTGCAGTATATGGTGGAACTGGATGAGCTGGAAGAGAAGCGGGACAGTATGATGAATGCCCTGTTCGACCGTTACAATTTGACCAGTGAAGAGTTCAGTATGATTCATCAATATTACCAGCGTGACCCTGCCCGACAGCTGGAACGGATCGATGTGATACGGGAAAAGCTGGCCAATGAGCGTGAAGCGCTTCAAGAAGCTCGTGAAGCGTACCTGAACCGGATGAGAAATCGTGACGAATCGCAACCGCCAGACTCTCTTTGAGGAGGCTTTTTGAAGCCGGTATCGCTTACTGTTCCGCCCATTGGTAGAGCCCATGTTCCTCATCGACAATCACGACCCGTTCCTCCCGGATCAACAGCTGGAGCCAGCGCTTTACATCCTCTGGAGAAGCTCCCAAGTCCGCTGTGAGACTCTGAATCGATTTCGGTTCTCTCAATACCTCTCTGAGAGCCGAGAGATCCGGCAACAGCTCTGTATGTTGCTGCTTCTTTTTTAGACAGTTGTCACAATGTCCGCAGGGCCGGGCATCAGTCTCTCCGAAATAATATCTCAGATAGACCTCTCTGCAGCCGGTACTCTCCGCATATCCTTTCATATACTCCAGTTTCTTTAGCAGAACGCCCCGATAGTGCTCCACCTCTTCCCGGGTGACGGAGAGCCGGCCCATACGGGATTCACACAACCGGATGAGTGGTTCCCTGTCTGCCAGCTGGTAAACAAGCAACTTGTCCTGTTCCGAAAACAGCTGAACCGCTTTGACCAGTTTATCTCTTGAGACATTCAGTTTCGTTGTCAGATAGGAGACGTCAAGATAGTGTAGCTGACGAAACGACATCGGGCCGTACTGGCGAAAGAGAAGATCCAGAAAGTCAGCCTTGGCCGGCTTCATGGATTGAATCGCATCACGAAGCACCTCTTCACTGACGATAAACCGGATACCCAGCCTCGGTTCACTGTGTGTAAGAACCTCGATAATCAGCAGCCGTTCAAGTACGCGGAGTGAAGAGTGGACTGCCGACTGGGAGAGTGAAGCTCGACGTGCAACCGACGCCACGGGTACCAACTCCGCTTCTTCCTGAATACTCCCGACAGCAAGGGAGAGCTCGTCACAAAGTGCGTCATAGACCTGAATCATTGTCTCAAGATCCGGATAGGAGCGAATGATTCTGGATTTTGCTTTGTGGTAATCCGACTCCTTGTAGAGCAGCAGTGGGTATCCCCGGCTGCCGTCCCTTCCTGCACGTCCCGCTTCCTGATAATACGCTTCGGTAGTGAATGGAATCTCAAGGTGAATCACAAACCGGCAGTCTGGTTTGTCAATTCCCATACCAAATGCATTGGTCGCCACAACAACAGGAAAATCACCATCCATCCATCCGGCCTGGACAGACTGCCGGATTTCTCCATTCAATCCGGCGTGGTAGGCTTTCGATTCAATACCCCTTCTGGTAAACTCCGACGCCCATTTTTCACACTGTTCGCGGGTTCCCGCATAGACGATTCCACTCCCTTTCTCAACACCCCTGGTGACGGCCGCCAACAGCTGTTCCTTTTTCCGTTCAACCTGGCTCACCCACCAGAGCAGATTCGCCCTGTCAAACCCTTTTGCAACAATGACCGGCTCTCTGAGTTGAAGGTTTTCAACAATATCCTGTTTGACTTCAGGGGTCGCTGTTGCAGAGAGAGCCATCCATCGGGTCTCATCAGAAAGGTAATCAAGAGCTGTCCGGATGGTACGATAGGCAGGCCTGAAATCGTGTCCCCACTGAGAGATACAGTGCGCTTCATCAACTGCAACCAGAGCGATATTCAGGTCCGGGGCCATATTTTTCCAGAGAATGGTATCAAGCCGTTCAGGTGCTACGTAGATCAGCCTGTACATATTGTTCCGCGCATTCACCAGACGTTGCTCAGTCTCATACGCCGGGATCATTGAATTGATGAACGTAGCCCGTATACCTGCCTGCTGCAACTGTTCAACCTGGTCCTGCATCAGAGAAATCAATGGTGAAATGACCAGGACAAGGCCCTCC
>JBBDRW010000186.1:0-14520 GCA_040905265.1 Balneolaceae bacterium | reverse complement strand
ATGTTATTACAAAATCGGAAGCGCTTTTAAAAAAACCGGCAAAACAGCCGTTCTGAAAGGGATTTGAAAAGTAATTTTAATACTGGAAAGACTCATAAATTCCGGTTATTATTACGCTTGTGATAAGGTCATTTGCATTGGGTTATGAAAATTGCATTCGCGCTCTTCATTGCTTTGACATTTAGTTTGAAATGATCTATCATTTTGCATTCTTGTTAAGCCCTAAAACCGAAACATATAAGTGGAGTAATCTATGACATCATCAATAGCTCTCTTTTTGCTTCAGGCTGGAGCTGATGCTGGCTTTTTTAATGTAATTGTAGAAAAATTCAACGAAGGTGGAGACTGGATGTGGCCCGTTTTGATCGCACTGATCCTGGGTCTGGCCATTTTTCTTGAGCGTATTATTACGCTGAACCTCGCTGATATCAACACACGAAAATTTATCCTGCAGGTTCAGGAAGCATTGCAAGAAGGTGGTATTGAAGCTGCCTCCGAACTTTGTTCCAAAACTCGTGGCCCGGTTGCATCCGTATTTCAGGCTGGCCTGATGCGTGCAGACGAAGGGATGGAAGCAGCTGAGAAAGCAATATCCACCTATGGCTCCATTGAGATGAGCTTTCTGGAAAGAGGGCTGGTCTGGCTGTCACTATTCATTTCGATTGCCCCTCTGCTCGGATTTCTCGGGACGGTTGTTGGTATGATCGAGGCGTTCGATGCTATTGAAGCTGCAGCCGATATCTCACCCAGTATTGTCGCCGGTGGTATCAAGGTAGCCCTTCTTACAACAGCAGGCGGTTTGATGGCCGGTATTATCCTTCAGGTTGGATATAACTATTGCGTTTCCAAAATTGACCGGCTGATTGTCGAGATGGAAGAGGGAGCTGTTACACTTCTTGACTCCCTGATCGCACTCAGAGAAGGCAAGCAGATCATTGCGCCGGGCGAAGACGCTGGCGACCAAGCCTAATCACAACCATCAACTGAGGATTGTACAATGGCTGATATCATATTTTTAGGTCTGGGAATCGGGCTACTCGGTATTGGAGTCGTCGGCATGATTGTCTCGGGCATTCGCAGTATCACTCTTGGAAAATCGGACCTTAAAAAGGTGATCGTGATGGTTATCCCGTTCCTGATTTTCGGAATTGCATATGGTGCAACCGGATCTCTGGATCAGGGTGGAATCGTCACGATGCTGATCCTGATGGGAGCGATGATCCTTTCGATCGCCTTAACCGGGTTAAAAGGAACCATTAAACTCTGAGTTTCCATGATTAAGAAAAAGAAAAGCCGGGACATGGGTGAAATCAACGGGTCATCACTCGCTGATATCGCCTTTTTGCTCCTCATCTTCTTCCTGGTTGTAACCACGATTGACGTCGATACGGGGATCGGATTTCAGCTGCCTCCGATGCCTGACGAAAATATCGAACCACCTCCTGTGCTGGAAAGAAACATGCTGCGGATTCTGGTGAATGATGCCGGTTTGGTATTGCTGGATGATGAACAGGCGTCCGTCTCTGAAGTTCGGGATCGCGTAATCGAGTTTGTTGATAATCCGAACAACGATCCGAATCTCTCTGTCAGTCCGGATGATGCGGTTGTGTCGATCAAGACCGGCCGTCAGACACCTTACAATATCTATATCTCCATGATTGATGAAGTGACCGGAGCGTACAACGAGCTGCGTAATCAGGCATCCATGGAGAGGTTTGGCGTCCCGTTCAGCGCACTGGAGGAAGGGAGTGCTCAATATGAGCAGATCCGGGAGCTCTATCCCAAACAAATTTCATTTGCAGAACCTGATGAAGGGTAAATAATGGCACATTTTCAGAAAAAGTCAGCAAAAACAGAACAGGACATCCCTACTTCGGCGATGCCGGATATCGTGTTCATGCTTCTGATCTTCTTTATGGTGACGACCGTTTTGCGGGAGGTCGAACTGCAGGTGCAGATCGATTATGCCCGGGCGGAAAACATTGAGAAGATCGAACAGAAGCGGCTCGTAAGCTATATCTATATCGGCCCGGAACTGCTGGGAGGCGGGCAGGTTGGTGAAACCAGAGTACAGATTGACGACTCTCTGGTCGAAGATTTGGCTTCCATACGTCAGTTGATGTATGACAAGCTTTTGGAAACACCACGTTTGATAGTTTCGCTACGTGTGGATAGTGACGCGGAGATGGGTATCGTTACCGACGTCCAGCAGGAGCTACGTGAAGCGAATACACTTCGAATCAATTATTCTACGCTGCGGGATAACTGAACGACGTAAATGTACAGTAATTTGAAAAGGCATCTTTTACAGCGTACGCTGTGAAGGTTGCCTTTTTTTTTGGATACTATGGCTGAACCTGATTTTCAAACGATACATGATATTGGCTTCTCATCCCTGATTCAGAAGCTGTCAAACAAGAGTGGATTTGCCCGCAGTGAAGTTGTCAGGGGAATTGGGGATGATGCGTCTGTGCTGAAACCTTCCGGGCAGGACAGACTGATTCTGACCTCTTCGGAAATTTTTCTGGAGGGTGTTCATTTTGATCTGGTCTATACGCCTCTTGCCCATCTCGGTTTTAAGGTCGTTACAGCCGGTATTAGCGATATCCTGGCGATGAATGCCAACCCGGTCACTCTGACTGTTGCTATTGCAGTTCCCAACAAGATTTCGGTCGGAATGGTAGAGCAGCTATATGAAGGGATGGATGCAGCTTGCAAGGAGTATCAGGTTCAGATCACCGGCGGAGATACGACTGCTTCCCATCAGATATTGGGTATTTCTGTCCATGCAACAGGGTGGGGAGACGCGGAAAAAATAGTTTATCGCAACGGCGCCTCAGAAGGGGATCTGCTTTGTGTTACCGGGGATCTGGGGGGAGCGATGGCAGGATTGCGTATTCTTCTCAGGGAGAAGCAAGCCTGGAAAGAGATGGGTATGGGAGATTTTCAGCCAGAGCTTGAGGAGTACAGATATGTGGTTCAGCGGCAATTAATGCCAAGAGCCCCGAGTGCATTTCCGGAAGCACTGGCAAGATGCGGAGTCCTGCCCGGATCGATGATGGATGTCACAAAAGGGTTGATGAACGAAGTTCAGGTCTTATGTGACGAGAACAGGACAGGCTGCGAACTATTTGCACCGGCTGTCCCGATCGCACTGGAAACACGCAGGGTTGCCGATGAAATGAAAGAGGATGTAGACCGTTATGCTTTTTATGGCGGAGAGGATTTCGAACTTCTTTTTACGCTTGCTGAAGGCGATGTTGAAAAATTGAAGAGTGAATTCGAGGATTTTGCAGTAATCGGAAAACTGACCTCCAGAGAGAATGGGATTTTCATTCAAACAGGTGAAGGCAAGCAAGTGCGTCCCGATACGTTTCAATAAACCAGGAAGTCTGACGTCCCCTCGTGACAATCATCTAAGCCCAACAGACTTCAGATGTTGCATGAACCCTGAACCAAACAGCATGTGATTGCGGTATATTGACCGCACTTCAGCGTATATCGGGTGATCCAACACGGAAAGAGAGTCTAAAAAACACTATATTACCGTCTGTTTTCATATTATTCTGAAACCAAGTAGATGTCAAAAAAGAAAAAAGAAAATTCCGGGAAGAAGCCTTCGAAAGCCGGGAACGAGTCTCCGAAAGCCCCCCGCTTTATATGGATCTATCTTGTACTGTTCGCAGTCTTGATAGGGATCAACTTTTTTATCATCCCGTCCGAAAATACGGAACGAATAAAATACAGTACGTTTCTGGAGTATATCGAACGTGGATACGTTACTGAAATATTGATTACGAACGGTTCTGACGTAACCGGTACTTACTCGGACAAAGCTATTGAAGAGGGAATTGTTGAATTGCCGGACCCTGAGGAAGAGAGCTGGCAAATCGGGCAGAGTGGACAGACAGAACCTTCATTTTCCACGACGATGCTCGACGGGGATGAGATCCGCTCTCTGCTTGATGAACATAATGTTGTTTACGATGTCCGGATTGAGGAGAGCTGGTGGAGCGGAATTCTGATCTGGCTGATACCTATTGCACTGATTATCGCCTTTTGGGTTTTCATTTTTCGAAGAATGAATCCCGGCCAGCAGGTGATGAACATCGGCAAGAATAAAGCTTCTCTTTATGATAAACAGACAGAGAATAAGGTGTCGTTCAAAGATGTAGCGGGCCTGGAGGAAGCAAAAGCAGAAGTAGAGGAGGTGGTCGAGTTTTTGAGAACCCCCCAAAAGTTCACGAAACTTGGCGGTAATCTGCCAAAAGGGGTGATGCTGGTGGGCCCCCCGGGGACGGGTAAAACCCTTCTGGCAAAAGCGACGGCCGGTGAGGCGGATGTCCCATTCTTTTCGCTCAGCGGATCAGACTTTGTCGAGATGTTTGTCGGTGTCGGGGCTGCACGGGTCCGGGATCTCTTCAAACAGGCTAAAGAGAAAGCCCCCTGTATCGTCTTTATCGATGAGATTGATTCAATAGGGAGAAGCCGCGGCCGCGGTATGATGATGAACTCCAATGACGAACGGGAGAATACCCTGAATCAGCTTCTCAGTGAGATGGACGGATTTAACTCTGACAAGGGTGTGATTATTATGGCGGCAACAAACCGGCCTGATGTCCTCGATTCGGCACTCTTGCGGCCGGGCAGGTTCGACCGGCAGATTCTGATCGACAAACCGGATTTAAACGGCCGGATCAAAGTTCTGGAGGTGCACACAAAAAAGATCAAGCTGGCGGATGATATTGAATTGAAAGTACTCGCCTCACAAACTCCCGGATTTGCGGGAGCAGAGCTCGCCAACCTCTGCAACGAAGCGGCGCTTTTGGCGGCCCGCCGAAACAAAGAATCCGTCCAGATGGAAGACTTTCAGGATGCGATCGAGCGGGTTGTAGCCGGGCTTGAAAAGAAAAACAAATTGATCAGTCCAAGGGAACGGAAGATTGTCGCTTTTCACGAAGCGGGACATGCGATTGTCGGCTGGTACCTGGAACATACCGATCCTGTACTGAAGGTGAGCATTGTCCCCCGGGGGCTGGCCGCTTTGGGCTATACCCTGCAAACTCCCCTGGAGGATCGTTTTCTGATGACGACGGAGGAGCTTCAGGATAAGATTTGTGCCCTGTTGGGCGGACGGGTAGCAGAAGAGATAATATTCGGAAAGATATCAACCGGAGCCCAGAACGATCTGCAACGAATCACGAACATGGCTTATGCGATGGTTGCGGAATTTGGCATGAGTGAAGATCTGGGTTATCTCTCATTAACGGATTCCAGTAGCTCGGAGAACAGTTATGGGTTCAATAAAAAATATTCGGAAAAAACGGCTGAACGTATCGATCTGGCAGTTCAAAAAATAATCCGTACCAGCTATCAGATGACTCTGGATCTGTTGAACAAGCACAAAGACAAGCTGGAGGAGATGGCTGAAACACTCCTTAAAAAAGAGGTCTTGAACCATAATGATCTGAGAGACCTTCTTGGAGACCGGCCGTATGGAAACTATCCCGAGGGATTGTTCGAGGATGAGAAGAAAGTCATTTCCAACGGGTCGCCATCACCTGATAAATCGGATCAAGCTGATTCTGACACCCTTCCGCAGTCCAATGGCCTCGTGAGTGAGCCGAAAGAAGAAGAACCCGAAGATCACCCGGCTCAGTCGCCTGACGAAGATTCTCAAAAACCGTCATCCGGGAAAGCAAAGAGCAGAGATGAGGAAACCGGAAATTCATCTGAACAACGTTAATTTTTTCGAGAATCGTGAACTACGTAACACGAAAAGTCCACTTTAACGCAGCTCACCGATTGCACAATCCGGAGAAGCCTGATGAGTGGAACCGGAAAACATACGGTAAGTGCAACCACCCCAACTGGCACGGGCACAACTATACACTTGAAGTCACCATAGCTGGAGAGGTTGATCCGGAGACAGGATTTGTTATCGATTTGAGCCGGTTGAAAGAGATTATCAGAGAGAAAATCCTCGAACCGTGTGACCACAGAAATCTGAATATTGATGTCCCGTTTCTGAAGGGGATCATCCCGTCTACCGAAAACCTGGCGAAAGCTTTCTATCGGGAACTGAAAGAGGACGTGGAAACCGCTGCTTCCGAAGGGGCGGAGCTCTACTCCATAACACTCTACGAGACAAGAAACAATTCCGTGGTTTACAAGCCGTAACCGTCCTGTAGGGAATAAGTAACAGGTGAGAGGAAACAGTTTTTGATCAGCAAGAACTACTCCCAATCACCTATTCTCTGTCTCCTGTCAATGCCTCATTCATAAGCCGCTCCTGTTCGGCCTGGTGAATCTTCATCTGTCCGGCAGCCGGTGATGCCGATGCCTGCCGGCCTGCGTAGCTCAGTGTTTGTCCCGGTTGAAGGATCTGCTGGATACGTGGAGCTATATAGCTCCAGCTGCCCATATTTTTCGGCTCTTCCTGACACCAAACGATCTCTTTGACCTTTTTCTCTTTTTTCAGAATTGTCTCAATATCCCGGTCAGGAAATGGATAGAGCTGTTCAACCCTGTGGATGGCGATATTCTTGTTCTCAGTGTCTTCGCGTTTTGCAATCAGGTCGTAATAAATTTTTCCGGAACAGAGTATCATGCGGTTTCCGCTGTTCTTTCCTTCAATTTCTGAATCCGGAATGAATGGCATGAAACTGCCGGTAGCAAGCTCTTCAACACTTGATACGGCAAGCGGATGACGGAGAAGGCTTTTGGGAGACATGATGACCAACGGTTTTTTCTTCTCCTGAAGCGCCTGTTTTCGTAATGCGTGGAAATACTGGGTCGGTGTCGTGAGGTTCATTACCTGCATATTATCCTCGGCACAGAGCTGGAGAAAACGCTCCAGGCGTGCAGAGGAGTGTTCAGGCCCCTGGCCTTCGTATCCGTGTGGCAAGGTCATTACGAGAGCATTTCTGTGCCCCCACTTCGCTTCACAGGCCGAGATAAACTGATCAATGATCACCTGGGCTGCATTTGCAAAATCCCCGAACTGTGCTTCCCAGATCACCAGTGCTTCCAGTTTTGCAGAACTGTAACCGAATTCAAAGCCGAGTGCAGCAAATTCGCTTAGAAAACTGTTGTACGGATAGAAAGGGGCCTGGTTGTCACTCAGGTGATTCAAAGGGACGAACCGTTGATCGGTATTGGTTCCATGAAGGACAGCATGTCGGTGAGAGAAGGTTCCCCGTTCGGCATCCTGCCCGGTCAGACGGACCGTTACACCGTTTTTGAGAAGCGATCCGAATGCGAGTGCTTCAGTAAAACCCCAATCCAGTTTCTTCTCATTGTTTTCAACAATTTCTGCACGTTTGGCAAGCTGCCGAAGCAGTTTCGGATTGGCATCGAAATCTTTGGGTACCGTATTGAGTTTGATGGAAATATTCTTCAGGTCATCCAGTGAACAGGAAGTATCCGGAAAGAGCTCCCGCTCTTTTTGATCCATCTCATCCCGTGAGAGCATATTTTCGGTCACTTCAAGAACCGGGCTGTTCTTCGCATCCTCAAATGCTTCCTGAAGCAGCTCGTCAAATTCGTCAAAGATCTCCTGCATTTCATCCTCGGTGAAGTCCCCTTTCCGGAGGAGCTCTTTCACATAGAGATCCCGGACAGTCGGGTGGTTCTCTATCTCTTTATAGAGTCCAGGTTGTGTGAATGCGGGTTCATCCCCTTCATTGTGGCCATGTTTTCGGTAACAGATCAGATCGATTACCACATCCTTGCCGAAGGTTTGCCGGTACTCCAGGGCCATCTGAATGGCATGGACAGCTGCTTCCGGGTCATCCCCATTGACATGGAATATCGGGGCGAGAATCATCTTTGCAAGGTCCGACGCATACTCTGTCGAGCGAGCATCCCTGGGCAGGGTTGTAAACCCGATCTGGTTATTGATGATTACATGGATGGTTCCTCCGGTCTGATATCCGCGCAGCAGGGACATGTTCAGGGTTTCGGCTACAACCCCCTGGCCTGCAAAAGCGGCATCTCCGTGTATGAGGAGAGGGATAAATTTTTTGGTCGCATGATCACCTTCAAAGTGGTCCTGAATGGCACGTGTAGCCCCCTCAACGACCGGGTTGACCGATTCGAGATGGCTTGGATTTGGCATCAGTTCCAGTTCAACCGCTTTGCCGGCTTCCGTTTTGTAATCCCCTTTTGATCCGAGGTGGTATTTTACATCCCCGGATCCCTGAATCGTTTCCGGGTCGATATTTCCTTCAAAATCAGCGAATACCTTTCGGTACGGCTTATTCAAAATGTTTACAAGGATATTGAGCCTTCCCCGGTGCGCCATGCCGAGGAAAAACTTTTTCACATCCTCTTCTGCTCCCTTCTCAAGGAGAAAATGGATCATCGGTATCAGAGTCTCGGCACCTTCGAGCGAGAACCGTTTGTGGCCGATATATTTTTTATGCAGAAACTGCTCAAAAGCCATCGCCTGATTGAGCTTGTGAAGGATGTTCTCCTTCTCCTTCTTCGTCAGATCAGGGCTGTTGGTCGTCGATTCCATCCGTTCACGTAGCCATCCCCGCTCTTCAAGATCGAGCAGATGCATATACTCCGCACCAACGGTACCGGAGTAGGTATCGCGCAGGAGGCGGATGATTTCCCGAAGTGTAGCGGTTTCATATCCACCGAGGCCGCCGCAGTAGAACTCCCTGTCAAGATCCCACAAAGAGAGGCCGTAATAGTCCAGGTCAAGTTCAGGGTTGTGGCCCGGTTCTGCTCCGAGCGGGTCGAGATCTGCCAGGACATGTCCCCGCATTCGGTACATATTGATCAGGCGCCAGACAGCAATTGCACGCCGGTCTTGCTCCAGTGTGTTTCCTTTCCCGCTGAACTGGCCCGCATACATATCCTGGCTGAAAGGGAATGGCTCATACGGAATATCCAGATCGGAAAAAATATTGTCATAAAATTCCTCTCCGCCATTCAGAAGGTTATGAATTTTTTGCAGAAACAGGCCGGATTCAGCACCCTGGATAATGCGGTGATCATAGGTACAGGTCATCGTCATCACCTGGCTGATCCCCAGCTGGTTCAAAACTTCTCTGGACATAGACTGAAACTCAGCCGGATAGTCGATGGCACCGGTCGCGATAATTGCACCCTGGCCTTTCATCAATCTCGGTACAGACGATACAGTGCCGATTGTGCCCGGGTTGGTGAGACTGATGGTGGTACCCTGGAAATCCCCGATCTCCAGATTTCCGCTTCTCGCCTTCTCAATTAAATCGGCAAAAGCGTAGAGAAACTCCTTGAAGTTCATCTTGTCTACACCTTTGATATTGGGAACAACGAGATTACGTTTGCCGTCTCTCCCCTCCAGGTCAATGGCAATCCCCAGATTGACATGTCCCGGTTTGATTCGGTGTGGGGCATCCTCGTGAACAGTATAGGCTGAATTGAGGTTCGGGAACTCCTGCAAAGCTTTTACAACCGCCCATCCGATGAAATGGGTAAAAGTAGATTTCGGTTCGCCACGTTGAAGCAGATGGCGGTTGATGATGATCCGGTCCTCCGAGAGCATTTTCACAGGCAAAACACGAAGAGATGTCGCTGTAGGGACCGAGAGGCTCTCATCCATGTTTTCCGCGATCTTGGAGGCAACCCCCTTGATCTTCTCCCGTTCATCCCCATCCGCCAGGGGAGGCTCTTCTTTTGGTTTCTCAGCCGGCTTTTTCTCTGTTTTGGGTGCAGGTTTTGCATCCACATCAGGGCTTTTCGGAGCCGGTTGGCCATTTACGTCTGGAGACGCACTCTCTTCATCTGTTGCATCTTCCAATTCGTCAAAATATCGTCGCCAGTGATCGGGTACGAGATCCGGGTTCTCTTGATACTGGTTATACAGCTCTTCAACCAGAGCACTATTGGGTCCAAAGACAGATTCAAGTGATTTCAAAACAGCTGGGAAATAGGGTTCATGGCGGATGACAGTTATCTTCAAATTTAACCATTATCCCGTTAAAATTCGATCCGTTTCAGCCCGTTTGCTCTGGTAGTCATAGTTACTGTCGGGGCTATAAAAATGGTAAATGGAAATTTAAACAGGCCGTCTCATTCGTTATATTGACAGGCAATACGGATCTATCGGCCAGCAGACGGTAAAAGATTGAGGCTTGGCCCCGCAAGAGTATGGCAGACACGACACCAGTTTGCCGGCGGGTGAATTTGTAACTTCTGAGCCAGACGGAGCCGATGGAATCGAAATATTCATCTGACTCCCGGGCTGTGTGGACGACCGGCAGCGTGCCGGGTTCACTATCCGCTGACGCAGAACGTATAGCAGAACGAAAGAATTTCAAGAACAGGTACATTTATGACGAAGAACAATAAGGAGCGGCAGACCGGGGCTGAAGAGGTGGTATGGGATCTGTCAGACCTCTACGCCTCTCCGGATGATCCGTCGCTTGCCGAGGATCGTATTCGTGTAGTGGAAGAGTCGGAGTCGTTTGCAGAGAGATACAGAGGAAAGGTTCAGTCGCTGAGCCGGCAAGAGTTTGCTGTTGCCCTGAAAGAGTATGAGAGGATCGGCCGGATGGCAGGGAAAATTGGATCCTATGCCTATCTGGTTTGGTCTGCCGATACTGAAAATCCGGCACTCGGAAAACTGGTTCAGGAGGCGAATGAGCTGGGTTCCGAAATCAGCCAGATTCTGGTTTTTTTCCGTCTGGAGTGGCTCGCCCTGGAAGATCAACAGGTGGCAGAGTGGATGGACAGCGAGGAGCTTGCTCCCTGGAAACACTATTTGGAGACCTCCAGGCTCTATAAACCCTATACGCTTGAGGAGAAACAGGAACAGATTCTATCCGCAAAATCCGTTACAGGGCGCAGCGCCTGGAACCGTTACTTTGATGAAACATTGGGGGCCGCCCGGTTCGATTTGGACGGAGAGGAACTGACTGAACAGCAGGTGCTGAGCAAACTTCATGACAGTGACCGGAATCTGCGGAAGAGAGCACATACTTCCCTGACTCAAACCTTTCAGAAGGAGAGCCGCACCCTTACCTTTATTTTTAATACCCTTCTTGCCGACAAACATACCAACGACAAGCTGAGAGGGTATGAGAGCTGGATCCACTCCAGAAATCTGGCGAATGAAACCGACGCAGGGTCGGTCGATGCGTTGATTACATCTGTCACCGGTAACTATCCGGTAGTACAGCGTTACTATCGGTTGAAACGATCCCTGCTGGGCCTGGACCGTCTGTATGACTACGACCGGTACGCTCCGCTGATGAAAAACCGGAAGAGGATCACCTGGCAAGAGGCCAGAAAGATGGTCGTCGATGCGTACAGCCGGTTTCACCCGCGAATGGGCGATATAGCCGACGAGTTTTTTGAGAAGCGTTGGATCGATGCTGCGGTCCGGCCGGGCAAGAGGGGAGGGGCCTATTCGGCAAGTACCGTGACAACGGTACACCCCTATATCTTCATGAATTTTGACGGACAGTTGCGGGATGTACAGACACTGGCACATGAACTGGGCCACGGGGTTCACCAGTATCTCTCGCGAAAACAGGGAGACCTTCAGTCCGGGACTCCCCTGACAACAGCAGAAACCGCTTCGGTATTTGGCGAAATGCTGGTGTTTGAGAGCCTTCTGGATAAGATTGAGGATCCCCGGGAGAGACTGGCTCTTCTGATCAGTAAAATAGATGATACTGTAGCAACCGTTTTCCGGCAAATCTCGATGAATCGCTTTGAGGAAGCCATCCACACGGCGCGGCGGGAGAAGGGGGAGTTGACAACCGAACAATTTTCAGATTACTGGGAGGAGCAACAGAAAGCCCTGTACGGAGACTCGGTCACTTTGACCAGAGAGTACCGGCTCTGGTGGTGTTACATTCCACACTTTTTGCACAGTCCCGGCTATGTCTATGCATATGCTTTTGGCGAGCTGCTGGTACTGGCGCTCTATCAGTCTTACAAAGAGAGTGGGGAAGGCTTTTCAGAGAACTACCTGGAGCTTTTGGAATCGGGTGGGTCGGAATGGCCTCATCAACAACTTGCAAGGCTTGACATGGACATCCGTGACCCGAAGTTCTGGTCACAGGGATTGCAGATTTTTGAATCCATGGTGGAACAGGCGGAAAAACTTGCTGAATCGATCGGGGAAACAGTGTGATGGGAATCAGGCGCGAAGAAAAAGCTCTGGGTGAATTCAAATTGATCCTTCAGAATGTACTGTTCCTGATGAAGGAGGCAATGGGGGTTGAGACTGCCTATCTGGTCTGGGTGAACCGCTCCAGAGAGCAATTTGTGCTGGAAACACATGCCACGTCCCTGGAGAATGTGATGTTTCAGGATCGTGTCGGGTTCTCCTCACACTTTCTCTCTCCCTATAAGGATCTGCAAAAAGAGCTTCGAATTACGGTGGGGGAGGAGGTTCAGCCGGATCAGCTTCGTCACTATTATGGCGATGTTCCTGTAACAGAACAGTTTTTGATCCCGTTTCTCAATAACCGGGAGACCGTAGCGTTGACGGTTCTGGAGACTGCTTCTCCTGAGCAGTTTGATTCCGAGACGGCCGGAGTGCTTCTGGAGAAGTATAACGGTGCACTGGTGAATGTTCTGAACACCTATCTTGAACTGACAGACCTCTATGACCGTGAAAGTGAGTGGATCGACTACGAAGAGAGCCTGAACCGCCTCTCATCCCGGTTGCATAAAGTTGAAATCCTAAAGCGAATGCTTGATGAAATGCAGGCTCTTCTCACGTCCGGAAGCGTATGCCTGATCGCCAGAGGCAACGGCCTCTGGACTCATGTTCTCTCTTCGGAACAGGCTGTAAATCCACTGCCTCTCGGAATTGTGATGGATGAGAACTCTCTCGCCTATGATGCACTTCAGAGCGGAGAGCCTGAATTTGCCGTTCACTTCAACCGGAATCCGAAGCGGATCTCATCCGTCGAACCGGAGACCGAAGGTGCAACGCTTGCAATTCCGATTTTGATTGATGACCGGCGGCACGGCCTGATTCTCGTATATGATAGCAGTCCGCTGGCTTTCAAGGAGTCGACAAAGCATAAATTGATAAATCTGGTTCGAACAGCTTCACTCTCTATCCGGATCAATCTCGGAAAACTGACGATCGAACAGGATCTTCTGACAGCAGATTTTCATAATTTTATCCCGGATCTGTGGGAACGGGCATTACTGGGGGAGATTTCACGCCTGCAGAATGGAGAGAAGAGAAAGACCTGGTTTGGCATGTGCGGGATTGGTAATGTACGTGAGTTGAGAACCCGTTTTCGGCTGGATGATCTGAAGAGAATGCAGAGAAGAGTCGTTCAACTGCTTAGCCCTTCCGGGTTCGGCCTGAACGGGTATGTCGGGTTCCATTCCGATTACATCTACACATTTATACTGCAAGGGGATGATCCCGGCATACCGGAACAGTTTCTGGAATCTGCCCGGATGGCATCTTCAAAGCCGTTGGTACTTAGTGACGGGCAGGAGATGCAGGTGGATATGAATATTGGGCTGACGGATCTCCGGCCGGGAGACCGGGAACTGAACGAGATTACCGCGAGAGCCAAAGCTGCACTGTCCGGCACTCTGTAGCTTCATTTTTTTTGGAATTTTGCCTATATTCGTCTGTTTATTTGACAATCGTTCGTGCAACCGGTGAAACGATGCAACATTCATAGAGCGCTGCCGTTTCAGTGAAAGGGGTCTTAACACAGATAAAAACAGATGGTTGAGGCTCGCTTATTGAACGTTTGCCAGGTTTGTTTCGTTATCGTCTATAGCTTTCGTTCTACCAAATTTTAATTAAAAATGTACCCGCCCCGTGGCTAAAAGTTCTGGCATTTCTACCCGAGAATCTGAATCACTGGACCGCTATCTGCAAGAGATCGGAAGAGAGAAGTTAATTACTCCTGAAGATGAGGTCAGACTAGCGAAGGAGATTCAAAAAGGGTCTCAGCGTGCGCTTGAAGACCTTACGAAGGCCAATCTGCGGTTTGTCGTATCGGTTGCAAAACAGTACCAGAATCAGGGCCTCTCTCTTGGAGACCTGATCAATGAGGGAAACCTCGGCCTGATCAAAGCGGCCAAACGGTTTGACGAGACCCGCGGATTCAAGTTTATCTCCTATGCGGTCTGGTGGATTCGCCAGTCTATTCTGCAGGCGCTCGCCGAGCAGAGCCGGATTGTGCGTCTCCCGCTTAACAGGGTAGGTGCGCTCAACAAAATAGGTAAAGAGCTATCCAAGCTGGAGCAGGAGTATGAGCGTGTGCCTTCGGCGGCCGAGCTTGCGGAAAGCCTCGATATGACGGTTTCCGAAGTTGCAGATACGCTGAAGATATCCGGCCGGCACCTCTCCGTCGATGCTCCTTTTGCCCAGGGCGAGGATAACCGACTGCTGGATGTACTGGAAAATGAAGAGACTCCGGATCCGGATAACGACCTTATGGGCGAGTCGCTCAAGGTCGAAATCGAGCGGGCTCTTTCGAAACTGACCAGCCGGGAAGCAGAAGTAATACGACTCTATTTCGGAATAGG
>JBBDRW010000185.1:0-2409 GCA_040905265.1 Balneolaceae bacterium | reverse complement strand
AGAGCGCTACCCCGACACGGTAGAGGTCACTGGTTCGAATCCAGTAGCACCCACTATTACGGTTACTGCTTCTCTCTGGTATCATGGAATTGTTTCTAAACAATCGCCGTTCTCACTGACAATTTCTCGCAAAACGATTGCGAAAGCAGTGCTTTCGCGGTTCTCATCCAGTAGCACCCACTTTTTTCCGTGCCCTTCCTCGGTATCTCAACTCATCAGGCAGATGGCCAACTGGCTGTAGAGCAAGGCAGCCAGAAGCGAAAGAAAGTTTCCGATCAAAAAATAGTCATTGGAAATTTTGCTGTTCTTCTGAAACCGTGTCCCGATTTTCAGAGCTCCGAATGCAATGATGACCTGCGGGAACCCGATAACCAGGCCGGTTATGAGAAACAGCCGCTCGAGGACTCCCTTAACGATGGATATGACGCGATTCTCATCCGATTTCAGCCTGGTCTTCACAAAATGGAATACCACGTTCATAACGGTTTCCATCATCAAATAGGAGAGAATCAGATAAATCCAGTTCATTTTGATGTCGGGTTGATATATGTTAGAATGAACTGCTTCAGCTGATTGTATTCATTGATCAGGAGTGTTTTTCGACGCCTGTATATTTGAGAGCGGTCTTTATTATTCTTCTCCCCCACCTCCTGGTCACTGTCATTCCGGATCATATCCAGAATGAGGAGAAAATCATCTTGCTTCCATCGCTCCGTGATACCGTCAAACACGTCAAAAATCCGGGTTAATTGCTCCGACTCTTCGTCGCTCATCAAGCTGAAGTTAAACCGCTTCCGGTCTCTTTTCTTCGCCGTAAGTTGATTTCGGGCCTGGGTTAATCCTTTCCCGAGCATTCCGTAGGATGTTTCCGGGTTGATCTCCGTCTCAATGATTCCAAAATGAAGTACGTAATGCAACTTGAATTCCAGCTCACGGGCCAACCGTTGCTCTTCAAAGTAGAAAAACGTTTCGACTCCAGACGCAAGCGACTCTGTAACACCCTGAAATTCATCCCCCAGGGTAACGGTATATGGGGAAAGTGTTCTGTCACCGAGATCTTCGTTGGCAGACTGAACCAGATTTTTGAGGCGTTTTCCCAACCTTTCGGGTTCGTACTTACTGCTTCCGATCACGTCACCCATCAGGATATAATATGAGTCTTTTTCTGTTGGCATGACACAGTATACAATAGATGCATTTATTTTGCAACAATAGTTTATGATGCATTTATTTTACATCAATGACTCATGTTGCAGAAGAACCGCCATTCGCAGGTAAATAACATACCATCTGATATATAGTCAAAAAAAAAGAGGCGGGAATTTTTTCCCGCCTCCTTGTAACCAATTCACCATCGGTAACGCAACCTGCTCACCATTAATATCCCGGGTTTTGAACCAGATTCGGGTTCAGATCCCGTTCGCCGGCCGGAATCGGCCAGACATAATCCCGCGGTGAGGCAAACGAACGCTCATGCTGGCCGCGTAACGGTTCGAAACTACCATCGCTGGTGGATACATTAATGCCATGTGTATATCCGTTCAACACCACCTCTGCGGTTCCCCAACGGCGAATATCCGCAAGATGCAGTCCCTCCCATGCGAGTTCAATCGTCCTTTCATTACGGATAAAGTCGATCGCTTCCTGTTGCGACATCGTAGTGACATCGTACGGATAGGGAAGATTCACGCGGTCACGAATCTGTTGCAACACGTTATTAACAGATTGGTCCCGTTCATCCAGTTCCACTTTTGCCTCCGCATACATCAGCATCACATCCGCCAGCCGCATCTTGATGATGTTGAGGCCGCTGTTGGTAGGTGACCCCTGATCGTTCGGATCAACATACTTCATAGCGATGTAACCGGTATAGGTGTTGTTGTAATCCGAAATCAGAATCCGGTCGGACGTCGGGCTGCAGTAACCTGCCGGTGCTCCGCTGCTACAGGATGGGTAGGAGTTGTAAATAGCCCCGTTAAATTCCCCGCCAGGGAAAAGCACGGTTCCGTAGAACCTCGGGTCGCGATTGGCATACATCCCGATCGTCTCAACGGTCGGGTTCCCACTGCCATCATAGGTGATACGTGGCGGTTCCGGATCATAAAGAGGAGACTCGTCGATCGGGAGTCCGTCTTCCATCGGGAACATATCGACAAGCTCCCGAGTCGGTTCCACATCCACGTTACTTCCCATGGTTTTGGGTGCGAACCCAAGCCACGCGTGCCAGCCGTTCTGGCCGGATACTTTCTGGTAGTCAAAGATAATTTCACTGCTCTGTTCACCCGCATAGGTAAAGAGCTCCCGGAAATTAGGGTGCAGGCTGTATACACCCTGATTCATAACTGCCTGTGCCCTGTCGGCGGCGGTGTTAAACAGTGTGTTAGCCAGAGTCGTGTTCCCTTCAATATA
>JBBDRW010000184.1:0-15039 GCA_040905265.1 Balneolaceae bacterium | reverse complement strand
CATCGTTCTAGGCTCACACAACGATCTGTTTATCACTCAATATGTCAAGGAACTTTTAGCAGTTTCGTTTCCGAAACAGATTTCCAATATACGGAAATTAACGAACTCAAGTCAACCCGAAACTACAATAAATATGAAATATCTTGTCGGGATTTGATGCGCTCCAGGGAACGCCGTCCGCTGTCCGTTCCGTGCAGATACCAGAAGAGTGGCACCATTGCAGTGCGCACTCTTCTCATCAATTCTAACAGGTGGCATCTGGTGTCGTGTCAACCATGCGATCCGGCGGGAGGGTCACTCCCACCCGCGTTTACTTCTCTTCTTCGGTATCTTCATCCGAAGCGGCGTCCCGTATTTTATCGAGCGCCTTCTGAACCGTTACTCTCTCGTCAGAACCGGCAAACTCCTCGGCCTCTTCAGCGCTCATTCCATCCAGGCGTTCCTTTACTTCATCTACATTATAGGCGTCTGAACGTTCCTCTGCGGAGCTGCTATCCTCTTCTCTTGTCTCTTCTGCGGCAGTATCCACAGTAGTAGTTTCTGCTGCTCCTTCATCCGCACTCTCTTCAGCAACAGCGGCCTCCTCTACAGGAGTACCCTTGTCTGCGTCTGCTTTTGTGCTTTTTTGCTCCGGCTCTGAACCAGTCGGTTTGTTGGAGCGTCCGGCACGCCGTGTTCGTTTCTTTTCACTTTTTCCAGCTTCTGGCGGTACGTCGTTGTAATCCACCAACTCGATTAGTGCCATTTCAGAGGCGTCCCCGGAACGAATTCCGGTTTTGATCACCCGGGTATAGCCGCCCGGACGGTCTGCAGCTTTCGGGCCGATCTCGTCGAATAACTCCTGCACTGCATACTTGTCCTGAAGCGCAGCAAATACCTGACGACGGTTATGTGTCGTGTCGGTTTTTGCCCGGGTAATGAGCGGTTCAACAAATGAACGAAGTTCTTTCGCTTTGGCAACCGTTGTCTGAATTCGATGTTCTGTAACCAGGGCAATAGAGAGCGCCTGCAAGGTCGCTTTGCGATGAGCAGTAGTCCTGCCCAGTTTTCTACCTTTTACTTTATGCCGCATTGTTTAAAATCCTCTTATTTATCCAGATATTTTGAGACATCCATTCCAAAATGGAGATTCTTTTCTTCAATGACTTCAATCAGTTCGGCCAGAGATTTCTTGCCGAAATTTCGGAATTTCAACAGATCCTGTTCATCTCTGGAGACCAGTTCTCCAATCGAATTGATATTGGCAGACTTGAGGCAGTTATAGGCCCGGACGCTCAGATTCAGATCTTCAATGCTCGTCTTCAACAGGCTGGCAATGCGCTGCTTCTCGGCATCTACTTCCTCCTCTTCCTGGGTGAACGGCTCTTCAATCTTCTCCGTGATAAATTTCTCAATGTGCTCTTTAAGAATTTTACCTGCAATCGTCAGTGCCTCTTTTGCATTCAGAGATCCGTCGGTCTCAACATCCATAACCAGTTTTTCATAGTCTGTACGCTGGCCAACCCGAACATTATCAACCTCAAACTGAACCCGCTTGATCGGAGTAAAGATGGCATCAACCGGCATCAGGCCGACATCGTCCGAGAAGTCATCTGCAAACTCTTCAGACGGAACATAGCCGCGCCCTCGTCCAATCCTCAACTCCATTTCCAGGTCGGCATCACCGGCCAGGGTTGCAATGTGAAGGTCCTCATTCAAAATCTCATACTCTGCCGTTGCATCATGGATATCCTTGGCAGTAAGAGTACCCTCACCTTTCTTGCTTATATGGATCACACCGCTGCTCTGTTCTACCTGCTTGAATCGAACCTGTTTGAGGTTCAGGATAATCTCGTAGACATCCTCCTTAATTCCATCAATGCTGGAGTATTCGTGATCGACTCCGTTGATCTTTACTGCGGTAATCGCAATTCCGGGCAGAGAAGAGAGGAGTACACGCCGAAATGAATTTCCGATGGTCACACCGAATCCACGTTCCAATGGCTGAAGTACGAATGTACCTTTTCTCTCTTCCGACTCAGCTACTTCAAGGCTATCAGGCATTTGCAAACTATAGCTGCTCATAATGGTTCCGTTTTGAATCTTGTTATTATTTAGAGTAGAGCTCGATAATCAACTGGACATTGATATTCTCCGGTATCTCTTCCATCTCTGGAACGTTCAAAAATTTACCGGTAACCGACTTCTTATCCATTTCGAGCCACTTATACTTACCTTTCTGGCTTGAGTCAAGAGATTCACTGATAACGTCCAGATTCTTTGACTTCGGCCGAACCGTAATGACATCACCCGGTACTACCTGGTAGGAAGGAACATTCACAACCTGTCCATTGACCACAATATGTCTGTGGCTTACCAGCTGTCGGGCCTGACGGCGGGTCCGTGCAAGCCCGAGACGGTAAACCGTATTATCGAGCCTGGATTCAAGCAGCTGCAACAGGATTTCACCGGTTACACCCTGCTTTGAATTTGCCTTCTTATACAGGTTTCTGAACTGCCGCTCCAAAAGGCCATAGGTATATCGCGCTTTCTGCTTTTCTTCAAGCTGAATTGCATATTCAGATTTCCGTGTAAACCGTGAACGCCCATGCTCCCCAGGCCCATAAGGCTTTCGCTCAAGCGCTTTACTAGGGCCAAAAATAGGCTCTCTGAATCGTCTGGCTTTCTTCTGTTTGGGTCCTCTGTATCTTGCCATATTATTACAACCTTAACTGTTAAACTCTTCTTCGTTTGGGGGGGCGGCAACCGTTATGCGGAATGGGTGTACGATCCTTGATCGTATTCACTTCCAGGCCACTGGATGCCAGTGCTCGAACAGCCGCTTCACGCCCGGATCCGGGCCCTTTTACAAAAACATCGACTTTACGCAGCCCCATTTCATAGGCTGCAGTAGCAGCTGTTTCAGCGCTAAGCTGTGCAGCATAAGGGGTGTTCTTTCTGGACCCCTTGAAGCCCTCTTTACCGGCGGACGACCATGAGAGTACATTCCCGTTGGAGTCTGTAATGGAGACCAGTACATTGTTAAATGTCGCCTTGATAAAAGCCATCCCGCTGGAATCTGCGATCTGTCGTCGCTTCTTTCGCTTGACTGCCTTGCCTGCTGCTGCTTTGCTTTTTTCTCTTTGTTTCTTAGCCATGTCTGTTCAACAGTTGTGATTATTTCTTTGGTGCAGTTTTCTTGCCGGCAACCGTTCTGCGTTTCCCTTTTCGGGTTCTTGCATTGGTCTGTGTTCGCTGGCCCCGAACCGGCAGGCCTTTTCTGTGGCGCAATCCACGATAGCTTCCGGTCTCGATCAAACGACGAATGTTGCCGTTAATCTCCGTTCGGAGCGCCCCTTCCACTTTCATTTCGTTGTCGATGATGGAACGGAGGGCGCTTACCTGATCTTCTGTCCAGTCCGATACTTTTGTATTGTAATCGACACCCACTTCGTCCAGAATCTCACGGGCTTTCGTTTTTCCGATCCCGAAGATGTAGGTAAGGCTGACTTCCCCACGTTTCTGTTTTGGTAAATCTACACCAGCAATTCTCGCCATAATCTATACCTGTCGTAAAGTGTTCAACATTATCCTTGTCGCTGCTTGTGGCGCGGATTCTTCTTATTAATCACGTATACACGCCCTTTTCGACGAACGATCTTGTCGTCCGCGCTTCGTTTCTTAACCGATGATTTGGTTTTCATAATAACTTCCTTTCTGTGTCTTTTCTATTGAGAAAACAGGTGAGAGGGAACAGGTAATAGTTCTCGTTAATCAGGAACTATTACCTGTCGCCTAAAACCTGTTCCCTGTAACCTACTTATACCGATACGTTATTCTTCCTTTCGAAAGATCATACGGTGACATCTCAACCTGAACCCGGTCGCCCGGCAAAATCTTTATATAGTACATTCGCATTTTACCGGAAACGTGAGCCAGGATTTCATGTCCATTGTCCAGTTCCACCCGGAACTGGGCATTCGGCAGTGCTTCGATGATTTCTCCGTCCTGCTTGATCGGCTCCTGTTTAGCCATATTGTGAATCTAATAGTTCGTTTTTGGTGATCTCGGTAATATAATCAAAAGTGCTGAGAATTTCAGCATTTCCCTCCCGCACTACAATGTCATGTTCAAAATGTGCGGCTTTGCTTCCATCTGTTGTTACAATAGTCCATCCGTCATTCTTCGTTCGGATTTTCCAGTTTCCGGCAGTTACCATCGGTTCGACTGCCAGTGTCATGCCGTTTCGTAACCGTTCACCCCGGCCTTTTCTGCCATAATTCGGTACAGTTGGATCTTCGTGAAGGTTCTTGCCAAGCCCGTGTCCTACTAGTTGTCGGACTACTCCAAAGCCGGCAGTTTCACAATGTTGCTGTACTGCACTGGAAATATCTCCAATCTTGTTCCCATGGATCGCCTGGTCAATCCCCAGATAGAGAGATTGAAGGGAAACCTTCAAAAGTCTTCTTGTCTCGTCGTCACATTCGCCGACCATAAATGTATAGGCATGGTCGCCAAAGTATCCATTCTTCTCGACTCCACAATCGATGGAGACGATGTCACCTTCTTCCAGCACCCTGGGTCCGGGAATACCATGAACAACTTCTTCATTCACAGAGATACAGAGTGTCGCCGGAAACGGATTTCCCGGAGATCCATATCCTTTAAAAGCAGGCCGGGCATTGTATTTCGAGATGTACTCTTCCGCAATACGGTCGAGCCTTCCTGTCGAAATACCAGGCTCAATGTGTTTGGCGACTTCACCGAGAGTACGGGACACCAGCTGCGCTGCTTCCCGCATCAGTTCAATCTCAGTTTCACTCTTGAGGTATATCATCAAGATCGCCGGCGGCCTTTGATTTTTCCGGATTTCATAAATCCATCGTAATGACGCATCATCAGATGGCTTTCAATCTGTTGCAGCGTATCGAGGGCGACCCCGACGATAATCAACAGACTCGTTCCCCCATAGAACATGGCAAAGCCCGGTGTTACACCCATTTGTGCCACAATCGCTGGTAATATTGCGATAAATGAGAGAAATATTGAACCCGGCAGAGTAATTTTTGTCAAAATATTGTCAATAAACTCGACTGTCTGCCGCCCCGGCCGGACGCCCGGTATGAAACCGCCCTGTCGCTTCATCGTGTCCGCCATCTCCTTCGGGTTTACAGCAATCGCCGTATAGAAAAAGGTGAAAAACATACAGACGAAGAAGAAGACCAACGAGTAGATCAACCCTGTAAAGTCGTTGGACCAGGCGGTCAAGGCCTGAATCGTCTCACTTTCAGGGAAGAAAGTCCCGAACGTACTCGGGATAAACATAATGGACTGGGCGAAAATGATCGGCATCACACCTGCCGCGTTAATCCGTATCGGAAGGTACTGAGTGGTACCGCCATACACTTTTCGTCCAACCACACGCTTTGCGTATTGTACCGGAATTTTTCGGGTCCCCTGTGTTAACAGAACACATGTCGCAATTACCAGTGCAAGAGCGCCGATCTCAATGAGCAGAATGATCGCATTTGGCGTCGTTGTAATTTCGTTGAGTAAATTGGTCGGCAATGCAGCGATGATACCGATCATAATCAATATCGAAATACCGTTCCCGATACCCCGGTCCGTTATCCGCTCCCCAAGCCACATAACAAATGTTGTCCCGGCCGTCAATACGATCATGGAAGTCAGAATAAATGCCGTATTGCTGACGACAATTGCCTGAGGAGTCGTAGACATCAGGTTAATGGCAAAACCGATCGACTGGACTGCTGTAATTCCAACCGTTCCGTAGCGTGTCAGGCGGTTAATCTTTCGCCTTCCTTCCTCTCCTTCCCGCTGAAGTTTTTGAAAATAGGGAACCACCGCACCCATAAGCTGAATGATAATGGCAGCCGTAATATAGGGCATGATCCCAAGTGCAAAGACACCTGCACGGGAAAACGCACCCCCTACAAACATATCCAGGAGCCCTAAAATACTGGAAGCATCACCGGTAGAAGCAGCCAATTGAGAAGCGTCAACTCCCGGCATTGTCACAAATGTACCGATTCGATAGACCATCAGGACTCCCACTACATAGAGAATCCGCTTACGAAGGTCTTCGATTTTGAAAATATTTCGAAAGTTTTCTATTAGGCTCATTTGGAATCTTTCAGCTGATATTGCTTATGCAATTTCTTTAATGTTCCCGCCGGCAGCTTCGATTTTCTCCCTGGCAGACTGGCTGAACGCGTGGACTTCAATCTCAACCTTCTGATCGATCTCTCCGTTGCCGAGCAGTTTGACGCGGTCGTTCTTGTCAACGATGCCCGACTGAATCAAATCTTCGTATGAGATCGTCGCTGTAAGCTTGCCTGCTTCAATAAACTGCACCACTTTTGAAATATTCAGCGCCTGGTACTCTTTTCGGAACGGATTTCGGAATCCGAATTTTGGTACACGTCTCTGCAGCGGCATCTGGCCACCTTCAAACCAGGGACGAATCTTGTTTCCTGATCGTGACCTCTGGCCATTATGGCCTCGGCCGGACTGCTCGCCATGCCCGGACCCCTGGCCCCGGCCGACCCGTTTTCTCGTTTTTTTATTGGCAGCAGGTGCCTTTAGTTCGTGAAGTTTCATCTGTCTGTTCCTTTTTTAAACTAGCCTTCAAATACTTTTTTCACACTGATGCCCCGCCGCTGAGCAATCTCTAACGGATCAGTCAGCTTCTTCAGGGCATCGAATGCACCTTTTACCATGTTGTGCGGGTTGGATGACCCGACCGACTTCGAGAGGATATTCTGAACGCCTGCCACATCGAGCAGTGCTTTCACGGGTCCCCCCGCAATTACACCCGTACCGGCTGATGCAGGACGGAGAATCACGGAACCGGCACCCGCCTTACCCACCACATCATGGTGAATACTTCCGGTTTTGGTAAGTGGAATCCGGATCAGGTTTTTCTTCGCGTTGTCGAATCCCTTCTGGATCGCGTCGGCAACTTCATTGGCTTTACCAAGTCCGTGCCCGACAACTCCCTCATGATTACCAACAACAACAATTGCGTTAAAACTAAATCTACGCCCACCTTTTACCACCTTGGAAACCCGGTTGATGTGAACCAGCTTCTCTTCAAGGTTAAGGTTGGCTGCCGGAATATTATGTTTTCTTCGAAGTTTAGGCATAATCTTAATTCGGTTTAAAGGTCCAGTCCACCTTCACGGGCGCCCTCTGCGGCCGCTTTGACGATTCCGTGGTATTTGTATCCGCTACGGTCAAAAACGACTTTTTTGATGCCATGTTCCAGTGCGAGCTTTGCAAGCTCCCCACCAAGAATCTTTGCGCTTTCGATCCCGCTTTTCCCCTTCAGTTTTGCGCTGACAGATTCCGACCGGGTTGAATTTCCCATGATCGTCACACCATCCTGATCATTGATCAGCTGAAGGTAGATATGTTTACTGCTTTTGTAGATTGCAAACCGGGGACGGCTCTCCGTACCTCGGATACCGGAGCGGATCCGTCTGCGTATCTTGTTCCTGCGTTCTGTTTTAAACTTGTTTTTTTCCATCTCGAATTACCTCTTATTTGGCAGCAGATTTACCGGCTTTTCTTCGAACCCGTTCATCCAGATAACGAATACCTTTCCCTTTGTAGGGTTCAGGCTTTCGAAGGGAACGAATTTTAGCGGCCACCTGGCCAACCAGTTCTTTATTGATTCCGCTGATTTTAATCAGTGGATTTTTTCGGGACTTGGTATCTACCTCGATCGTGATACCCTCCGGTGGCACAAAGTAGATTGGGTGCGAATACCCAAGACTCAACTCCAGCACATCCCCATTCAACACAGCGCGGTAACCGACGCCGATAATTTCCAGCTCTTTTACATAACCTTCCGTTACGCCGGTAACCATGTTGTTAATCAGAGCCCGGTAGAGGCCGTGCAGGGAACGGTTTGCTTTGGTTTCAGTCTGTCGTTTGACAACGACTTCCCCATCATTCATTTCAACGATGATATCGGGATGAATTTTCAGAGAATCACTCCCCTTCTCCCCTTTGATCGTAATCACGTTATCAGCACTGATGCTGAAATCGAGCTTGTCACTTATTGCTATCGGTTGATTTCCTATTCGGGACATGAGATTAAATGTCTTGAATTAATAGATACTGCAGATAATTTCTCCGCCGACATTGAGCTTTTTCGCCTCTTTGTCTGTCATCACACCTCTGGAGGTTGAGAGGATAACAACTCCCAAACCGTTCAGGGATCGTGGAATGTTATCGGCATCGCAATACTTCCGCAAGCCTGGCTTGGATATACGCTTGATGTCCCTGATAACCGGTTTCCCGTAGTTATCATACTTGAGAAAGAGTCGCAAAACCCCCTGTTTCTCATCCTCAATATCGATGTAACGCTGTATATACCCTTTATCAACCAGAATCTTGGTCATCGCCCTTTTAATTCTGGATGCAGGTATATCCACTCTCCGGTGGCCGGCACTTTGTGCGTTGCGAATTCTTGTTAGAAAATCTGAAATTGGATCCGTATGCATAGGTTCTATTCTCCTGTTTTACCAGCTTGCTTTTCGTACACCAGGAATCTTGCCGGCAAGAGCAAGTTCACGGAATTTAATTCGTGAGACACCGTACTGGCTAATATATCCACGGGAGCGACCGGTCAGGCTGCATCGGTTACGTACCCGTGTAGGGCTGGCATTGCGCGGCAACTTCTGCAACGCTTCATAGTCGCCAGCCTCTTTCAGCTCACGACGCTTTTCAGCATACTTCGCTACGGTTTCCTTTCTTTTTTCGTTTCGTGCTATCCAACTCTTTTTAGCCATGAAAACTCCTTATCTCATTCCTGTCTAATTATTGCGTTTCACAAACGGCATACCGAGATGCTTCAGCAGTGCAAATGCCTCTTCATCCGTTTCGGCCGATGTTACAAACGTGATATCCATTCCGTGTATCTTGTCGATCTTGTCGATGTCGATTTCCGGAAAGATCGTATGCTCCTTGATCCCCATTGTATAGTTTCCCCGGCCGTCAAAACTGCGGTCCGGCACCCCCTGAAAGTCACGAGTACGAGGCAGCGCCAGATTCACGAGCCGGTCAAAAAACTCATACATGATTTTCTTGCGAAGAGTCACCTTGCAGCCGATCGGCAAGCCCTCCCTCAACTTGAAGTTGGAGATCGATTTCTTTGCTTTGGTTGTAACCGGCTTCTGGCCAGTAATCGCGGCGACACTGGAGACAACCGAATCCAGTGACTTCTGGTTATCAATCGCTTCTCCTACACCAACGTTTACCACGATCTTTTGCAAACGTGGCACACCCATTACATTCTCATAGCTAAACTCTTTGGTGAGTTTCTCTATGATCTCGTCTTTATAAATCGTAAAAAGTCTTGCTTCAGCCATAAATCGTCAAATTTCTATTTGTCTATAACTTCGCCACTGCTCTTGGCATATCGAATCCACCGGCCACCGGCCTCTTCCTCAATTCGTTTTCGTCCGATTCGGGTCGGTTCGTCGGTTGTCGGATCAATCACCATGACATTGGAGATATGGATCGGAGATTCACGTTTCAGACGGCCGCCCTGTGGATTATCCTGAGACGGTTTTTCATGGAACGTTCTCATAGCGATCCCTTCAATCAGGACGCGATCGCGATTCGGGAATACAGCCAGAACTCTGCCGCGTTCACCTTTGTCGTTTCCGGCGATCACAAGTACTTCATCGCCTTTCTTAACATGTAATTTTTTTCGCTTGTTAAACTTTCTTGGCATAGCGATTATCCTTTTTAAAGTACTTCCGGAGCCAATGAGACGATGCGCATAAAGTTCCGTTCCCGAAGCTCTCTGGCAACGGGGCCGAAAATACGTGTGCCCACCGGTTCACGATCCTTGTTAATAATTACTGCAGCATTTTCATCAAAACGAATGTAGCTGCCATCCCGCCGGCGAATCTCCTTCTTTGTCCGGACCACAACGGCAGTCACAACTTCACCCTTCTTGACATTACCACCCGGTATTGCTGTTTTGACAGAACAGGAGATCAGATCTCCGATTCTGGCGTATCGCCTCCGGGAATCACCGAGCACTTTGATGCACTGTACCTTCCTGGCACCGCTGTTGTCGGCCACATTCAGTTTACTTTCCGTTTGAATCATAAGTAGTACCTAAATATGTCGTTATTTTGCACGTTCAAGAATTTCAACCAGGCGCCATGACTTGCGTCTGGACAGGGGACGTGTAGACATGATCAGAACCGTATCGCCTTCATTGGCCTCATTGTTCTCATCATGTGCCATGTACTTGGTCGATTTGGTGATGAACTTATCATAAATGGAGTGCTTTACCTGACGGTTCACTTCGACGGTAATGCTCTTGTCCATTTTGTCACTTACCACCAGACCGGTACGTGTTCTTCGTTGTGCTCTTTCTGTCTGTGCCATAGGGTTACTGTTCAGCACTTGTTTTTTCATTTATGATCGTTTTAATCCGTGCTATCTCCCGTCGAGTCATCTTGATTCGGTTCGGGTTTTCAAGCTGTCCGGCTACTGCCTTGTTAAATACCAGATCGTCTATAATTTTCTTCTCATCTTCCAGCCGGGCTTCCAGCTCCGTCATGGAGAGATCGCGTAATTCATGTGCTTTCATTCTGAACTCCTCCGTCAGGATCCGTCGTAATCACGACGCATCACAAATTTGGTTTTGATCGGCAGTTTGTGGGATGCTCTTCGAAACGCCTCCTCTGCCTGAGCCTTGCTGACACCGGCAATTTCAAAAAGGATGCGGCCCGGTTTCACAACAGCAACGAAATGATCAAGAGCGCCTTTCCCCTTTCCCATCCGGGTCTCGGCAGGCTTCTTTGTCATCGGCCTGTCCGGGAAAATCCGGATAAATGTCTTTCCGTCGCGCTGGAGTGTACGGGCAATCGTAACCCGGCACGCTTCGATCTGGCGAGACGTGATAAACTTCGGTTCCATAGCCTTCAGGCCAAAACTTCCAAATGCCAATGTATGGCCCCGCTGGGCGTTCCCCTTCAGCTTGTCACGGTGTACACGTCGTCTGTGTATTCTTTTGGGTTCAAGCATAGTTCTTTACAAATGATTTAGTTATTTCTGCTGCTTCTTCTTCTTGAACGTCGCTTTCGACTATCGTCATTGCGTCTTTTTCGCTGCGACTCGTCTTCTTTCTGAGCCTGTGCGCCTGGAGACAGATCAACATCTCCGATAATTTCACCCTTGAAGATCCAGACGGTGATACCGATAGAGCCGTAGATCGTATTGGCTGTATGGTTCGCGTAGTCGATGTCGGCACGCAATGTATGAAGCGGAACCCTTCCCTCCTTGTACTGTTCGGTCCGTGCCATCTCGGCACCCCCCAAACGGCCGGCACATCGAATTTTAATCCCTTTTGCCCCCATACGGGTAGCGGAAGAGATGGCTGTTTTCATTGCACGACGGAAAGAGACACGCGCTTCCAGTTGCTGCGCAATATTCTGTGCAACCAGGCTGGCATCCAGTTCGGGACGTTTAATCTCGCTGACATTGATCTGAACCTCTTTACTGGTCACCTTCTTCAGCTCCTCTCTGAGCAGTTCAATCTGTTCACCCCCTTTCCCGATAATCACACCAGGCCGTGAGGTGTTGAGCGTGAGGAGAATTCGTTTCGGTGTACGCTCGATAATCACATTGGATAACCCGCCGTTTTGAAGCCGGGCATGCAGATACTCACGCAATTTGGTATCCTCGAGAATCATCGCACCCTGATTTTCTTCAGAAAACCAGTTCGATTCCCATCCTCTGATGATACCGAGTCGAAGTCCAGTTGGATTAGTTTTTTGTCCCAAAGTTCTACCGGTTTATTCTGTTACAGTTTCTTCCTGTTTCCCGACAACAACCGTAATATGGCTGCTGCGCTTGTTGATTCGCCCTGCACGGCCCATCGCTCGGGGCTGCATGCGTTTCAGTGTCACACCCTCATCTACAAAAATCTGCTTGATCGTGAGCATATCGTTATCAAGCCGTTCCTCTTCAAACCTGTCCCGAAGATTGGCGGCAGCAGAAAGGATGACCTTTCTCACATCAACTGCAGCACCCTTGTTCATAAACTCAAGCTGCTTGAGAGCTTTGTCAACACGTTGTCCGCGAACTGCGTTGGCAACCAGACGAATTTTTCTGGGTGATTTCCGCAAATGGCGTTGTACTGCTCTGGCTTCAAATATCGGCGATTCCATATTCAATCAATCTATCAGTTTATTGAATTATCTTTTTGCTGTTGCAGCTGCCTTCTTAAGCGGATGTCCACGAAAGGTACGTGTCGGAGAGAACTCTCCCAGTTTATGCCCCACCATATTCTCTGTGATATAGACCGGTGTAAACTGCTTTCCGTTATGTACAGCAATGGTTAATCCCACAAAGTCCGGAGTAATCATTGAGCCCCTGGACCAGGTTTTGATCACCTTTTTCTTGCCGCTCTGATTTACCTCATCAATCTTTCGTTGCAGCTTATAGTTGACAAAAGGTCCTTTTTTCAGTGAACGTGGCATACAGTTCTACGCTTTTTTAGTGTTTCTCTTTCTGACAATAAACTTGGAAGAGAGCTTCTTGCGATTTCGTGTCTTCTTCCCTTTCGCTGCCTGGCCCCACGGTGATCTCGGATGGCCGCCGGAAGCTTTTCCTTCCCCACCACCCATCGGGTGATCAACCGGATTCTTCGCAACACCTCGTGTATAAGGCCGGTTGCCCAACCACCGGTTTCTGCCAGCCTTTCCTTTCGTGGTATTAAAGTGGTCAGGGTTGCTTGTCGTACCGACCGTTGCAATACACTCACCCAGTACCATCCGCACTTCTCCGGACGGCAGCTTGATCGATACAAACTTGTCCGTTTTGGCTGTAAGCTGGGCAACAGTACCTGCACTTCGACACATCTGTGCTCCCTTGCCGGGTTGCAGCTCAATATTGTGGATAAAGGTACCTGCCGGCATATTCTTCATCTTCATCGCATTGCCGGTATCCGGTGCAACCGCCTCACCGGAAAGGACAGTATCCCCTACCTGAAGCTTGTTGGGAGCGATGATATATCGTTTCTCACCATCCGCATAGGCCAGCAGTGCAATCCGTGCAGTGCGGTTGGGATCATACTCGATGGTTTGAACCTTTGCAGGTATGTCGAATTTGTCCCGCTTGAAATCGATAACTCTCAGGCGGCGTTTATGCCCTCCACCCTTGTGCCGGGAAGTCATGCGGCCGAGTCGGTTTCTTCCGCCGGACTGATTGATCCCTTTGGTTTTTGACTTCAGCGGTTTGCTTACAGTAATATCATCAAATACCGGTGCGATACGATGCCGCTGTCCCGGTGTTATTGGTTTCATCTGTTTTGTAGGCATAGTGTAGCTCCTTTAGATTTCGCTGAAGAAATCGATTTCCCCTTCTTTCAAAGTGATAATAGCCTTCTTCCATACCCTGCTTCGTCCGCTTACATATCCACTGCGGGTATGGCGGCCTTTCGGTTTGGACGGAACAATCAACGTATTGACCCGGCCGACCTTCACCTCTGGATACCGCTCTTCAATCGCCCTCCGGATCTGAGGCTTGGTTGCATCTTTTGCAACTTTAAATGCGTACTGCTGGTGCTCCTCCTGGAGCCGTGTCAACTTTTCCGTAATCAATGGTTTCTTGATAACACTCATGCTGTCACCTCCTCACGGTTGGGATGGATACTCTGTTCCAGTGCTTCGATTCCCGATACCTGGATCAGGACAACATCTGAATTCAGGATCTGATAGGTTGTCGGCTTGGAACTCTCCAGAACCGTAACATTTTTCAGATTTTTGGCCGATTTATAGAGCGTCCGGTCAAGGCCGTTTGTAAGAATCAACACCTTGTTCTCCCGGATCTCAAATGACTCGAGTATCTCAAGAACTTTTTTGGTTTTCGGCTCATCAAAAGAGAAATCTTCTATAACCTTGACCGCCCTGTCCGCGGCCTTTACCGAGAGAGCTGACTTTCTGGCAACCTGCCTCATCTTTCGGGTCATCTTCACACTGTATGTACGGGGTTTCGGCCCGAAAACAGTTCCTCCCCCCTTCAGAAGCGGAGAACGCAAAGAACCACGGCGCGCCATCCCCGTCCCTTTCTGCTTGTAAGCCTTTTTCGTCGTACCGTTGACTTCAGCCCGCTCCTTCGTTTTGGCGGTGCCTTGCCGCTGGTTCGCAAGATAACGGCGAACATCTTCGTACATCAGCGTCTCATTCGGCTCGATCTTGAAGATTTCATCGTTCAAATCGGCCTTCTTGCCGCTGTTTTCTCCGTCTGTTTTATAGATCGATAGTTTCATCAGGATGCGTCAATGGTTGATTTGTTGAAAATTTTTAATAAGCCTCCATTGGGCCCCGGAACACCGCCTGTTATCAACAGAAGATTCGATTCAGGATAGACCTTGGCAACACTCAAATTCCGGATTTTCACCTTGTCATTGCCAGACCGGCCTGCCATCTTCTTCCCCCTGAAAACTCTGGAAGGGTCCGATGCATTTCCAACCGAACCGGGAGCACGCTGCCGGTCATGCTGGCCGTGTGTTGCATCGCCAACTCCATGAAAATTGTGCCGTTTTATCACACCGGTGAATCCCCGTCCTTTGGAGATTCCGACAACGTCCACACGGTTTCCAACCTGAAAGATATCTTCGATTGTCAGCTCGTCACCTACGGTGAGCCCTTCCGGGATCGCATCTCTGAACTCGGTAACATATCGCTTCGGATCTGTACCGGCTTTTTTGAAATGCCCCTCAAGAGCTTTCGTGGTTTTGTTCTTGCTGCGATCAAACGAGGCAATCTGTACAGCGTTGTAACCGTCCGTCTCATCCGTCTTGATCTGTGTAATCACACAGGGTTCGACTTCAACGACTGTAACAGCTATACTTCTTCCCAGGCCGTCAAAGACACTGGTCATTCCTACTTTTTTTCCGATTAAACCGCTCATGGCTATACTCGTTGTCGATTTATACTTTAATTTCTACATCAACACCGGAAGGTAATTCCAGCTTCATCAATGCATCCACAGTCTGAGACCCGG
>JBBDRW010000183.1:0-15187 GCA_040905265.1 Balneolaceae bacterium | reverse complement strand
GTTCGAAGGAGGGGGTGATGGGTGTGAGAGTGGAGAGTAGCCTGTCGGACAACTCGTTAAGGTTGGACTCTTCGTTATGAAGGGGGATTACGGTAGAAATGATGATTGTTGAATAGTTATCGTCCATGTATAGCAATGAATGAAAAGGAGCCCTTCCTCTATCCTGAAGAACGAAACTGGTCATGTTGCTACTCCGTCTCCGCAATCTAAAACGGATTTACTTCTCAAAATTACTATCGTCACCTATTTAAAGAGTGGACTCTATAAAAGTTCCTGAAATCCTCATGTGTCTAAATCGTACGCTATCACTTTCCTGTCATAATCCCTTATCAAAAATAATCGATTCTCAGTAACGGTTAACGCACGCATCGTTTCCGGAATTGACAAGGAGTACTGGTAGATTCCTGTGTCTAATTCATAAATATCAATAATGGTATCCAGACTACCCGATCCATTGTTGGCTGACTCTTCGCTTGATTTTTTAAGTGTAAGAATGTATAGCATTCCGTTGTATTTGGAAATACCCTCTACCTTCCTATCCGAATCCGGAACTCCAACAACTCTTGTACTTCCTGAAACTCGCTCCTCACTTTCTTGGAATTCTCTTTGATCAATTATCCTGATTATCTTTTCTAAACTGCCATCACCAGTAAAATAGAAGAGATACCCTGCGAATGCAGGTACAAAGATAAAACCATCAGATTCATCATTCGGTATCAACTCACCCTGTACTGAAAGCGGATTTCTCATTTGCCCTTCAATGATATTTCCAAATTCGCCTAACTCTGTGCCACTTTTATCATAAGCCGAAAACAATAGTTCTCCCCCAATACTATGAATAACTATTTGATTCCTTAGTCCAGCTAACCTCATTGGATGATTCCTTACTTCAAAAGCATGCAAGTAAACATTTTCATTAATATCAAATTGACTAACGAGAAATGTGCGTAAATCAAGGACACTTATAGTATCCCCTGAAACGAAAAAATCCATAAACTGTGAAAACTCACCGGGGCCTTGGCCTGTGCCATATCCAATTTCATTTACATAAGTTCCGTCCGGTAAAAATCGTCTAATTTTCATTCCGGCATAATCACCTACATAAATAAAATTATCATAGCTTCTTAATATCATTGCATTGAAGAGTGAGTCTTCAATATCCGGATTTAGAATTATGGGTTCAGGAGATACCGAGCTCCAATTCCTGTCTGTGACAGGCTGATCAATGATCTGTTCACGATCGATATCCTCAGACATTGCAGCTTCATTAATACCTGAATTATCTGATCTGATAGCTATGTATAATATGATTCCAAATACAAGTAAAACCACTATTATTCCACTTATTTTTTTCATCTGATAGAGCCGAATCATTTCATTATAGTTAAACTGGGAATAACAAGTCCAATGCTATTCCCAGTTCAGCAGAAACCCATTGGAGAATACCGGCAGCTAGACCAAAACCATCGCTTTCATGACCCAGGGTACCGTCGGTGCTGTCGTCGTTGACCAGAAGAACCTCATAGACATAAGACTTTCCAAGTCGTTATGGAGCTTGTTACAGAGCTCATCAATACTTCATTCCTCTTTTAGAGAGGGATCACGATTGAGGCTGTTATAATAAGACTTCGATTTACAGACAAGGCGGTTTCAATTTAGTTACTAACCATGCTGAATTCTTTTGTTATGCCACACATTAATACCGGATTGTCATCATTTGACATATCTTGAGTCAAATTTATCAGATTTTGTTCACGTTGCATATACTCTTTTAGATCCGAATCATGTAATATTAATTGAATATTTTCAGATTTCTCTATCAGATCATGAGCATAAACCAGTGTACATAAATCATTATCTTTTCTTGAAATAAAAATAGGTGAAAGACCATGATCTATGTCATTGATCATCTCTTCTGCAATAATGGTGTGATAATCATTACTTTTTAGAATAAATGCTCTCAATGCGGGTTGTGTAATACTTACCATGAAATTGAAATGTAATACATGATCAGTTTCGTAGAAGGAGCTAATCATACCAGCATATCCTGACTCCAATGCCTGCATGTTAAACATCGCCTGACTTTGTATTTCTATATTATCAAAGAAACTTTCAGGAATTTTATTGTTGCCAAAATCTAAATAGTACTTTGCACTGACTTCATTATCACTAATGTCATATATAAAGTAATCAGGATGACTATAATAGTATTGAGATCCATTATAAACTGGAAAATTATCTGGAATATTAAATCCAACACCACCCTTTCTTGGATCAATAGTAAATAATCCATGATACACCTCGCCTAAATCGTCCATAAATAAAAGATTATGACCAAGATTTTTTATTTCGTTACTTTGAAATAAGCTATTGTTCATAAATAGTATATAGTCCCCGCTTTCAGAAATTGTAAATTTTGTTGGCGAAACTTCGAGCATATATTCATGTATCAAATCTCCATCAAAAGTATATTTATTTATCTTCATGAATCCTAAAACACTGATATGCATTTCTTCAGGATGAAAAATAAAATCCTCTGGATATATAAGTTCTCCTGGCCCATTACCTTCAGGAATATTTATCCGATGCCGATAATTACCTAAATCATCATAAATAAATAATGTCCTACCCGTAAAAATGAATATAAGATCATCTTTGAAATCAATCTTTGTAAAATTACCAATGTAATTATCATATCTTGTTTCAAGTGGTATATAATATATATCATCAAAAATTTCAGATAATACAACTTCTCTTGATTCATTTACATTAATTGGGATTGTATTTGCACTTGAATAGTCTACAATGTGTGATTCAATAAATTCACTTTCTTCTTTAGTGCAAGAAATATTGCTTAATATTAATACTAAAATTATTAAATTTAACCTATTTATTATAATCACAATATATTACCCTATGTTTATTTTAATAAAAGCCCCCACAAAAGAACAGTGGAGGCTTTCTATTTTAATTATTTAGAATCATTTACCATTCTGGGCAAGCATACTGCATGCAAACATTACATCCCGTACCACCTGGTTTGCATTTCATCCACCAATATCCAGAAGTTGGACAAAGCCCATCATCCATCCACATAGATTCTCCACCTGTTGCTTCACAATTACCTGAAGTACCACCGGCTAGGGCTTGCAATCCACTCAGGCTAAAATCTGTGCCATTCATCGATGTCGTAACGCTAAACGCCATCATTAATGCAAACATCATTGCTCCAATGATGACAGCAAGCTTCTTTCTTCTGTTTTTCATAACTTCTCCACTTGTTAAAGTTCTGTGCAAGAATCATGTAGATCTTGCACGTTCTTACGTTTCCGGGTACAGCATTTCGCCATGCTGTACCCATTTTTATTTACCGGTTTGGTAAATAAAACTTTTTCTAGTACGACCGGGTAATCCCAAATTGTCATCATTCCAATATTGTATCCCAGTTCAGTTATCGTAACAAGGTGTAATTGGAGCATTATTCAGCATACTCAATCCATAATTGCCAGTGTGTTGCTCCACAACTGCTTCCACATCCCAATACAATGTCTCCGAATCCTGCCAGTCGTAAGTACGTTGATGGGTCGTACCCATCAGAAACAACAGATAGACTCCCGCTCCGGCCAATAGCACTCGTTGAAAAGCCGCTCCCCGTTGCTTCTCCCGCAGAGATCCGTAGAGCATCACTCCCCCATACACCAGGATCAAAAAGAACCCGATCACACTCAGATACACATACCTGTCTGCAATGATCGCTCCTCTGGGAACCGGCAGAATGTGAAGCACCAGGGCGAGGTTGATCAGAAAGAACAGCCCGCCGAACAGATAGATACGGTTGATTCGCTCCCGGTATTCGTACAACAGCCACAGTACAAAGAGTGTCGCTATCGGATAGAACCAGAACCGATTGGGAATCGCCTCTCCCGGGTCCATCGGGAAGAAGTAGAAGTGGGAGAGGCTGTGGGGAACACTCAGTTTCACCAGGTACTCCCAGAAGCTATAGTTCGCAAACAGGATCCGGTGCCCGAACGGGTAGCTGCCTCCGGCGCCCGATCCCGCCTGGATAGACAGCGTAAACCAGGAGAAAAGCAGGGCAAGCGCTACAAAGGGAATCTTCTCCAGCCAGACGGCGGACTGTTTGAGGTTTGCTGCCGGCGTGATGGCCAGATCCACTGCGACCAGTGTCCCCACAAAGACCACCGCCTGCTCCTTGCTCAGCAGAGAGGCGAGGAAACAGAGCATCACCCACAGCAGATGCAAGCGGTTCCCGGTCTCTTTGTATAGAAGGTAGAACCACATCCCCAACAGGTAGAAGAAGCTGAACAGGACAATCTTGGAGGCGCTGATCCAGGCCACCGACTCCACCTGCAGGGGGTGGACGGCAAACAGGAAGGCGGTGGCCCAGGAGATGAGAAGAATCTGATTTCCGGACAGCGAGAGGTTCGGGATCAGCCCGAGCAGCTTCTTCAGCACCAGGCCGACCAGAACAAAATTGATGATATGCAGCAACAGGCTAAACAGATGGAACCAGAAAGCATTTTCACCGGCTGTTTCCAGAAGTGCCAGATAGGCCAGGGAGTTGACCGGGGAGTACTGGCCGCCGTAGGAATCGGTGAAGATGGCGCTCGCGGCCTCAAGGCTTGTCTCCTGCAAATAGGGATTCTGAAGCACCATCCACTGGTCATCCCAGTTCAGCAGAAACCCGTTGGAGAGTACCGGCAGCCAGGCAATTACCAGGAGGAGGATCATCGCTTTCATGATCCAGGGTTCGCTTTTGATAATATTGAAAGAAGGATTCATCAGGCCAATACCGTAGGTCCTGCGCACATAAGGTTATGAGTGCTACATACATTCGTCTGTGGCCCAGTGATGTTGTTCACAACATCAAAAAGCGGCAAGCCACCCCGATCTCCCATCGAATGAACTCATCTCAACTCTCTGTACATCCTCATTCGATTCTCTTTACAACTTCTACTTCCCAAGTAATAACTCCCGGATATACTTGTCAAGCAAAAAGAGCGGAAATACTTGCGGAATTTTTTGCGGAAAAAGTTGAGGAATATTTTGCACTCTTACGATAAATCCTGCTCTCTCCACTCTGTGGGCATCATTCCGGTCCGTTTTCTGAACGCATGACGAAAATTCCCGGTTGGATTATATCCCAGATTGACTGCAAGAGTTGAGAGTTTCAGTTCACTGAAACGTTCATCCAACAGGATCTTTTTAGCCGCTTCAATGAGCAGATCGTTCCAATACTCGATCGGCTTCTTCCCGGTATACCCGCCTCAACAAGTGATAGAATTCCGGGAACATTGTGTAAAATTTTTGGATCATTCAGAAATTCCAACTGCGGCTCCTATATTACGAGCCGGATTTCGAGAATCACTTCTGACAACCCACTATGGTTCGATCGGTAACATACCGGATGTTTGTTCAGGCAACAGCACTGCTGCTTCTTATAGGAGTAGCGCTGCCGACCGGCCTTCATGCAAAGGCTCTGGTTGATTTTTGCATGGCACCGGTTGCAGAGAGTACCGGCATGCTTCCTGGCCATAGTTGCTGCCCCTCAGACAGTGAAGATGCATCGAACCATGATCTCCCTGAAACCATGCATCATCCGGAATCTCAGGAGAGCCCTGCTTCCCACAACCATTGTGAATCGGCCGTAATTTGCACCTGCCACTTCGGCCAGTCGCTCCTGAAGAATCAGAACTGGACGACCCAGCAACAGCAGCTTGACGGACTGCTTGCCGAAATCACAACAATCACTCCGGAGCTCCACGCCGACCGGCATGCCGTATCCGTTGCGATCCCCGATCTCTATTCAACACCTCCCATCTTTCTGTTAAACAGTGCTTTTCTGAATTAGTGTTGTGTCAACCATACTAAAGAGAGCCTTCACGCTTTACCAGGCACTCATCATGTCCAAATAGTTCCGGAAACGGAGAAGCCCCGGTGTTACGGGAATCCGTGTCCCAACGACATTTTCGATGATGTGTCCGGTTCTCTCGTTGCTGCCTGGTTCTTCCCCGTCAGGCGATGCTCTTCCACATGCAGCGACTCAGAGTGAAGGACTTCACACTCAGCGCAACACCCGGTTCACAACCGAATCGCACTGTAATCTATGTTTTAATGAATGACCCATGACCAACCGTATCATTCGCTTTTTTCTCGAAAACAAATTGATCGCCCTGCTTCTCTTTCTGGCGCTGGCCGGGTGGGGGATCTCCACGGCACCGTTCGACTGGGAGATTGACCTCCTCCCCCGGGACCCCGTACCGGTGGACGCGATCCCTGATATCGGCGACAACCAGCAGATCATCTTCACCGAATGGCCCGGCCGGTCTCCTCAGGATATCGAGGACCAGATCACTTACCCGCTGACCACTCAGCTTCTGGGCCTGCCCGGCGTCCGCACCATCCGCAGCAACTCCATGTTCGGCTTCTCCTCCATCAATATCATATTTGAAGATGACGTCGAGTTCTACTGGAGCCGTTCCCGGATTCTCGAAAAACTGAATTCGCTCTCCGGGGGCACCCTGCCGGAGGGGGTGCAGCCGGCACTCGGCCCGGACGCTACGGCGCTCGGCCAGATCTTCTGGTATACACTGGAAGGGGTTGACTCGAATGGGAATCCTGCCGGCGGCTGGGACCCTCACGAACTGCGCTCTATTCAGGACTTTCAGGTCAGGTACGCCCTGAATGCGGTTGAAGGGGTGGCTGAAGTAGCCAGTATCGGCGGATTTGTTCAGGAATACCAGGTGGACATCGATCCGGTGGCCATGCGGGAAGCGGATGTAACGGTCACAGATATTGCCAATGCCGTTCGCAAGAGTAACCTCGATGTGGGGGCACGTACGATCGAGATGAACCGGGTTGAATACCTGGTGCGAGGCCTTGGATATATCGAGTCTCTCGAAGACCTGGAAGAGAGCGTAGTTGCCGTGCGGGACAACGTACCAATCCGGATCAGAGATGTGGCACATGTCGCTCTTGGCCCGGCACAGCGCCGGGGTGCTCTGGACAAGTCCGGGGCAGAAGCGGTCGGCGGAGTGGTGGTAGCCCGCTATGGAGAGAATCCGCTGCAGGTGATCAACCAGGTAAAAGAGGAGATAGCACGGATCGCTCCGGGTTTGCCAACCAAAGAGCTGGCGGACGGCACAACTTCCCAGGTTCAGATCGTCCCCTTTTACGACCGAACCGGGCTCATTTACGAAACGCTGGGGACCCTTGAAGAGGCTCTTTCGCTTCAGCTCCTGATCACCATCATCGTGATCATCATCATGGTGATGCACCTGAGAACCTCCCTGGTGATCTCGGCACTCCTTCCGCTTGCCGTACTGATGAGTTTCATCATGATGAAATACATGGGTGTGGATGCCAATGTGGTGGCTCTGGCAGGGATCGCCATATCGATTGGCGTGGTCGTGGATATGGGGATCATCCTGACCGAGAATATGCTCCGGCATATGGAGGAGAAAGATCCGGAGGAAAATCTGCTGGAGACCATCTATCGCGCCACTACCGAAGTCAGCCCGGCCGTCATTACCGCGCTCCTGACCACCATCGTCAGCTTTCTCCCGGTCTTCATGCTCCAGGCACAGGAGGGGCGGCTGTTCGGCCCTCTGGCATGGACGAAGACCTTTATTCTGGTGGCAACGCTGATCATTGTGATCACCCTGATCCCTGCATTCGCCCACTGGCTCTTTTCAAAGAACGTTCGCAGCCGATTGTGGCAAGTCCGCCTGAACGGGCTGATGATCGCCGGTGGCTTGATCACAGCCTTCACCCTCTATGCATGGGGCGGGTTCGTTTTGATCTGCCTCGGAATCAGCAATCTCGCCGGGATCTACCGGGAGAACTACAAGCCCTGGTCGCCGTGGGTCAATAATGGTATCATTCTCCTGGGTGTCTCCTGGCTTCTGGCCGGAATCTGGCTCCCGCTCGGCCCGCAAAACCCGGTCTCCCTCAGCCTGATCTTTATCCTCCTGACGATCGGGCTGGTATTCGGCCTTTTCTGGCTCTTCATGAGGTATTACGAACAGATCCTTGGATGGGCACTTCGACACAAAACCCTGTTCCTCTCGCTCCCTGTCCTGATTTTGATCTTCGGCCTGGTAAGCTGGCGGGGATTTGACACCTCCTTCCGCTATGTGAACAGCGGGTTGAACACCATCGGTCTCCAGATCGAAGAGACCCGCCTCTGGACAGCTCTGGATGAGCGTTTCCCCGGCCTCGGCCAGGAATTCATGCCGACACTCAATGAGGGGTCCTTTCTGCTGATGCCCACAGCCATGCCGCATACGGGGGTAGAGGAAGCCCTGCAGATCACCCGCGACATGGATATGCGAATTTCGTCTATTCCTGAAGTGGAAATCGTAACAGGGAAGATCGGCCGGGTAGAGTCGGCACTCGATCCCGCACCGGTTTCCATGTTCGAAAATATCATACAGTACAAGAGTGAATACAAAACCGACGACCGCGGCCGCAGGGTTCGATATCAGTACGAAGATGGAGAATATGTGCGGGATGATCAGGGAGGCCTGGTTCCCGACAGCCGTGGGCGGTACTACCGCCAGTGGAGGGATCATATTCAGAGCGAAGATGATATCTGGAATGAGATCCTGCGGGCCGCCGACCTGCCGGGCATCACCTCCGCACCCAAACTGCAGCCGATTGAAACCCGCCTGATCATGCTTCAAACCGGCATGCGTGGAAATATGGGGATTCGCATCAGCGGTCCGGACCTGGAATCACTGGATGAATTTGCCTCCAGCCTTGAGCCATTATTAAGACAGGTGGAGGGAGTCCGTCCGGCTTCGGTCTATGCCGACAGAGTTGTAGGTAAACCCTATCTGGAAATCGATATCAACAGGCAGGAAATTGCGCGTCACGGGTTAACCATTGCTGATGTGCAGTCGGTAATCAGTACCGCTATTGGCGGGCAGATGCTGGGCATGACCGTTGAAGGCCGGGAGCGATACCCCATTCGGGTTCGATACGCCAGGGAGTATCGAAACAACCCGGATGAAATAGCACGGATTCTTGTCCCGGCTCCGGACGGCAGCCAGATTCCGCTGGGGCAACTCACGGATATCAGATTCGAAGCCGGGCCGATGAACATCCGGAGTGAGAACACCTTTTTAAGCGCCTATGTCATTTTTGACCGGCAACCGGGCCAGGCCCCGATCGATGTCATCAACCGGGTTCGTGAGCAGCTCGATCAACGTATCAGTGAAGGCACTCTCAATATACCCGATGGAATCAGCTACACATTCGAAGGGGAGTTCAAAAACCAGCAGCGGGCGGCGGAACGGTTAGCCGTGGTTCTGCCCATCACCCTGCTGATCATCTTCCTGATCATCTACTTCCAGTTCCGGTCCGCACAGGTTTCGCTTATTGTCTTTTCAGGAATTGCGCTGGTCTGGTCGGGCGGATTTATCCTGCTCTGGCTCTACGGAGAGAACTGGTTCTTCAATTTTTCAGTATTGGGTGTGGAAATCCGTGAATTTTTCCAGATGGGAGCGATCAACCTGAGTGTAGCGGTCTGGGTCGGGTTTCTGGCACTGTTCGGCATTGCCGTGGATAACGGGGTGGTGATGGCCACCTACCTGGAGCAACTGTTTGAACGCAAAAAACCGGAAGGCCGGGAAGCTATTTACAGCACGGCTATCGAAGCGGGCATGCGAAGAGTGCGCCCCTGCCTGATGACCACCGGCACGACCATACTGGCGCTGCTGCCTATTCTTACTTCGCCTGGAAAAGGATCAGAAATCATGATCCCGATGGCCATCCCGATATTCGGGGGGATGTTTGTCCAGATACTCACGCTTCTTCTTGTACCGATGCTCTATGCGATGTGGAAAGAACATAGTTTGAAAATGAAAACCCGAGACGTATGAACAGAATAATGAAAGAGTACAGATTGAAGGCCGCAGTTTTGGAAAATGGCCAGACTTCTACCCTTGATAAGGAACGTTGTAAACCCTTTCTCCTGGCGGTATTGGTGGCAATGGTCACAATCATTGGATCGTTCTCACAAACCATTCTGGCACAAACAACCCAGCCTATCGACCGGCCGGAGGAACTTCAGATTCTCGATTCCTACTTCCGGATCGCTGTTGAGCAGAATCCGGAACTGTCGTCCCTCCGTTATGAAGTGGCAGCTCAACGACAGCGGTCGCCCCAGGCAGAGGCTTTACCTGATCCGGAAATGTCGGCCGGCTTTTTTCTCAACCCGGTGAACGACGCGGGGTTTCTCAGCCGCTTTTCGGTCAGTGCCATGCAGATGTTTCCCTGGTTCGGAACACTGGATGCCAGGGGAAACGTAGAGAAGAGTATCGCCGACGGTATCGGCCACACACTCACTGCCCGTCAGTTTGACATCTTCAGGGAGATCCAGGATCTGTGGTATACCTACTATAAACTGAACCATCATGTACATGTCAATAGGGAGATCCTGCGGATTGTAAGAGAACTTGAAAGCCTGGTTGAAACCCGTTATGAAACGGGACGAGCCGGCCAGGCTGACATTCTCCGTCTTCAGATCGAAGAACAGCGACTTTTGAATACCATCGAGAGACTTGAAGACGAGAAAAATCCTGTACGGGTGCGGCTCAATGCCGTACTAAACCGGGAACCTGCCGAAGAGATTCACGTTCCCGTACAGCTCCCCACACGGATACTGGCCTGGTCCAAAGAGGAATTGCTGGCATTTGCCAGGAATCGCCACCCGCAATTCAGCAGGCTCGATTCACAGCGCAGCCAGTTCAACAACCGTTTGGAACTGGCACGTCTGGAAGGTCGTCCTTCCTTCGGTATCGGCCTGGAATATATGGGGCGGGATTTCAGCATGCTGAATATGATGCCGGAAATGAAGGAGACGTTCATCGGAATGGCAACCGTCCGAATTCCACTTTACCGAAGCAAATACCGGGCTCAACGACAGGAAGCCAGGTTTCGGCTTCAGGCGACTGACGAACTGGAAACCGATATAACCAACCGTTTCCAGGCCGATATTGAAAGCGCCATGAAATCCTTTCGGGACGGTCAAAGGGCCTATCAACTGATCACCGATGAGTTACTTCCACGGGCGGAACAGATTCTTGAAATCCTGTTGGAAGAGTACAGTACCGGTCAGGTTCGATTTGACGAATTGCTTGAGGTAATTCGCGAACTGCTGGCACTTGAAAATGAAAAAATCGAAGCTCTGGCCAAACAGAACGAAGCCATGGCTGATATTGAACAATTGATAGGAAATGAATTGCCGGGCTATGAATAATTCCATGAAACATGGAAAACCAAGAACCTGAAACAACGATTGTACCTAACAAACGGACAAACAGATGAACATTACAAAACAACAACTCATATACGGAGCCGTGCTTTTACTTACCGGCCTGCTGCTCGGCTGGCTGATGTTTGGAGGATCAAACGATCATGCCAATCACAATCTGCTCAGTGACGCTGAAATGAATCAACATCTCCTCGATGAGCATACCGATGAGGACGGAACCATGATCTACACCTGCTCCATGCACCCGTCCGTCCTGCAGAACGAACCGGGTAACTGCCCGATCTGCGGGATGGAACTAATTCCCGCCAGATCTCAGAGTGTTGAAGCGCACGAGGACGAGTATTCCATGGTGATGACTGCTTCTGCCGCAAGACTGGCCGACATCCAGACTGTACCGATCGAGCGACGAGTTCCTGAAAAAGTACTGGATCTGCCCGGCCGTATTCAGGTGGATGAACGCCGCCTGACCAACGTCACCGCGCACGTTTCCGGACGTATCCGGGACCTGAACATTGATTATACCGGCGCCCCGATCCGCCGGGGCGAGGTGATGGCCACGATCTACTCTCCTGAACTGATCGCGGCCCAGCGTGAACTGCTGGAAGCGGCCCGGCAAAAAGAACGAAACCCCCAGCTGTATGAATCGGCCCGGCAAAAATTCCGTTTGTGGGAATTTACCGAGGAGCAGATCAATGCAATGGAAGAGAGGGGCAGCGCTCAAATCGAACTCGACATTCTTTCTCCGGCAAATGGATTCGTGATGAGCCGGAATGTAGCCGCAGAGGAGCATGTAATGGAAGGAACGGTCATTTTTGAAGTCGCGAATCTTGACCGTATTTGGGTCGTGCTCGAAGCGTACGAAGAGGACCTGAATTGGATCTCATTGGGGGATACATTCCATTTTCAAACACGAACCAACCCGGGGCAACACCTTGAAGCGACCGTCTCGTTTATTGATCCGGTTGTTGACAGCCGGAGCCGAACCGTTCGCATTCGGGCCAACCTGGATAATAGCAGTGGCCTGTTAAAGCCGGATATGCTGGTGCGGGCTCAGTTGAACAGCCGGATGCAGGATGAAAAGCTTCTGGTTCCCGCTTCCTCTGTTCTCTGGACCGGGAAACGTTCACTCATATATGTGAAAGATACCTCAGCAGATCTGCCCCGGTTTGACGTGCGCGAAGTGGAGCTGGGTATGCGTACCGGGGATTACTATGTGATTGAAGATGGCGTTCAGGAGGGAGAAGAAGTCGTCTTTCACGGTGCATTCCGTATCGACAGCGAAATGCAGCTCGCCGACCGCTTCAGCATGATGAACCGGGAGCCGGGCCGGGGTGCCGTTCCTGTTCATGACCATAGCAGCGGCACGGATCGTGATGGGATGGATCTTCAGGATTACGAAGAGGCGGAGAGAGAAGAAGGTGACGGCCTCCAGAGCCATACGGATGCCGTTGACGGAGTTACCGAAGATTTTCAACAAGATTTCCCAGTGCTCCTGGAAGCTTATCTGGAGGGAAAGGATGCCCTGTTCAACGCTGATGTTGATGCCGCCGCAGAGGCTTTTCAACAAGCAGTGACAGGACTGGAAGCCATCGGCATGCACCGAATGCAGGGTGATGCACATATCCGCTGGATGGAACATTACGAGGCAGTGGAGGGCCATCTGAACCAGATTCTGGAAGCCGACGGCCTTGACGGGCAGCGTAAAGCATTTGCATCGCTTTCCCAAACCCTCATCGAAGCTGTCAAAATGTATCAGATCCCCGGTGTAGTCTACCATCAATACTGCCCGATGGAGGATAAAAGCTGGCTTAGCAGTGAAGAGCAGATTCAAAACCCCTACGCGCCGGAGACTATGCCGAATTGCGGGGAAGTGATCGTGAGGATTGAATCCTGAGAGGCCGTCAGACTCCCTAAAAGGTTCGGTTCATTTCGTCACGGAGCTGAAGGAGGTCAGGGATCTCTTTTTTATTTTTCCACATCCCTGCTCCCTTCTGCAATTTTCTGGCGCGTTCAGATTCCGAGTGGCGCTCAAAATATTCTGTGATCGCTTCTCGGATAATCTCACTTTTACTGCTTCTTCTCTCTTTGGAAGCACGTTCCAGCTTCTCTTGCAGATGTTCGGATATGTAGATTTGGGTTCGTTTCATGAGATAGTACCATGTGATGTATATAAGTAATGTATGTATTGACCTTGTACGATTTCAAGTGAGTTATGTAATTCAACAACAAAATTTGACAACCCCATACAACCTAAAAATTTTACACAATTATCGAACATCAGTATAAGCGGCCAGCCGGAACTATCTTTTATATTAAATCATTGATAAACAACCTGTTGACAGACATATAAATTCGGAAAAACGATGGATACAGAACACAGACATCACAATCATGAGGGGCATTCCGGTGATCACCATCAGGGCAGGCAGCAGGAACCAAATGAGGGTGACCATCACCCTGAAAGCCATACACAATCGGGCCACTCCCCCCGGGGGCAGAAACACGACCATCACTCTCATCACAAACAGGAGGAACATTCCCATCACGACCATCACAAAATGATGGTTGAGGATTTCAAATTCCGCTTCTGGTGGGTGCTAGCATTGACCATTCCCATCCTCGCCCTCTCTCCCATGATCCAGGAGTTCCTGGGTGTGGACTGGCGGTTTACCGGAGACACATGGCTGCTGGCGGCTCTCTCAACGGTGGTCTATTTCTTCGGTGGCTGGCCGTTCTTATCCGGTTTGGTTGACGAATTGAAGAAAAAGCAGCCGGGCATGATGACCCTGATCGGGCTGGCGATTTCCGTGGCATTTATTTACAGCATATTTGTGGTGTTTGGGCTGGAAGGGCATCTGCTCTTCTGGGAACTCTCCACCCTGGTGGGTATTATGCTGCTGGGCCACTGGATTGAGATGCGATCGGTCATGAGTGCCTCGGCCGCTCTTGAAAAACTGGCTGAATTGCTGCCGGGAGAAGCTCATCGAGTGAATGAGGACGGCTCAACCGAAGATGTGCCGGTGGAAGAGCTTGAGGTGGGAGATCATATCCTGATCAAACCGGGTGAAAAAATTCCGGCCGACGGTATCGTTACAGAGGGGAAAACCAGTGTAAACGAAGCGATGCTGACGGGTGAATCCCTGCCGGTTAACAAAGGCGCTGATGATGAAGTGATTGGTGGAGCGATCAACGAAGAGGGCTCCATCACGGTAAAAATCCATAAAACGGGTGATGAATCATTTCTTTCGCAGGTGATCGATCTGGTACGGCAGGCGCAGGAGAGTAAATCCCGCACGCAGGACCTGGCCAACCGGGCGGCATTCTGGCTGACCCTTGTGGCGATTTCAAGCGGGCTTCTCACATACATTGCATGGACGCTGTTCACCGGCCAGGATCTCAGTTTTGCCATCAACCGTACCGTTACAGTGATGGTAATCGCCTGTCCTCATGCCCTGGGGCTGGCCATACCACTGGTTGTGTCTGTCTCCACAAGCCTGGCCGCCACGAACGGATTCCTGATCCGCAATCGCACCGCCTTCGAAGAAGCCCGCAACCTGGATGCGGTTATTTTCGACAAAACCGGCACCCTGACCGAAGGCACCTTTACCGTAACCGATATTTTGAACTTTAACGGACAGTTTAGCGACGGGGAGATTCTTAATTACGCCGCTGCCGTTGAGGCCAACTCCGAACATCCGATTGCCCGGGGTATTCTTGAAAAAGCGGAAGAAACCTGGAAAGTGGAGGAGTTTAACTCCATCACCGGCAAAGGTGTGGAAGGAATGGTGAACGGAACATCGGTGAAAGTGGTAAGCCCCGGCTATGTGCGTGACGAAGAGATGGACTACCCGCAAAAGCAGGTGGAAGAGATCTCAGCCCAGGGGAAAACTG
>JBBDRW010000182.1:0-2489 GCA_040905265.1 Balneolaceae bacterium | reverse complement strand
CAAAACGTATCTCGGCAAGTTGCCCCAGCGGAATCTGCGCACCATCTGCAGCCGGTACCAGAATCCGTTTCATCTCCTCTGGTGTATTCCGGTATTCGCGGGCATATCTGACCCGGATCGGATAGCGTTCCCTCCCTTCAACAGTCATACCAAGCACCTCTCCGCCCACGGCGATGCTGATCACCTGCTGGACATCCTGAATGCTCAACCCATGCCTGCCAATTTCCTGCCGATTGATGTCTATCTCGATGTAGGGCTTGCCAACGATCCGATCGGCAAAGACGGAGGCGGGACGCACCCCCTCCACCTGCCGTATCAAATGCTCCATGCTGGTGGTGAATTCATCGATGGATTCGAGTTCGGGACCGCTGACACGGATACCCATATTCGCTCTCATGCCGGTCTGGAGCATGATCAGACGTGTCTCGATCGGCTGCAGCCGCGGCGCGGACGTGATTCCCGGAAGATCGGAGGCCATGAGAATTTCAGTCCAGATATCGTCGGCAGACTGGATATGATCTCTCCACTGCCGGTAGTACCGGCCACCGCGGTCGGGAACCAGACCACCGTTTCGGTCATGGATAAACTCACCATTTTCCACCTTGTAGCGGATCCTGCGGCCGTGTTCATCGGTCTTGTACTCACTTTTATACAGGATCACATTCTCAAACATCGATACCGGTGCGGGATCAAGAGCCGATTCCGCCCGGCCGATCTTTCCAACAATCATCTCCACTTCCGGAATGGAAGACACCCGCATATCAATTTCACGTGTCATCTGCAGGGTCTCTTCCATACCTGCATGGGGCATGGCGGTCGGCATCAGAAGAAAAGAGCCTTCATCAAGAATCGGTAAAAATTCCTGGCCCAGCCCGGGGAAACGTTCTTCAGCAGCTGACCACAGCCCTGTCTCTTCGATCTGAATCCCGATTGTATCGAAACCTGCTGCCACATAGCGAAATGTAGTGTCAAAACCGCGCCAGCTCATCAGGCCGACTATGAGAATAATCAGTGGAATACTCAGAAAGACCACTTTATGGCTGAGAGCCCAGTCTAGAATCCGCTCGTAGTAGTTCATAAACAGCCAGAACAGGCCGAAGATGAACCCGACAGTCACCAGGATGAAAACCAGGCTGAATGAAACCGGGTTTTCCGGCCCGAGTGGCAGCCAGTTTCCAGCAAGCAGCCAGGCAACCGCAAAAAGGACAATCCCGTTATTGACCCATGGTGTCCATGGATGGTATTGCTCTCTGTACATTCCTGCAAGGTTGTTGACGCCAAGTGCCATCAGCGCCAGACCCGCCCAGCCCAACCAGGTGAATGCGATCACCAGTCCGGCTGAGATCATCAAACTATTCCAGAAAACTTTCCAGGTCCGCCCGCCGATCCTGCGGGAAAACATCCAGTGGGCGAACGCGGGAATCAAGGTAACGACGATCAGCAGTGCGGCCAGCAGAATGAAGGTTTTGGTCCAGGCGAGCGGCCCGAACATCCTGCCTTCCTGGGCCTGCAGCATAAACACAGGGAGAAAACTGACAATCGTGGTCATCAGGGCTGTAATCACAGCCGGGCTGACCTCTGCCGTGGCCCGGAAGATCGTCTCCAGTAGATTTTCATCCGGGTCCATTTCATCGATATGTCTGAGCATGTTTTCGGTCAGGATAATCCCCATATCCACCACCGCGCCGATGGATATGGCGATACCTGCAAGAGCCACAACATTGGCATCCACACCCACAAACTTCATCATGATAAAGCTCATCAGCACAGCCAGCGGAAGGAGAGAAGAGATAACCAGCGAGGTTCGCAGATGCATGACCATGACAATGATTACAATGATGGTGATCAGAATCTGCAGGGAGAGAGCTTCTTCAAGAGTGCCGAGTGTCTCATAAATAAGTCCGCTCCGGTCATAGAACGGAACGATTTGCACTTGCGATACCGTCCCATCCGCCAGCTCTTTGGAGGGGAGACCGATTGAGATATTGTCGATCTCCTCTTTTACATTCCGGATCACCTCGAGCGGATTCTCACCGAAACGTGCAACGATGACGCCGCCCGTTGCATCTGCTCCTGCTTTGTCGAGTGCACCGCGCCGCTGGGCGGGTCCCATCTCTGTTCTTGCCACATCCCGGATGCGTACAGGTGTATTGTCGGCCCGAACAGCCACGATGCTCTCTTCCAGGTCTTCCAGCGAATGCACATAACCGAGCCCCCGCACCATGTATTCCGCCCGGTTCATTTCAATGGTACGGGCGCCTGCATCCTGATTGCTCTTGCGAACGGCATCGGCAATTTGTGTAACGGTCACTCCAGCCTCACGCATGGCAATGGGGTCGATATCCACCTGATACTCTTTCACATATCCGCCGATACTGGCTACTTCTGCCACACCTTCCACAGCAGACAGGGCATACCGAACTTGAAAATCCTGGATGGAACGTAGCTCCTGCGGATCCCAGCCGCCGGTCGGGTTGCCCTCAGTGTCC
>JBBDRW010000181.1:15048-71112 GCA_040905265.1 Balneolaceae bacterium | reverse complement strand
CCCGGTCTTCAGATCTCTAGCCCCGGAGCTGACCCCAATGCAAATCCGACACTGCGGCTGCGGGGGATTTCCAGTTTTGGTGGCAGCGCGGAGCCTTTGATTGTGGTGGACGGTATTGTCGGCGCGAGCCTTGAGAACATCGATCCAAATGATATCGAGACCATTGACGTCCTCAAGGATGCATCTGCCGCGGCGATCTATGGAACACGTGGCGGAGCGGGTGTAATCGCCATTACAACCAAAAAAGGACAGGCAGGGACGACATCAGTCAATTACAACGGTTCCTACTCCATGCTTGGAATTGAGAATAAGCTGGAGGTCCTCTCGGCAGATGAATTCCGGCAGTTGAGCCAGGAGACGGGGCTCTCCATCACCGATATGGGAGCGGATACGGATTGGTTTGATGCAATTACCCAGCAGAGCTATACACAGATTCATAACCTCTCCATTGCTGGTGGAACGCAATCCACCACCTATCGCGTTTCCGGCAATTTCAGAGATAATCAGGGTTTGCTCGTTACGACCGGATTTGAACAGCTCGGAGGGCGTATCAATCTGAATCACCGGACACTGGATGACAAACTCTCTTTGACATTTGATCTTGGAGCGACCAACCGTGAGCAGAGCAACGGGTTTAACCAGGCATTTCGTTATGCAGCGACCTTTAACCCTACGGCTCCGACTACAGCAGATGGGTTTGAAACCACCGGGGGGTATGTCGATATCAACGCATTTGACATGTTCAACCCGCTTCAAATCGTAAAAACGGCTGAGAACCTTACCGAATCCCGTCGTCTGAATGCTGCCCTTCGCGCGGATTACCAGTTTGACGACCTTCTTCCCGGATTGAGCGCCAGTGTGTTTTACTCCGTTGAAACCTATTCGGCCGCAACGAATCGCTTCTGGGCCAGAACCAATAAACTGACCGGGGGAGCGAGTACGGCATCCCTCGGGCGGGGACAGGCAGATCGAGTGGCCAGGGATAATCGCCGTGAACAGTTTGACGTGACGGCAAACTATTTCGGAAGCATTACCGACCGGATGAACGTTGAGTTTCTTGCTGGATACTCATTTCAGGATTTTGAAAGCGGTGGTACAGATGTAAGTGGCGGCAACTTCCTTTCGGATGCAGTCGGTTCCAATAACCTGAGTTTTGCTCAGGATTTTGACCGAGGCCTCGGGAACATCTCCAGTTTCAAAAACAGCAACCGGCTGATTGCCGGATTCGGGCGAATCAGTCTGGATTATGACTATACCTACTTTTTCAATGCCAGTATTCGGCGGGAAGGGTCTTCCAGGTTTGGAGCCAACAATCGCTGGGGGAACTTCTGGTCTGCCGGAGCCGGTGTGGAGATCACCAACCTGATCGATACCAGCATTTTTGACCGGCTTCGCCTTCGTGGAAGTTACGGTATTACCGGGCTGGATGCTCCTTTTGATGGTATCTCCAAGCTGCGTTTCGGCCCTACCGGAAACTTCTTTGTCGGGGGTGAATTCGTTCAGCGATTTGGCCCTGTGAGCAATGATAACCCCGACCTGAAATGGGAAGAGACGAGCGAGTTTAACTTCGGGCTGGAGTTCTCCACACTGAATGAACGCCTCGTCGGTACGGTAGAGTACTACCAGAAGAATACCGACGACCTGATTCTTCAAATCGAGGTGCCGGTTCCGCCGAACCTCTTTCCGACATCCTGGGTTAACGTTGGCGAGATTGAAAATAAGGGTGTGGAAGCGACTCTCCGTTATGATGTCATCCGGAATCCCAATGCAACCTGGAACAGCGGGTTTACCTTCACCACGTTTGATGTCACCCTTGCACAGTTTGAATCGGACGTTCCCCGTTATATCGCCAACGTAGGATCTCCGGGACAGAACAATACCCAGCAGGTTCGGATCGCACAGGGTGAACCTCTCGGTCAGCTCTGGGGCCCGCGGTTTGCCGGGATCGATCCGGACGGTACCTGGAAATTTTTCAATGCTGCAGGGGAGCGGGTCGGCAGTGATGAAATCGCACGAGAGGATGAAGCGATCATCGGAAATGGAATTCCCGATTTTGAGATCGGATGGACGAACCAGGTGCGGTACAGGAACTGGGATCTCGGTATCTTCTTCCGGGGAGTTTTCGGGCATGATCTTATCAACAGCGCGAGGGTCTTCTTTGAAAACCCGTCCAATATTACCACCTATAACGTGGTGAAATCTGCGATGGATCTCACGCATCTTACATCCCAGCCGGTCTATTCCAGCTTCCATGTGGAGGATGCAACCTTTGTCCGGTTTGAAAATCTCTCGATCGGGTATACGATACCCCTCCCGAATAGTAGTCAGATTCAAAGGATGAGGCTCTCATTCTCCGGGAGAAATCTCTTTACCCTGACCGGTTATGACGGGATTGACCCGGAAGTACGCTGGAATGATGGCGGCAATCCCCTTGCACCGGGTATTGAGCGAAGGTCGCAGTGGTATACCGGCCGCTCCTTTACCTTAGGCATCAACCTCGATTTTTAAGATCAATTTTCTAACCAGACGATCATGATTACGAATAAAAATTTCATTCAAAAACATGTAAGTTCATGGTTTCTGCTTCTGTCGGTATTGTTGCTCAGCTCCTGTACCGATTTGACTGAAACCGTTCATAACCAGGTGACGGCGGATAACTTCTTCCAGAGTGATGAAGAGTTTATCTCCGCACTGGGGGACGCCTACGGTGCTCTCGGTATCTACGGGATCCACAACAACCTGACGTCGATCAATGAAGTGGCGGCAGATGCGGTGGTTATTACTCAGAAAGGGCCTGACTGGGAAGATGGCGGCATCTGGCTACGACATCACCGTCACACCTTCCGGCCGTCGGAAGATGCGATCAACAGCGCCTGGAACTCCATCTTTTCCGGAGTCAATAACGCAAACCGGCTGATCTTCCAGTTCGAATCTCTGGTTGAAACAGGGGAAGTGAGCCCGGAGAATGCAGCAGCTTTTATCAGTGAACTGAGAGCTCTCCGAGCATTCTATTACTATCTGCTTCTCGATAACTTCGGAAACGTTCCGATTGTTGACAGCTTTGAGGATGCTCCCGAGAACCCCTCCCAGCCGAGTTCCGATTTTGTCCAGGGCCGGCGTGCCGTATTTGATTTTGTAGAGGCCGAATTGCTTGCTTCACTGGATGATGTCGATACGGATGTCGGTGCAACACTTGGACGGATCAACCGCTGGGTTGTTCACATGACGCTTGCTCGGCTCTATCTGAATGCGGAAGTCTATACCGGAACTCCCCGGTGGGCGGATGCCGTTACCCATGCAGATGCCATCATCAATTCGGGGAATTACAGTCTTGTCGGGAATTACGCGGATAACTTTGCCGTTGACAATACCGGCTCTCCGGAACATATCTTTATCGTTCCCTATGACGAGGTATTCTTCGGCGGGTTCAACCTCGCGATGATGACGAACCATATTCTGAGTCAGCCTGCATTTAACTTTGGTTCGCAGCCCTGGAACGGCTACCAGACCGTTACAGAGTTCTATGGCTCCTATATTGACCCGATTGCCAACCCCGGCCCTCAGGGAGATGTCATCGGCCTCGATCCGGAAGGAACGACCGTGACGGGAACTCTTGATAGCCGCTTAAGCAACTTTCTCGTTGGATTTTTGAGAGATCTTCAGGGAAATATTATTGAAGATCCGGGCTCATTTCCAGATGAAACACACGGAAACCAGATTTTTCATACACCCTATATTAATGAACTGGCGCCTCTCGGGTGGCGTCAGGCGGGTGCCCGCATCGCCAAATATGAGATGGAGATCGGCCTCTCCGGCGGTGATATGAATAACGACTTCGTTATCTACCGCTATGCTGATGTACTGATGATCAAGGCAGAAGCTCTCTGGCGGATGAATCCGTCAGATCCGACGGCTTTGATGCTGGTCAATCAGATTCGCAACCGTGCGGGAGTCTTCCCCTTCACAGAGCTAACGGCAGACAATCTTCTGGCAGAGAAAGGCCGTGAAAACTTCTATGAAGTGACCCGAAGACAGGATATGATTCGATTCCCGGGGAAAGAGGGAACCACCCGGTTTAATGATACATGGCGGTTTAAAGAGAATGTGTCAGAACCCTACCGAAATGTCTTTCCCATTCCGCAAAATCAGATGGAAGCAAACCCGAACCTGATTCAGAATCCCGGATACTGAGAGATCCTGCGTGGAACTGATTGTAAAAGGAGACATCCCGTATTTTCCGGGGTGTTTCCTTTTTTTATTATGATGGAGGTGGAAGTCCGGGAACCTGAATTTCGATGGCTGTAACCTGGTCTCCGTTACCGGCTGGCTCTTCCAGGTATTCAAGCTATGAGAGGTGCAAAGCACTGGCGTGGCCCCAATTATTGTTACCGGAATACAATTGAAGGAATATGAGTGATGGGTAAACCGTAATGATCCGAGCGCTACTCTTTATTACATGGATTCTGTTACTCATCAAGTGTGTCGGGTGCACGCCGCAGGTTCCCGGGTTCGAGAATGATTCACTGTTTGCCCTTCTGGTACCGGAGCATACCGGCGTGGATTTTGTCAATGAAATATCCCCGACTGAAGAGTTTAATATGTACACGTTCCGCAATTTCTATAACGGAGGCGGTGTTGCCATCGGTGATCTTACCGGCGATGAGCTGCCCGATATCTTTGTGAGCGGTAATATGGTCTCCAACCGACTCTATCAAAATTTTGGCGATTTTCGGTTTGAAGATATCACGGATCAGGCAGGACTCCGGTCTGACGGCCTCTGGACTACGGGTGTAAGCCTGGTTGACATCAATGGTAATGGCCTTTTGGATATATACATTACCAAATCGGGTCCGCCGGATGGAGAGCGCAGGCACAATGAGCTCTTTATCAATAACGGGGATCAAACCTTTACCGAAATGTCACATGAGTACGGCCTGGCCGAACGGGGATTATCGACTCATGCGGTTTTTTTCGATATGGACGGGGACGGGTTGCTGGATATGTATCTGCTCAACAACTCCTTTGACCCGGTTGTCGGATTTGATGATGAGATGTCCGGGGAAGCACGTAAAGAATACGACAGGGAGGGAGGAAGCAAGCTTTTTCAAAACCGGGGTGGCTTCTTTCAGGATATCACCGAGGAGGCCGGTATCTACGGAAGCCGGATCGGGTTTGGTTTGAGTGCCTCTGTTGCGGATGTGAACAGAGACGGCCTGCCGGACCTCTACATTGCCAACGATTTCTTCGAGCGGGATTACTTCTACCTGAACAATGGAGACGGCACGTTCCGGGAGGTACTTGATGACCAACTGCAAACGATCAGCTCCAGCTCGATGGGTTCGGATATCGCCGACCTGACCAATAACGGATGGCCGGACATCTACGTTGCCGATATGTATCCGAAAAACGAAATGCGAAGAAAATCGAAAATGTCCTATGAAACCTGGCAGGAGTACAGTGAAGGTGTGGTAGCGGGCTTTCACCATCAGGTTACCCGTAACACGCTGCAGCTGAATCACGGGAACGGGAGCTGGTCCGAAGCGGGCCGCCTGGCCGGCACCGAAGCGACAGACTGGAGCTGGGCGGTCCTGATGGCCGATTTCGACCACAACGGATTCAATGATATCTATGTAACCAATGGTATTTACAAGGATCTTCTCGACCAGGACTATCTTGAATACACAGCAGAGCCCGGCCGTGTTTCCGGAATCATGGAAACCTCTCCGGATGAGGTGATTCTCTCATTGATGGAGTTGATCCCGTCAGAGCCTGTGGGGAATGTTCTGTTTTCGAATCTGGGGGATCTGGAGTTTGAGGAGCGCAGCCGGGAGTGGGGGTTGGGCGAGCCGGGATTTTCGAGTGGTGCCGCATGGGGGGACCTGAATGGGGACGGGTCCCTGGATCTTGTGGTAAACGATGTAAACGGCCCGCTGCGGATCTACCGCAACCGTGCCCCGGAGCTGTATCCTGACCGGAACTGGCTGCAGGTGCATCTGGAGGGAGAAGCGCCCAATACACAAGCGGTCGGAGCCCAGCTTGAAGTCTGGGCTGGCGGAGAGTACTGGTATCGGGAACATATGCTGCAGCGCGGATTCCAGTCGAGTGTATCGCCTGGCTTGCACGTAGGGGTTGGAGCGGCCTCCCGTATCGATTCCCTGCGCCTTCGCTGGCCGGACGGCCGGGTGACCCGTCTTGTGGATCTGGAGCTGCCGGCCCGTCTGGAGCTGTCGCAATCCCGCGCCGGGCCTGCCGAAGAGCCGGCTGCCCCCCTTGCCCTGATGGCCGGAGACCAGCTGGTTTCCGCAGGGCCGTTGCTGGAGCCGCTTGCGGGCGCTGATCTCGGCCTGGAGTGGACGCACCAGGGATATGGTTATACAGACTTTACGCGTGAGCGTCTGCTGGTTCATATGCGGTCCACGGAAGGCCCGGCGGCCTGCCGCGGTGATGTGACGGGCGACGGACTGGAGGATCTCTATCTGGGTGGAGCACGGGATCAGCCGGGAGCCCTTTTTCTGCAGGATGGCTCCGGCGGGTTTGAGAGGAGAAGGGTTCCGGCTTTTGAGGCCGATGCGGTATCAGAGGATGTCGACTGTGTACTGTTTGATGCGACCGGGGACGGCCATCTGGATCTGTATGTGGTGAGCGGAGGCAACTCCTTCTCCTCCGCCTCTTCGGCGCTTCTGGATCGTCTCTACCTGGGAGACGGCAGAGGAGGCTTTGAACGGTCCGGCCAAATTTTTCCGACACGAGAGCGGTTTGTCTCGGGGTCGTCGGTGGCGGTTGCGGATGTGACCGGCAATGGAGCTTTGGATCTGTTTGTGGGAGAACGGCTGCGTCAGTTTGCGGTAGGGCTGCCCGGCCGGGGATATCTGCTGGCAAATGATGGAGAGGGAAGTTTCAGGGATGTGAGCGGGCAGTGGAGCGGAGCGTTTGCCGAACTGGGGATGGTGACCGATGCGGCCTGGCTGGATTGGGATGGAGACGGCCGTCAGGATCTGGTGGTGGTTGGTGAATGGATGCCGCCGCGGCTGTTTCTGAATCGGGGAGATCGCCTGGAGGAGGTGACGGCCGGGCTGGGCCTGTCGGAGCTGACGGGCTGGTGGAACCGGGTGCATGTAGCGGATTTGAATGGGGACGGCCGTCCGGATCTGGTTCTGGGCAACCACGGCCTGAACTCACAGTTTCGGGCCACTGCGGAGCACCCGGTCCGGATGTGGGTAGGAGACCTGGACGGCAACGGGTTGATCGATCAGATTCTGAGTATACCGGATCAGGGCCGGGACTATCCGGTTGCCCTTCGCCATGAACTGCTCGAAGAGATTCCGTCGCTGGAGGTGCGGTATCCGGATTACGCGAGTTATGCGGGCCAGACGGTCCAGGAGATTTTCCGGGATGGGGAGCTATCGCGAGCACATCTTCTGGAGGCGCGGGAACTGGCCAGTGTGGTAGTCTGGAACCGGGAGGGAGGTGTGGATGTGGAGCGGCTTCCGCTGCGGGCGCAACTCTCCCCGGTCTATGGGATCTGGAGCGGGATTCTGGCCGGGGCAGAGGAGAGGATGTTGGTTTTGGGAGGCAATCTCTATGAGGTGAAGCCGATAGCCGGCCCTTATGACGCCCTGCACGGGGTAGTGATCCGCAGCGGTGGCCCGGGTGACCTGGCCTCCCTGCATCCGGGGCAGAGCGGGTTCGGGCTGCCGGGGGCCGTGCGGCAGATCCTTGAACTGGAGACTGCCGATGGCCAGAGAGTCCTGGTGGCCGTGAGACACAACCGGGAACCCGAACTATTCCGGGTTATGGAAAGTGATTAATATCTCTGTATGATACCATGAATTTTCATCGGTGAGGAAGGATCGTTTCATCATTCGTTCTGCTCACAATGAATGGCAGGACGTTCAATTACTCAAAAGTTTCATTATTAAATTGTTATGCAAATGAGAGTCTGTCAACTTTTGTGCTATATCTTATTTTTGTCACTAATATCCATAATCTCCTGCCAAGAGGGATCGGATTACGAACGTATGGTACAGCGTGAACTGGCAAGCGGTGTCCTCAACGACTCTCTTTTTCTGGGTTACCATTTCGGAATGCACAAGGAACAATTTTTTGAACATAGCTGGAGCCTCAACCAGCAGGGGATCGTTACAGGAGGCAATCAGGTTGAGTACCGGATCGATGAGTTTACTCATCCGGCAAAGATGACATTTTATCCCGACTTTCACCGTGACAGGATCGTTCGCATGCCTGTTGAATTCTCCTATTACTCTTGGTCTCCCTGGAACCGAGACCTCTTTTCCGATAGCCTGATTGTAGAGATTCTGGACTACTACGAAGATATATATGGGCCGGGATTTATTAGAACCGATCATCCCGAGACAGGAGTAGAGGCCTGGTTAAAAATTGATGGAAATCGACGTATTCTTGTGTTCCGAAGGGATGATATGAGGGCTCGCGCAGAATTTTTAGATCTTTCGGCAATCACGGATGATTGAGTCAACGTATAGAGATTGAACTGATATTGTTTTGGAGTATGATGGGTAACAGACGATTTTATAAAAGCATATGGTTATGGGTACTGATGTTTGTAATCCTCTCCTGTTCGGACAGAGAGATGGAATATAAGCCACTTTTTGAACGGCTCTCTACGGATCAGACGGGTATTGATTTTGAAAATAACCTGCCATTTGACACCGATTTCAATATCTATCGATACCGTAATTTCTATAACGGAGGCGGAGTTGCCATCGGTGATCTTACCGGCGATGGGCTGCCTGATATCTTTGTAACCGGAAATGGTGTCGGTTATCGTCTCTATAAAAATGCAGGAGAGTATCAATTTGAAGATATTACAGTGGAGTCCGGTTTGAGTACGAAAGCAAAGTGGACGACCGGTGTAAGCCTGGCAGATGTCAATGGAGACGGCCTTTTGGATATTTACTTAACCCTTTCCGGCCCGGGTGAACCGGAAAGCCGTAGAAACCGGCTCTATATCAACAACGGAAGCGATCAGGGAGAAGTTACTTTTTCAGAAAAAGCTGCTGAATATGGCCTGGATGACCCCGGTTTTGGCATACATGCGGTCTTTTTCGATATGGATGGGGATGGATTGCTGGATATGTATCTGCTCAATAATTCCAATACAGCCATCGGAAACTTTGATATGGAGGATAACCAGCGGGAATTACGAAATACGATGGGAGGGGACAAGCTATTCAGAAATGAAGGCGGAGTTTTCAGGGATATCTCAAAAGAGGCGGATATATATGGAAGTGATATCGGTTTTTCTCTCAGTGCTTCTGTTGCGGATGTGAACAGAGACGGTCTGCCGGACCTCTACATTGCCAACGATTTCTTCGAACGGGATTACCTCTACCTGAACAACGGAGACGGCACGTTCCGGGAGGTACTTGAGGATCAATTGCGGAGTATAAGTGCCGCATCCATGGGTTCGGATATAGCCGACCTGACCAATAACGGATGGCCGGACATTTACGTTGCCGATATGCTGCCGTTTCTGGATAGACGGCTAAAATCAATGACAACGTTCGAAGGGTGGGACCTCTACCAGGAAAAGTACGATTATGGGTACGGACACCAGTTTACCCGCAACACGCTGCAGCTGAATCACGGGAACGGGAGCTGGTCCGAAGCGGGCCGACTGGCCGGCACCGAAGCGACAGACTGGAGCTGGGCGGTCCTGATGGCCGATTTTGACCACAACGGATTCAATGACATCTATGTAACCAATGGCCTTGTTCAGGATATTACCAATCTGGATTATCTGGGTGAAGTGCAAACACCTGACATGGTTCGATCGATCGTTACCGGAATAAATGTTGATTTTGAACGGTTGATTGATATGATCCCGTCAGAGCCTGTGGGGAATGTTCTGTTTTCGAATCTGGGGGATCTGGAGTTTGAGGAGCGCAGCCGGGAGTGGGGGTTGGGCGAGCCGGGATTTTCGAGTGGTGCCGCATGGGGGGACCTGAATGGGGACGGGTCCCTGGATCTTGTGGTAAACGATGTAAACGGCCCGCTGCGGATCTACCGCAACCGTGCCCCGGAGCTGTATCCTGACCGGAACTGGCTGCAGGTGCATCTGGAGGGAGAAGCGCCCAATACACAAGCGGTCGGAGCCCAGCTTGAAGTCTGGGCTGGCGGAGAGTACTGGTATCGGGAACATATGCTGCAGCGCGGATTCCAGTCGAGTGTATCGCCTGGCTTGCACGTAGGGGTTGGAGCGGCCTCCCGTATCGATTCCCTGCGCCTTCGCTGGCCGGACGGCCGGGTGACCCGTCTTGTGGATCTGGAGCTGCCGGCCCGTCTGGAGCTGTCGCAATCCCGCGCCGGGCCTGCCGAAGAGCCGGCTGCCCCCCTTGCCCTGATGGCCGGAGACCAGCTGGTTTCCGCAGGGCCGTTGCTGGAGCCGCTTGCGGGCGCTGATCTCGGCCTGGAGTGGACGCACCAGGGATATGGTTATACAGACTTTACGCGTGAGCGTCTGCTGGTTCATATGCGGTCCACGGAAGGCCCGGCGGCCTGCCGCGGTGATGTGACGGGCGACGGACTGGAGGATCTCTATCTGGGTGGAGCACGGGATCAGCCGGGAGCCCTTTTTCTGCAGGATGGCTCCGGCGGGTTTGAGAGGAGAAGGGTTCCGGCTTTTGAGGCCGATGCGGTATCAGAGGATGTCGACTGTGTACTGTTTGATGCGACCGGGGACGGCCATCTGGATCTGTATGTGGTGAGCGGAGGCAACTCCTTCTCCTCCGCCTCTTCGGCGCTTCTGGATCGTCTCTACCTGGGAGACGGCAGAGGAGGCTTTGAACGGTCCGGCCAAATTTTTCCGACACGAGAGCGGTTTGTCTCGGGGTCGTCGGTGGCGGTTGCGGATGTGACCGGCAATGGAGCTTTGGATCTGTTTGTGGGAGAACGGCTGCGTCAGTTTGCGGTAGGGCTGCCCGGCCGGGGATATCTGCTGGCAAATGATGGAGAGGGAAGTTTCAGGGATGTGAGCGGGCAGTGGAGCGGAGCGTTTGCCGAACTGGGGATGGTGACCGATGCGGCCTGGCTGGATTGGGATGGAGACGGCCGTCAGGATCTGGTGGTGGTTGGTGAATGGATGCCGCCGCGGCTGTTTCTGAATCGGGGAGATCGCCTGGAGGAGGTGACGGCCGGGCTGGGCCTGTCGGAGCTGACGGGCTGGTGGAACCGGGTGCATGTAGCGGATTTGAATGGGGACGGCCGTCCGGATCTGGTTCTGGGCAACCACGGCCTGAACTCACAGTTTCGGGCCACTGCGGAGCACCCGGTCCGGATGTGGGTAGGAGACCTGGACGGCAACGGGTTGATCGATCAGATTCTGAGTATACCGGATCAGGGCCGGGACTATCCGGTTGCCCTTCGCCATGAACTGCTCGAAGAGATTCCGTCGCTGGAGGTGCGGTATCCGGATTACGCGAGTTATGCGGGCCAGACGGTCCAGGAGATTTTCCGGGATGGGGAGCTATCGCGAGCACATCTTCTGGAGGCGCGGGAACTGGCCAGTGTGGTAGTCTGGAACCGGGAGGGAGGTGTGGATGTGGAGCGGCTTCCGCTGCGGGCGCAACTCTCCCCGGTCTATGGGATCTGGAGCGGGATTCTGGCCGGGGCAGAGGAGAGGATGTTGGTTTTGGGAGGCAATCTCTATGAGGTGAAGCCGATAGCCGGCCCTTATGACGCCCTGCACGGGGTAGTGATCCGCAGCGGTGGCCCGGGTGACCTGGCCTCCCTGCATCCGGGGCAGAGCGGGTTCGGGCTGCCGGGGGCCGTGCGGCAGATCCTTGAACTGGAGACTGCCGATGGCCAGAGACTCCTGGTGGCCGTGAGACACAACCGGGAACCCGAACTATTCCGGGTCATGATACCATGAATTCCAATAGTTGATTATGAGGAGTTCTTGAATAGATGGCAGGATATCTCTATTCAGAGTCATGGAAAAGATGAATAGAGAGGTGAAACGAAAATTCCTGTAGTGGTTCCCTGCTTTTCACCGGTCTTATACGTAGAGAAGGTGTTTTTGTCTATTAATAATGCAAATAGGAGGAATGAGATGAACCAAATAAGCCGGTTTCTTATTACAATCACCGGAGTCATCCTGGTTGTACTGTTGATTTCTGCATGCAGTACTGCCGGCACAACTGCTGACAGAGAGGACGACCGTATGGAGCAGGGAGAGGGATATCAGATCGAGATTGATAACCCGGACCTGAGTCTGTTGGATTATCTGAGACGTATTCCGGGGTTACAGTTTTCTGATTCGGGAGGAGTGACAAATATTCGATTACGGGGTGTTTCGACTTTCTCTGGCGATAACTCGCCACTGTTTGTTCTGGATCAGATTCAGTTGGGGAATCAGTTCTCACAACTGGAGCAATCAGTTTCGGTCGCAGATATCGAGTCGGTTTCTGTACTGCGAAGCTCAGAAGCAATGCAACAGTACGGTATGCGAGCAGCAAATGGAGCAATTGTGGTTCGAACGAAGAGATAGGCAGGGTAATGAACTTGACTTTAGAGGAGATTGAGCCATTTGCAAGCCGGCAGATGCAAACCTCTGCTTGTATATGATCTGTTGATTTCGTTGTTTTTCACTTTCTGGAAAACAGCTTAATTATCTATTCAACTCATTTACCACGATCCATACAAGTCATGTCAAAACATTACAAGGTGCAAGGAACGGTTCAATTTCTAATCCTGCTTCTTTTTACGGGGATCTGTTTTATCTCCTGCAATCGGGAGATCGATTACGATACCTGGGTTGAGCAGGAATTGTCCAAAGAGTTCCGTGAGGATGAGGTTCTTCTTGGTTACCGTCTTGGAATGGAAACCCGCGACTTTTACCATCACGGCGTAGAGTTAAACCAACGGGATATCGTACGGGGAATGTCGCAAATTATCTATCCGTTTGAGGAGTTGCCCTATCCTGCAACAATTCATATCGTCGGAAACTTTCATGAGGATCGCCTCTATGAACTCTTTTGCAGCATCAAATATGATGACTGGAATCCGGGAAACAGCGAGTATTTTACAGACCGGATGATCCCCGAACTGATTGACTATTTCGAGGAGTTGTATGGTTCCGGTTTCCGTAAGATCGAACACCCGGAACATGAGCGGGAAGCCTGGATCAAGATTGATGGTAACCGTCGTATTTCAATCTATCCGATCAATGAGATGTATGTAAATATCGAATTTTTTGATCTGACTGTTTCTGATGAAGCGACCCGTTATGTTCGATAGAGAACCAATTCCATATAAAAAAAGCCAATTACCATCGGGGTAATCGGCTTTTTTTGGATATGAAACCAGCTGTTCGATGAACAGATTGTTGTCAGCTGAATTTACCGGATATGCCGGTTGAAGAGATTCTCCACCAGCTCCTGATGGCCGCTTCTCATCTCCGGTTCGCCGTTGTCTGCGGCAAGGTTCCTGAGAGAACCGAAGTCGAGTTTTCCCTCTTCGAATTTTTTGCCGTTGCCACTGTCAAATGAGGTGTAGCGTCCATCCCGAAGCTCCTTGAAAGCGGGATCTTTCAAAATGTTATCGGCAATCAAAAGGCCGCGGGCAAACGTATCCATTCCGCCGATATGGGCATAGAAAAGATCCTCCAGGTCGGTAGAGTTTCTGCGGATTTTGGCATCAAAATTCAATCCGCCGGGTGAGATGCCGCCATTTTCCAGAAGGATGATCATCGTTTCGATTGCATCATACAGGTCGGTCGGGAAGTAATCGGTATCCCATCCGTTCTGATGGTCGCCTCTGTTGGCATCGATACTTCCTAATAGTCCGTTCTCTGCAGAGATCATCAGGTCATGGGCAAAGCTGTGGCCGGCAAGTGTAACGTGGTTCGCTTCGATATTGAGTTTGAAGTCATCGATCAGGTCCTGGTCTCTCAGGAATCCAATGACCGTAGCGGCATCGAAATCATACTGTTGCTTGGTCGGCTCCATCGGCTTGGGTTCGATCAGATAGGTCCCCTTGAAGCCGATTTTCCGGCCGTAATCCCGTGCCTGCCGAAGAAACTCTCCCATGTGGTCGATTTCACGCTTCATCCGGGTGTTGAACAGATGCATGTATCCTTCACGCCCTCCCCAAAAGACATAGTTTTCACCGCCGAGTTCAACGGTGGCGTCCAGTGCAGCTTTCACCTGCGCGGCTGCATGACAGACCACTTCGAAGTCTGGATTAGTGGAGGCGCCATTCATATATCGGGGGTGTGAAAAAAGATTCGCCGTACCCCATAGAAGCTGAATCCCTGTCTCTTTTTGGTACTGTTTGGCCAGATTGACGAGTTCCTGTAGATTTTTCTCAGATTTGGCTACCGTGGATCCTTCCGGGGCGAGGTCACGGTCGTGAAAACAGTAAAAAGGGGTGCCAAGTTTGGTGAAGAACTCAAATGCCGCCTCCAGCCGGTGTTTTGCGTTATCAAGTGGATCGGATGACTTTTCCCAGGGAAATGTACGGGTTCCGGGGCCGAACGGATCGCTGTTTTCATTACAAAAAGAGTGCCAGTAGGCGATGGCAAACCGAAAGTGTTCCTTCATGGTCTTTCCGGCAACAACCTTGTCCTCCTGGTAATAGGTAAATGCCAGTGGATTGTCGGAGTCGGGCCCTTCGTACTTGATGGTATCAATATTTGGAAAATACTCGTTGGTACTCATGCAGTCCGGTAATTAATTATTGAGATTGTAGTTTTTCTACCCATCGCTGATAGGCTTCGTTGTATTGAGTTTGTTTGTAAGTGTCTGGTTCAATGCTCTCAATCAGTGAGAGGGTTTCAAACGCTTCTTCATGTTTCTTGTAGATTCCTGATCCTACTCCGGCACCGCGTGCTGCACCGAGTGCGCCGTCTGTATTATAGAGTTCAAGTGTGGCTCCGGTCGTATTTACAAACGCTTCCCGGAAGATCGGGCTGAAGAACATATTTGCATGGCCCGCCTTCACCGTCTGCATTTTCATTCCCATCTGTCCCATAATCTGAAAACCGTAATGAAGTGCAAAGACGATCCCCTCCTGGGCAGCTCTAAAGAGATGCGCAGTTTGATGACGGTTGAACCGGAGATCGACGATCTGTGCTCCCAGATCCCGGTTTTCAAGGATTCGTTCGGCACCATTGCCGAACGGCAGGATGGTGACGCCATCCGATCCGATCGGAACTGATGACGCAATATGGTTCATCTCATCGTAGGTGAGTTCGTTGCCGAGGCCGAGGTTCTGCTTCAGCCAGCTGTTCAGAATGCCGGTTCCATTGACACAGAGCAGGACTCCATAGCGGGACTGTTTTGCCGAATGGTTCACATGAACGAACGTATTGACTCTCGACTTCTCATCATATTCCGGTTCATCACTGATTCCATAGACCACACCGGATGTACCGGCTGTTGCGGCAACCTCTCCGGGATGCAGTACATTCAGAGAAAACGCATTGTTGGGCTGATCACCCGCCTTATAAGCAATTTTTGTTCCCTCTTTCAGCCCCACTTCCCGGGCAGCTTCTTTCGTAACTTCACCGTGAATCGCAAAGGAGGGGAGGGCTTTGGGAATCAAATCTTCAGAAATTCCATAATATTCCAGCAGTTTTCCTGCCAGAGAGTCTGACTGGAAATCCCACAATATTCCTTCAGAGAGGCCGGAGACCGTGGTCGAAACCGTTCCGCTCAGCTTCATGGCGATGTAGTCTCCCGGAAGCATCATCTTGTCGATTCTTGAATAGACTTCCGGTTCATTCTCCTGGACCCACTTCAGTTTGGATGCTGTAAAATTACCGGGAGAGTTCAGGAACTGTTTCAGGCAGGCCTCAGGACCAATCTCCCTGAATGCCTTGTTGCCGATTTCCGAGGCTCTGCTGTCGCACCAGATGATCGAGGGACGAACTACCTGCTGTTGTTTGTCAACTGCCACCAATCCATGCATCTGATAGGAGATGCCAATCGCGCCAATATCCTCAGGGGTGGCCCCGCTTTCGGCCAGTAGCTCTTTCGTAGCTATTTTGAGATGGTTCCACCAATCTTCAGGCTCCTGTTCAGCCCATCCGGACTGAACGGAGATCATCCCCATCTCTTTTTTGGGAGATATGGAAGCTCCGGCCTCTTTTCCGGTATCCGTTTCCAGCAAGGATGCCTTGATGGATGAACTCCCTATGTCGTATCCGAGAAGAAATTTCGTTTGCCTCATAAAAACTTGCTAAAGAGTGTCTCTGAATTTCGGGAAGAATGTTCCGTGATTTTATCCACTTTTCAAAATGATTTGACAGGAATTTTCAGAAAAATCTGTACGTAACCGGTAACTAGGAGCATTTTTTTTAAACCTTGGCTCAATATTTCATTATCCAGGCATATATCAAGTGGCTGTCAGCCACGTTACCATAGCCAGGTTTATGTTTAATGATGTTTCCGTTGTTGAACATCCGCCTGTCACTACTTCGAAAGCCCGAGAGATTACAAGTGTTAAAAATACAATTCATTTTGGGAAGTTGCATTGTTTGGTTCAGGTTTCAGTATGTTCCTGCATAGTTTGAATGAAAGCAGGGTGAATTCGTGATTCCTGGAGGGTGGCAGGGTTCAGGCATGTGTACCATGGTACCAGGCTGGTTTAACAGCCAGAGTTCTATATTGGCAAGGTCAGGATCACGATCAGAGTTGAAATCATATTTAATCTATTGCGGTTAGTTTGATAACTTTAGGTTAACCTGTGGTTTTCTGCAGGGAGCTTCGATCTGATTTCAACGTATATGTCAGACAGATACAATCAAACTACCGGTTTTACATATGCCATTTACTTTGATCAGAGTAAGTCTTCCAGGATAATGATCCATCTCTCTCTCGCAGCAGAAATCAGATATTGCAATCATGAGTAAAAGTTTACAGAATGTACCTGTTTTATTGTTTTTTCTGTTTCTGGTTCTATTCGTCAGTTCCTGTACGTCTGAAACAGCGCAACCGGACCCGGAATCTGATGAGTACCGAGCAGCGGTATCTGATTTTTTTGTGAGCCTGGCTGCAAGCCAGACAGATGAAGCGCTCTTTGCCTATAACAAGATGAACAGTGTCGTAGAACAATATCCCCGGGAAGCTGCAGGCTGGGCGAACCTTGGCGTTTATACGATGCGTCAGGGGAATTTTGAGCTGGCCTCCGAACACCTGGCCAGAGCCAGAGAGTACGCTCCCGGCCATTCGGATATACTCTTCCTGTCGGGACTTCTTGAGAGCCGGGTCGGAGATGTCGATCAGGCGATAGTCTACTTTCGGCGAGGCCTCGAATCTGATCAGGATCATCCGAGACTTTCCTATGCATTGATCATGGAGCTTGAGAGGCAGGACGACAGTGCGAATGCGGATGAGATACTGGATCTGCTGGTACGGCTTCACGAAAGCCGTCCGGAGAATCTTGCGATACTGTATGAATTGATTCGATTTTCTATAAAAGTAGAGGCAGATGAACAACTTGAGGCCTCACTCGGGGAGCTTGTGGAAAGAACGGATCGATGGCCGGATGACGTCAGAAGCCAATTTCAGGTGGTTTGGGAAAGAGCGCAAGAGAGGGCATACAGCGATCTTGCGATTGAGTTAACCTTTCTGAGAAACGGGTTGGATGAATTACCCTCATTCCAAAATGATCTAGGTATAATTCGACTGGGGCCCAATGAAATAGGGTATTTGATTACACAATTTGTATGGCTCCCGCAGCCACAAGTTCGTGCAGCGGAACCGGATCGACAGATGAATTTTTTAAGCGACACCTCAACAGAACTGCCGGCTCAGGCAGAATATGCACGTTCCGTTACGTTACTGGAAGATTTACCTCCCTTCTCCATCTTCATGCAGGACGGACGGATTGTGATCGATCAGGAGACATACCTGGAGTTTCCGGGGACAGTGAATACCAATGAGCTGGCTTCCCCTTATGCCCTTACAGAGATCGACGTAAACCTCGATTTCCTGAACGATATCGCTATGGCCGGCGACCAGGGATTTCGGCTATACCGGCAGAACAGTGATCAGTCGTTCAATGATGTAACGGCTGAATCGGGGATTTCATCAGAGGTTCGACAAAGGCCCTATTCAGGTGTCTGGCCGGCGGATTTAGACCTTGATGGTGATCTTGACCTGGTTCTGGCTCCTCTGAATGGAACTCCGGTGCATTTTCGCAATAACAGTGACGGAACATTTACTTCGGCTGAACTCTTTTCAGATGTCGAATCTGTGAACGATTTCATATATGTCGATTTGAATGGATCCGGTGCGCCTGAAGCGCTCTTCCTGGACAGGAACGGTATCCTTTACCTCTATCAGAATAACCGGTCCGGTACCTTCACTCTCTCCGGGGAGCTCCCGGTACAAGGAAAATTCGCTGCATTTTCAGCAGCCGACATCAATGCGGACAGTTTCTTTAACCTCCTTCTTCTTTCGGAAGAAGGAGCGATACACCGGATTGACTATCTTCCTGAATCAGGAGAGTGGGACACCCGGCTCCTTGTTGAAGATTCCGGAGTCGATCCTGCAGAGGGGCCGGGAAGAACCAGGCTGATGACAGCTGATTTTGATAACAATGGCCGTCTTGACCTGTTGGTTTCCGAATCCGGCAGAACGGTTATCTGGCTGGGGGACGATTCCGGGGTGTACCACCGGCTTGAAGAGGAACTTCCGGGAAACATCTACTCCGTCTTTGACATTGATGGGGATGAGCGGGTGGACCTGCTCGGTTTGGCGGCAGATAACACCCCTTACCAACTGCTGAACAGAGGTACACGTAACTACAACGGCTTCTCGATCCGTGCACGTGCTTCGGGAACAGAAGGGGATGGGCGTATCAACTCTTTTGGGATCGGAGGGCAGATGGAGGTTCGTTCAGGGCTTCTCTATCAGAAACAGCTGATCAATACCCCGATCGTTCACTTCGGGCTCGGCGAATATGAAGAGGCAGAAATGCTCCGTATCATTTGGCCGAACGGGTCGGTTCAGGCTGAGTTTGCTGAATTGGGAATGGGGTCCACGATCTTTAACCAACAGATTCTGAAAGGGTCCTGTCCCTGGCTCTTTGCCCATGACGGGCATGAGATGCATTTTATTACAGATATCCTCTGGCGTTCACCGCTCGGCCTGCGTATCAATGCACAGGAGACGGCAGGTGTTGCACAGACCCTGGACAGGGTCCGGATTCCCGGCGAGAGGCTCAATCCGCGGAACGGGCTTTATGACCTTCGGATTACTGCCGAGCTCTGGGAAACTCATTTCTTCGATTTTGTGGAGCTGGTTGCTGTAGATCATCCGGAAGGGACCGAGATCTTTGTCGATGAGCGGTTTGGGTTTTCGGTACCGGACCTGAGTACACGGCTCATGACGACCCCCAGGCCGGTGGCAAAGGTATTGGACGGTGAAGGAGATGATGTCACCGACAAGGTGTATGAGCAGGACGGAGACTATCTGAAAAGCTTTGAGAAGAGTGCCTGGCAAGGTGTAGCAGAAGAGCATACCATCGAAGTGGAACTGGGTGAAGATGCTCCGGCTGGCCGTCCGCTTTGGCTGGTCGCTTCCGGATGGCTCCGGCCGACTGACAGTTCTATTAACCTGGCGCTTAGCCAGGGCTCGATTGTACCTCCAAGAGGACTCCGAATCGATGTCTCCGACGGAAAGGGAGGCTGGATCAGACTGCATGACGATTACGGTTTCCCTGCCGGCAAGTTGAAGACGATACTGATTGAACTGGATGGAGTGTTCCCCGATTCGCAGGATCGAAGGATCCGTCTGAATACAACATCGGAGATTTACTGGGACTCTATTGAATGGGCAGAAGCGCTGCCGGACGACCAGTTTGTCGAATATCCTCTCGAGCCTGAGACCAGAGAACTGCGCTTTCGCGGTTATTCTGACTGGTACCGGCCTGATGAACTCTCACCCAAACTGGCTGACTACAATGTAATCTCCGGAACGGCACCCCGCTGGCGAGATCTGACCGGATATCATACCCGGTTTGGCAATGTGGGAGAGCTCCTCGAGGAGATTGACGACCGTTATGTAATTATGAATGCCGGAGATGAGCTCGTACTCCGGTTTCATGAAAGGGAGGCACCTCCGCAGGGGTGGACCCGCAGCTATGTGTTTGTATCGGATGGTTGGGAGAAAGATGGTGATTACAATACGGAGGCCTCTGCAACGGTGCTTCCATTGCCGTATCACGGGATGGAGGAGTATGACTACAACCCGGACCTTCGGCTCTATGAGGACCCGGTCTACCAACAGCACCGAGAGGACTGGGCCCGGTTTCATACACGCTATATTACACCGAAGCCATTTCAGTATGCATTAAAGTTCGACAGGCCTTATTATTAGAAGACTTTACTTCTATTAGAACACAGAATAGATCTTTGAACCATGGACCGTAAATCCGTTTCTAAATTATTCATTGTTCTCTTTTTCGTCGGGCTTCTGGCTGTTCCGACAGCGATGAAGAAGTACGATGAGATGAACCGCTCTACGGTGGTCGAGAATCCGGAAGAGACCCTGGAGAGATATGGGTTTTATCTGGAGGAGGTCTCAGAATCGATCGGTATCAACTTTCTGCATGAACGGCCGGACCTGGACCCGAAACTGGATCATATTCACCCTCAGGTCGCTTCCGTTGGTGCATCTGTCTCCATTTCTGATGTAAACAGTGACGGACTGCAGGACATCTATCTGACTAACAGCCGATTCGGAACCCAAAACGCGCTCTACCTGAACCAGGGAGATGGCTCTTTTATGGATAGGGCAGAAGAGCTGGGAGTGGCCGATCTGAATGTCGAGGGGTTGGGAGTCTCGATGGGTGCCGTCTGGGGAGATTACAATAACAACGGTTACGAAGACCTCTTTGTCTATCGCTGGGGGAAGCCGGAACTGTACCGGAATGATGAGGGAACCGGATTTACCCGTGTTACGGAGGAGGCCGGACTGCCGGAATGGGTGAATGCCAATACGGCTGTCTGGTTCGATTACAACAGAGACGGATTGCTCGATCTCTTCATAGGAGGCTATTTTCATGAGGACATTGACTTCTGGAACCTGATGACGACCCGGATCATGCCCGACAGTTACGAATATGCTACCAATGGAGGGCGTAACTATCTATTTGAAAACCGGGGAGATGGAACCTTTCGCGATGTTACCGAGGAGACGGGACTTCTTGAAACACACCGCTGGACCTTGGCCGCCGCCGCCGCCGATCTGAACGGTTCCGGATACCCGGACCTGGTGCTCGCCAACGACTATGGAGTAGATGAACTCTACATTAACCAGGGTGGAGCAGGGTTTGTGAACTCGGGAGAGCAAGCTGGGATGGGATTCGTCCCAAAAAGTGGAATGAGTGTAGCATTTGGAGATATCATGAACCAGGGAGAGCTCTCGATCTACATCACCAATATTTCAGAAGCGGGTGTCTTGATGCAGGGGAACAATCTATGGACCCCTGACCGAAGTTCAACCGGCGATGTCCCCACATACCGGAATTTGGCAGGGAATCTTGGAATTGAGCTGGGAGAATGGGGTTATGGCGGGCAGTTCATGGATATGAATAACGACGGGCATCTCGACCTCTACGTAGCCAATGGGTATGTATCGGCTGAAGAGGGGACCGATTACTGGTATGATTATGCAAAAGTGGTAGGGGGGAACCGAAACATTATTATCGATGCCAACAACTGGCCGGCAATGAATAACCGTACCTTCTCCGGATACCAGCAGAACAAGATCTGGCTCAATGATGGTGCCGGCCGTTTCCGGGAGGTCTCTTCTGCGGTGGGGGGTGCTCTTACACTGGACAGCCGGTCCATAGCGTATGCCGACCTCTGGAACCGTGGTGTACTCGACCTGATCGTAGCCAGCCAGAACGGCCCTGCCCGGGTCTACAGGAATCACACCCGACCAGGCCATCAATGGATCAGTTTTAGCCTGGATGGGGTGGAGAGCAACCGTAGTGCAATCGGTGCGATTGTGGATCTCTACTGGGATGGCCAGAAGCAGAGGCGGGTTGTGGCCGGTGGGGACTCGTTCAGTTCCCAAAGCCAGCGTGCCGTACATTTTGGGCTGGGGCAATCAACAGCCGTGGAGAAGGTTGAGATACGTTGGCCATCCGGCCGGCTTCAGACTATCGAATCACCCGAGGCGAACCGGCTTCACCGGATCCGTGAACCGTCTGAAGGAGGGGTATGAGTCCATTTCAGACCGCTCTCCTGGAGAAGCTGAGGATCACCCACATACCGAAAAGTTATATAGGCCCCGGGCTTATCTCCGGTGTTGTCATCGCTGCCCATATTTCGTTTGGAGTACTGGACGGCTGGGACAAGTTCATAGCTGCGATTGCCGCCGCGATGCTCACGGACCTGTTACTCCACAAAGTCATGACAGGAGAGTGGCGGAACCTGTCGAGTGCCTTTATCTCTGGAAACAGTGCAGGAATATTGGTTCGTTCCCCAATGATCTGGCCATTTGTGCTCTGTGCCATGATCTCGATCGCCTCCAAGTATGTCTTGCGGTACCGGGGCCGTCACCTATGGAATCCGACCAATTTTGGCATCGTCATGATTATACTGCTCGCGTCTGACTACGCTGCGGTTCTGAGCATCCAGTGGGGAAGCAACATGTGGGCCATGTTGGTGATATGGTTTATCGGCTTCCTCGTTCTCTGGCAAGTCCGGCTCTTTCATGTCAGTGCGGTCTATGTTCTCTCTTTTCTCCTCTTTGCCGTGTTGCGGAGTTACCTGACGGGGGATCATTTCATGAGCGAGGTTGCACCGCTGACAGGGCCGATGTATCAACTCTTTGTCCTCTTCATGATTACAGATCCGAAAACGACGGTTTCAACACGGAACGGACGTTGTCTGGTGGCCTTTTTGATTGCATTTACTGAATTTTTCTTCCGACTGAATGAAGCGGTCTACGCGCCGTTCTATGCTCTGTTTGTCGTTGGCCCGATTGCCCTGCTCGTTGAGATGTGGATGCAAGAATATAAGGGCCGTGAGAAACGTTGAATTCTAAATGGAGGGTTTGCTGATGATAAATCGAACCAAACTGCTTTGTCTGATATCTGTATTCGTGTTCTTTGCCGCCTGTTCACCGGATCAGCCGGGTGAAGCTCCCGTTCCCGACAACTACGCAGAGGAGATAAACGACTGGAAAGAGTATCGGGTTATGAGGTTGACAGAACCAACCGGCTGGCTACGGCTGGCTGATCTGATCTGGCTGGAAGAGGGTGAAAACAGTTTCGGCAGCGGTGAGGAACGTGATATTCGCTTTGAAGTGGGAGGGATGCCGGAGATGGCAGGGACGTTCATTCAGGAGGGAGATACGATACGCATGGAGGTTGCGGAGGGCGTCATGATCACCCATGAGGGTGAAACTGTCCGTGACATGGTTATTTTTGATGGGGAGAACAGGCCCAGAATCGAGTATGAAGATCTGATATGGTTTGTCGATACCCGGGACGGAGTTCACGGCATTCGTATTTACAACCGCGATACACCCGAAGCGGACCGGTTTGAAGGGTTTCCTTTCTACCCACTCGACCCTGAGTGGCACCTCGAGGCACGATTGGTACCCTGGCCGGAGGAGAGAACCATTGAGGTAATCAATGTACTTGGACAGACAATTCAGAGGGAAACGCCCGGGAGGGTGGAGTTTACGGTAGATGGAGAGCTCCAGACTCTTGACGCTTTCGAATCAGACAGCGGATTGTTTCTTATCCTTGCCGATCATACCAACCGGACAGAAACATTTCAGGGGGGGCGCTATATGTATATTCCATTCCCGGATGAAAACAACATGACCGTCATCGATTTTAACAAAGCATACAATCCACCCTGTGCGTTCAGTACCATGACCACCTGCCAGCTTCCTCCGCCGCAAAATCGTCTGGATGTGGCCATTGAAGCGGGTGAAAAACGCCCTGTCGGATGGCAGGGCCTGGATTTGAGCGCGGAGTAGATGCTCAGGGAAGCTCTACCCAAAACGTCATCCCGGAACCGCTGTTTCTCTCTGCCCGGATTCGGCCGTGATGTGCTTCTGTAATTCGTTTGGATATGGCCAGTCCAAGACCTGTACTCTTCTCTCCACCAGTTGGTTCCACGCTTGTTTTAGAAAAAGGTTTAAACAGATTTTTCAACTCTTTTTCCGGGATGCCAACCCCTTCATCTCGTACAAAAATCCGCACAGGCCATTTCTCCCCCTCCCTGATTTCTGTGCCTGCCGTAATGGTTGTACCGGGGTTTGAATACTTGATTGCATTGGTCAGAAGGTTATTCATGACCTGAGTAAATTTCCGGGTGTCGATCTCCCGTGAGACCGATTTGTCAGCCAGCTCTGTCCGGATCTGGATCTCCTTCTTGTCCGAGGTGATCCGGTTCAGTTTTACCAGGTGGAATATGAATGTATTCAGATCAATCGATTCGGTTTGAAGTTGTACACTACCAGATTCAATCGCCGAGATATCGAGCATATCCTCAATGATCTCGATCATATGTTCACTGGAGTTCTTCATTTCTCTGACCATCACCAGATTCTCCTCATTCAGAAACGGTTTCATCTCATTCTCATCCAACAGCAGTTCGGAAAAGCTTAGTATGACGGACAGGGGGCTGCGAAGGTCATGAGCAGCCATCCCAAACATGCGGTTCTTGAGTTCATTACTTCGTTCCAGTTCACTCGTTTTTTTAAGAAGCTGCCTCTGGGTGTTGGAGAGTTCATTATTCAGCCGGCTCAATTCATTCATATAAGCTGAATCCCTGTGCAAGTCCGATCTCTCCTTCATCATGGTACGCAGATCATTTACATGTTCATTGTTAATCCGCATCAATTCATCGAGGTATTTTTCAGTATCCACCGGGGTTCCGGTACCAATCAGCAGCGCTTCCTGATTCCGTTTAATTCCGGAGAAGATCAGCAACTCTCTCTTTCCACGGATCTTCACATGGAGTTCCCAGTTATAGATCACTTCACGTTCGTGTACCTTTCGAATCAGATTTTCACATTTTTTACGATCGGATTCATTGATAAAGGCAGAGAGCGGTTGATCAACGGGATCACCATCTGAAAAAATTCCAACCGAGTCGTGGAGCACTTTACGGACTACCCCGTCAGGATCAATAAAAAAAGTAACTCCGGAGGGTCCGAAATCTTCTGACGCCATCACTGTGCCCATTGTGCCGCGGTTTCAATTGCCATCTGTGCTGTGGGAGCCGTTGCATCGGCGCCGATCTCTTTCCAGAGATTTGGTTCCAGGTTGAATGGGATGCCTCCGGTCATGATCTTGATTCGGTCCAGTTGTTTTTGCTGTCGTACGTTCCTGATCAGAGACTCTGCCACACGGATATGTACGGAGAGGGAGACGGAGATTGCGAGTACATCCGCCTTATACTCCTCAAGCATCTCTATAAGCTGTGATGCAGGCATATTCGCACCCATATAGTAGGTGTCCCAGCCCTCCATTTCAAAGAAGTCGGAGACCATCCGGATGCCAATTTCATGCAGTTCTCCGGCAACCGAGCAGGCAACCAGCTTCATCCCTTTTCGTTCCGTTGAAAAGATATGGGGGTAGAGCCTGGCCATATTCTGCTGGGTAGCAGCCGTTGAGAAGTGCTCCTGGGCGACAGAGATTCTGTTTGTCTGCCAGAGGGCACCGATTTCATATTGGGATATCTGAAAAATATATTCATAGATCTGTTTGATCGGAATCTTTTTGGAAACCAGGCCATCGATCAATCGGGATGCCTCTTTCCTGTCACCCTGAAGCAGGGCGTTGAGATACAATTTGGACTCCTGATAAAGTGGGTTCTCTGTATGGAGATAGGTGACCGATTCAGGTATCAGATTTTGTAGAAAACGTATACCCTCTTCCAGATATGGATCTACAAATTGAGACTGTTCCGGTTGTAGAGTATCGTTCAATACAGCTCTCATCACAACCAGATGGTTCTGCAGGTCTCGGGTCGGAATGTGACGTTCCCTCAGGAGTATATCGACCCACTCCAGATAGTTGTTGAAGAGTATTTGGCTGTTCACTTCTACACTCGATATCAATTGATCAAGATGATAGAGTGTATCCTCCAGACATTTCTCTCTTCCGATTTTTCCATACTTTACCTCAAGTGTCGGATATGCTTGAAAATACCGGTCCGTGATCTTCCGTCCCAACACCATTTTTTGCTCATCGATAATATCGGTTAGAAGTAAGTCCTTTTGGCTCATAATGCAACTCCGATCATAATCATGACGATATGTGTTCGTAATATGTCAATGTAAAGCTGCGCTTAACCAGTTTGAGGCCCTTTGGTATATTCTGGTGAGAGTCACTCTTGTGATTCTTGTGCCAGTGATGGAAAGAGTCTTCATCTGCCCAATGGGTGATCAGCCAAATTTCTGACGGGTTCTCTTTGGGACTGATCACATCCAGTCGAATAAATCCGTCTGCATTCTCAACAAAACCGGGACGGTTTCGGAACGCTTCCCGAACCTCTTCCTCCATGTTGTTTTTGATTTCAAACTTGCTGATGGCTGTAAATCCAGGATTCATAAGATAACGCCTCCGACAGTAACTGAATATTCGCAATATCGGGAATCATGAGCACAAGAATTGAAGAGCGAAACAGGTGTTTACAAGTTTCTCAACCACAGATACAATAACCAACCTATGACGGTTTATGCTGAATGAAATTTTTTAGCGTCTCGCAATAATCCAGACGGCATGGACAATTCCTGGAATATAACCCAGAATTGTCAGGAGAATATTGAGCCAGAAAGCTCCTTTGATTCCAACTTCCAGAAAGACGCCAAGAGGAGGCAGGATTACGGCACAGATGATTTTAATAAGATCGCTCATAACTAGTGAGGTATTTGTTCAGGTCTTCTGTTCAGTTTGAACCAGAATTCATCTACTCTGTACGACGACAAAGCGTAGAAAGATTCAATCACTACGAGGCTGTTGCTGGGAGGGATCCAAAAATAGACCTCACAGCGACCTGACAACATCACTCAGCAGTGACATCTTTTTATCTTGCATGGAACTACTTGCCAACTCGTCTACCCTGTCAGAAAGATCTGCAAGGATCCCGCGCTGGCCAGCCCCGGATGCATTCTCCGCTTCGAATAGTTGCTGCCGGATTATGGCAATCTGTTCAGTCGTCAACCCACCATCACGCTGAATCTGATCCAGATACGCTTTGGCAAGGACGAAGGAGGGTTCCCAGGTAATCATTGGCTGGCCCTGTGCGTTCAAATGGCCGAACTGTACAGTATTGGCTGCGGCAATCTCGTTTTCAGTTAGCCAGGGGCTTGGCTGCAGTTCAAAGATGTCGAGTCCACGGGCGATTTCTGAGCTGACAAGCACTCCATTGTACCAGTAGACTGACCAGCTTCCGCCCATCTGCATGCGGTCGGGATTGACGGGCCCGCGGTCGTGATAGGCAATTTCAACCGGATTTTTGGGATCGGTCCAGTCGAACACGGAGATTCCCCCCTGGTACCAGGACTGTACCATGATATCCCGTCCGGGAATCGGAATTAACGACCCATTGTGTGCGACACAGTTCTCTTGCGGTGTCTGTGCTGCCGGGAGTTTGAAATAGCTTTCGAACTCCATGGTGTTGTCGTCACTGATTGTAAATATTGCATTTGCTCCCCACTCCATGGGGTCATTCTCCCGGCATTTTGGCTGAGCACCGCCGCCCCATTCATCTGTGAAGAGGATTTTGCTGCCATCGTTGCTCAGGGTTGCAGAGTGCCAGTAGGCAAAGTTGGAGTCAGCAACAGCATCAACGCGTACCGGGCTTGCAGGATCTTCGATGTCTAACAAGAGTCCATACCCTTCACACGCTCCGCCGGCCAGGCCGATTTCCGGATAGAGTGTGATGTCGTGACACTGGTTCGGTCCCCGTTCTGTCCGGTGCTCTTCCTGGTCAGCAAGGCGGGAGGCGATAAGTTCCGGAAGGAGCTGCTGCAACCTGGTACTGTCTGCTGCCGTAGGTGCGCCGCTCCCATTCCTCTCCCTGACAAACTGCTCGAGATATTGTCTGGCCAATCGTGACGGCAGTACGTGGTGTTCTCCGTGAACTTCGGCAATAAAGAGATTTGCCTCTTTGGCAGCGTCAATATCTGCCTGGGACATGCCGTGAGTAGGAGGGGCCGTCAGATCGTCAAAAATTCTGGGGGAGTTCACAATAGCAGCGTTTTCAGGATTGGCAAGCGGTACCTGAATGACTTCGATACGGAACAGGGCAGTATCCGGATCGTCCTCGGGCAGGACACCGATACAGCCGGGAAGTTCCTCGGCCGGCCGTACGGGGGCTGATCCGGATACATAGATGTAGACATTCTCGGAATCTCCGGGGGCTTCATGTACAGAGTGGGTATGAGATCCCCGGCAGGTCTGTACGTTTGAGATGTACTCGGGATTTTCAATATCTGAAATATCAAAAATACGGATGCCCCGGAGACGGTCCGGACTGACGGTCTCCTGAACTCCCTCTGTACCGCAGTCCAGGCGCCCTTCAAACCCCTCGCCGGATACAAACAGGAGATCTCCGTAGACGGATACATCACTCTGTGAGGCAGGACAGAGAAAGTCGACAACCAGTTCCGGTGAGGCTGGATTCGAGATATCCCAAACGATAAATCCGTTGTAATTCCCCTGGATTGCATAATTTTCCTTAAATGCGAGGTCGGAGTTGGTCGAACCGATAAAATCATCCGGTGGGAGGACAGTCGAGAGCTTGTTCATGTTCCAGATCGCCTCTTCCGCATCAAACAGTCCGGCACGTAATCCAATGCGTGGATCAGGGGTTGGGGTTTCAATTTCGTTCAGGGCAGCGATTGGATAGGAGACAGTCCCCTCCAGCATGGAGGTGGAAGAACATGAATATAAACCGAACAGAAGGGCAGCCGGTATCAGCCAGATTGCAAGATTTCTAATCCCGAAAAAACCGGCAGCAGCATCTATATTTTTATCAAAAATCATAAAATTCCACCAAATCATTATTAGTTAGTCACCTAATTTCTCTACCACCTGTCACCTTTTCCCTACAACCTGTCATTCAACATCGTTCTCATTCGATCGATCTCCGTAATCTGATCGACCTGAATGTCAGATGCAAGCCTGAAGGCTTGCAGGTCTTGTGCAGCGCCATCGATGCTGAACAGGTTTTGAACCATATGCACTGCCCCGCTGTGATGTTCAATCATATAGGCCAGGAAGAGCCGGTCAAAGTCACGGCCTCGTGCCTCTGCGAGTTCTTGTAATTGTTCATCGGACAGCACACCGTGCATATTCCGGTAACTGGTATAGGGTTCGCCGTCAATATCGACATACAGGTTGAGTCCGTCAATTTCGATCTCCGGTACCGGTTGGCCCCGGTCACGCAGCCACTGCTGCATGGTCCGTATTTCGTCCTGTTGAGCATTGATAATCCGGGCAGCCAGCCGCCGGACTGCTGCGTCGGCACCGTTTTCAGGTGCAAGGGCGGACATAATGAGAGCCTGAGCATGATGTGCAATCATTCCGGTCATGAAGCGGACATCAGCCTGTGTGAACGATGACATCCGGCCCTCCTCTACCCGTGACCAGTAGAGAGTTTCCAGGTCGGAGAGGTCTCTTTCGGAGTTGTCGGCCTGCGTCTGCTCGGCAGTTTGGCAAGCCATACTGCCAGACAGTAACATCAGTACGGCAACAACCCGCAAAAGAATAAATTTTGAACCTGTTCTGCCTGACATTGATATACAGGATAAATAATTACAGACGAGTCGAACCTGTCAGACTGGTCTGTGAAAATGACGTCAATACGGGAAGCTAAGAAATTTACCAGTTTCCAGTAGCAAAAAAATCGGGTTTGGAAATGATTCTTCAAAACGGGCCCGTAATCGATCAACAGTTGACTGTTTGTAAGAATATTATTTATTTCGTCAGTATTCGTCTTAATTACGTTTATAAAAAAACTGTGAGAAGCTCCGTTCCTTTAGAAGTTTCCACTACAACTGAAAACCGATCGACTATGAAACGGTTTGGAACATATATCGCGGCCTTGTTTACAATCTTACTCATCTCCTGTTCATCAGGGGGCAACATCGAGCTTCCTGAGCACATAAGCAGTCTGGATAACCTGACGGTTTATCCGGCAGTTGAAGAAGGGGAGGTGCATAGCTCTTTCACACTGGTTCCGGATCACTATTTTGGTGAAACGGAGGAGATCTTTTTAGGGCATATCGGAGCCGTTGTGGTTGCTGATGACGGGAGGGTTTTTATTACCGATCCCGGAGAACGTAAGATCCAAGCTTATCGCCCGGACGGCAGCCACCTGGCAACGCTTGGAGGGGAGGGGGCCGGGCCGGGTGAATACCAGAATATTGCGAGCATGAAAGTTTACGCCGGCCGGCTCTATATTTTTGATAGCAGCAATAGCAAACTGGATATCTATTCACTGGATTCATTGTCATTGGCCCACACGGTCTCCCTGAATCCTGAAAACTGGAGCGATGTGGAGGAGCTTGCCGGGCGTTACGTCAACGACATTTTTCCAAGAAGTGACGAGACATTTCTGGTCCGCTTTACAGAGATGCCCACTCGTGAAAATGAAGATTCAAAGACGGTCCGCTATTACCTTATGGACAGAGAAGGCCAGCTGGCAGAACCGGTACGAGAAGTGTTGAATCAGGATGATATGATGCACAGAAACTATGAGACAGATCGATTCGTGCTGTTTTATCAGCCATACCCCCCGGTCTTTAGAAAACCCCTGGTTGCTGCCCGGGAAGACGGCCGGATCTATTCAGCCTGGAGTGGTGAATTTCTTATCAAGACCTACAACCCGGAGGGAGAGTACAGAGAGGCGTTCTACCATCCCTTTGCAAACCAGGAATTTGACAGAAATGCGTTCGTCAGTGAGCTGGCTGGCCCGATCGGTGAAGCGGCAAGGGCTATCGAACTCCCGGATACCTGGCCCGCACTGGAGTCCCTGCTTGTTGACGATGAGAACCGATTCTGGATCTCCACAATTATTGACGATCTGGAACTCTGGCAGTGGTGGGTACTGAACGAGTCCGGTGAACTCCTCGACATCTTCGAATGGCCGCGTAACAGAGAGATCCGGGAGGTGAAAAACGGATATCTCTACACCCGGGAGACGAATGAGGAGACGGGGGTACAACAGGTAGTACGGTATCGGATCGAGTTGGAGTAAAGTACTGATCGGTGGATTGCTTTATGATAAGATCCAATCCTGTCAGGGTCAGTTGATATTTTTTTATGATTCTCTTCTGAAATCTGATCTTTGTTTGGGAAACAGGATGCCATTCACAGATGAATTCTCTTTATTATTTGCTTTGACATCACCAATCAGCCGCCTTTATATGCCTCAACCCGATACCGCTTTTTACCTCTCTTCCGTTACCCGATTTCGTTCTGGTCTGCCTGCTTTCACTACTGCAACAGTTCTCCTGCTCTTCTTTGTGTTGGTCTCCTGTACGGCCTCTTCCGATGCCGATCAGTTGCATGCGCTGATGGATGAAACGGATGAATTTTCAATTCGTGAGAATCCATTCCGGGCTGATGAGGAGGGTGAAACACAACACAATGACCAGCTTCAATCAGAATCAGTAGAAACCCTGGAACGGCATTATCAGTTCTGGAATGAGATTGAAAACCGACTTCTGGAAAGCGTCAACAGGGAAAACCTGGAGTTTCGGGACAAGATTACCTATGACTCTTTTCGCCGGGAGGTCGCAAGCGAGATCAAGGGGTTTGAATTCCAGGAATATTTGATCCCGATCAACCATGAAGGGGGGTTCTATAACCGGATGATCGGGCTTGAGAACCGTGTGCCGCTGGAAACCGTCCAGGATTATGAGGATTACCTCACCCGCCTTCGTGCAATTCCGGAGTATTTCAACCAGCATATTGACCGGATGCGCACCGGTATGGAGATCGCGTATACCCTCCCCAGGGTGATCTTTGTCGAGGAGTATGACCACTATATCGAGACTCATATTCCGGATGATCCGGCCGAGAGTGGCTTTTACGAGCCGTTCACAGAGTTTCCCGACTCCTTTTCGGAAGAGGATCGTGAACGACTTGCTGAAGAAGGGTATGAAGCAGTGGCCGGTGTGGTACTTCCGACCTACCGCGCATTCGTCGATTTTCTTCATCAGGAGTATATTCCCGAAGCCAGAGAGACGATCGGCACCACCGATCTGCCGGATGGGGAAGCCTACTACAACCATCTCATTGAGCACCATACGACACTCCCCCTGAGTGCGACCGAGGTTCATCAGATTGGCCTGGGTGAAGTAGAACGGATTTTGGAAGAGATGTACGAGATCATTGACGAGGTCGGGTTTGAGGGTACATTTGCAGAGTTTTTGGAGTTTCTCCGAACAGACTCACAGTTTTATGTTGAAGAACCGGTCGATCTCCTCAAGGAAGCGTCGTATTTGGCAAAACGGATGGACGGAAAGCTGCCCGATCTGTTTCATCTCCGGAACCTTCCCAGAAGAACCTATGGAGTTGAACCGGTTCCCGATCATCTGGCTCCCCGCTATACGGGAGGCCGTTATGCTGGTGGAGGAGGCCCTGGAGCAGCCTATTTCTGGGTTAATACCTATGCACTTGAGAGCCGGCCGCTCTATACTCTTGAAGCTCTCGCCTATCATGAAGCAGTACCCGGCCACCATCTGCAGATTGCTTTGAACCGTGAAATGGAGGATCTGCCGAGACGATCCGGTGGATTAACAGTATTCAGTGAAGGGTGGGCACTCTACTCCGAGAGGCTTGGCCTGGATGTCGGGTTGTATGATAATCCGTATTATAACTTTGGACGGCTCACCTATGAGATGTGGAGAGCCTGTCGTCTGGTAGTGGATACAGGGATGCATGCACTTGGCTGGAGCAGGCAGGAAGCGGTAGATTTCCTTACGGATCACACAGCCCTTTCACACCATGAGATCGATACGGAAATCAATCGATATATTGCTGTACCGGGACAGGCCCTCGCTTATAAAATGGGAGAATTGAAGATCCGGGAACTGCGCGGGATAGCAGAAGAGAGGCTGGGAGAGAATTTTGACATACGGGACTTTCATGAAGCCGTCCTGCAGAACGGCCCTGTGACGCTGCCGGTGTTGGAAGAGCAAGTGACAGCATATATTTCTGAGGTTTCTGAACAGAAGTAAACATTTTGAACTTCAACCAGTTATGAAAATTACTTAAATAATGATTTACCTCCTTAATCGTAATATATCCATATTCAGCTTGAGGTTCACCCGCGCTTTAACCGGTCTTGTGCTGGTTCTGTCTCTTCCGTTGTGTAGCTCAACGTTAATGGCCCAAACCGGAGACGGTGTGATTCCGCCGGATCGTACCGATGGAGAGGGGCCATGGAGTCCTCTGGAGAATCTGAAGGTCCTTTTCGGAACCGGCGCAATCCGGCTGAATGACGATACCGGCATACCCCTGTTCCCTTTGAACTGTAATCTTACTTGTACAACCAACCAGAACCATCGTTGCCATGACTAAAAAACATACACTGCTGACCATAATCGCTACCTTTACACTGCTTCTGCTCCCATACTCGCTTTTTGCTCAGGGAACGATGGAAGATTACGAACGTGCCGAAGAGCTCTCCGATCAATTTCGCGGACTCGTTACCGACATGATGCTCGGCCAGCCGAACTGGATCCATGAGTCGAACCGATTCTGGTACCGAAAGTCGGTAGAGGACGGTGAACAGTTTATCTGGGTAAATGCCGAAACAAGAGAACAGCGTTCTGCTTTTAATCAGAGCCGGATGGCCTCTGCATTGGAAGATTTGACAGGTGAAGAGTATGAACCGTATGATCTGCCGTTTAATTCTATTTCCTATACGGAAGATGAGGCAGCCATCGAGGTGACGATCCGTGACTCAATCTATACGTGTACACTTGCCGGCTATCAGTGTGAAGTCCGCCCGGAGGAAGATGACAACCAGGGCAATTCCGGCTGGGGCCAGTGGGATCACGAAGTGACACCGGTAGACAGAGCTCAAAGTGACCGGCGAATTGAGTCCCCGGATGAAGAGTGGGTTGCCTATGTGCAGAATTACAATGTGGTGATCGAACATCTGGAGACAGAGGAAACAACCGTTCTGAGTACAGACGGTTCAGAGGGCAATTACTATAATGTCAACTCATTCTCATGGTCACCGGACTCCAGGAAACTGGCGGCATACCGTGTGATCCCCGGTTATGACCGAAAAATCCACTATGTGGAGAGTTCCCCGTCAGAACAGCTGCAGCCGCGACACCTGAGCCGCTCCTACAACAAACCGGGTGATGTACTCGATGTTGAACAGCCGGTACTTTTTGATATTGAAGAGAAGTCGCAAATTGTGATTGACCGGACCCTCTTCCCGAATTCCTATGACCAGACCCGCCTCCGCTGGTGGGAAGATGGGCGTGCATTTCATTTTGAGTATAACCAGAGAGGGCATCAGCTCTACCGTATCATTGAAGTGGATGCGGAGACCGGTGAGCCGCGAGTACTGGTGAATGAGCAGCCGGAGACCTTCTTCAGCTACGCGACGACCCGATACCGCGAATATCTCGATGAAACCAATGAGATTATCTGGAGCTCTGAACGGGACGGCTGGCGTCACCTCTATCTTTATGATGCACTCACCGGTGAGGTAAAGAACCAGATAACGAGCGGTGAGTGGGTGGTACGGGATATCGACCATGTCGATGCCGGGAATCGTCAGATCTGGTTCCATGCCAGTGGTGTTGACGACGATCAGGACCCTTATTACATACATTATTTCCGGGTAAATTTTGACGGTACAGGCCTTACACGTTTTACGGAGGCGAACGGCACCCATTCGGTCAGCTACTCACCCAGCCGGGAGTACTACGTAGATTCCTGGTCCCAGGTGGATCAGCCGCCTGTTTCACAACTGAGGAGGGTAGAGGGCCAGGAGGTCTTGATGGATCTTGAGAGAGCGGACCACTCGGCGCTTGTAGATGCTGGCTGGCAGGCGCCCATCCAGTACTCTGCGAAAGGGAGGGATGGCGAGACCGACATCTACGGGATTGTCATACGCCCCACCAATTTTGATCCGACCCGGTCCTATCCGGTGATCGAATATATCTATGCAGGCCCCCATGACAGTTTCGTCCCCAAAAGCTTTATCTCTTACAGCCATATGATGGCTCTTTCCGAACTCGGTTTTATTGTCGTTCAGATCGACGGAATGGGGACGGCAAACCGTTCCAAAGAGTTTCATGATGTTGCCTGGCAAAATCTCAAGGATGCAGGTTTTCCTGACCGGATTCTATGGCATGAAGCATTTGCATCTGACAACTCATGGTACGACAACAACAAGGTGGGCATCTACGGTACGTCTGCCGGCGGCCAGAGCTCAATGGGAGCACTTCTGTTCCATCCGGAGCACTATCATGTGGCTGTTTCAGCAGTCGGCTGCCACGACAACCGAATGGACAAAATCTGGTGGAACGAGCAGTGGATGGGGTGGCCGATCGGGGAACACTACTCTGAATCCTCCAATGTGGACAACGCCTGGCGGCTGCAGGGTCAGCTTCTGCTGATCGTCGGTGAACTCGATACCAACGTCGATCCGGCCTCTACCTACCAGGTTGCGGATGCACTGATCGATGCCGGCAAGGATTTTGATTTCCTGACGATTCCCGGTGCAAACCACACCTCCGGTGGACAGTATGGAGAGAGAAGACGGCGTGATTTCTTTGTGAAGCATCTGCTCGATGTCACCCCTCCGAACTGGAACATGATTACTGCAAATGAAAACGGGCCGGAGGTTGCGCGACAATAGGAGAGATGCGCATAACGTTATCTATCGTAATTAGTGGATAACAGGAGGCATCTGCTTGTATACTCCATAGGTCAGGAACTGAATTTCATGCTATTTATACTGAAAATCACCCTGTAGATATGGATTCATTCAAACAAGAGGTTGTACCGTTTGAATTACACATTTTCAGACAGACTTGGAGGCTTTGAAAAACCAGGATTTTTGGTCAAGATCGAGGCCAGTCCGCCGGCTGGCGGATTATAACCGCAGCATATTGAGCATATGTGAGGATTATAAAATTCCGATAACGAAGATATTGAGCAAAAAGACAGTTTTTCAAAGCCTCCAGACTTATGAATAATAATCAACCTGTTAATCCCTGGCTGACAAGTACCATACCTGTCAGCCACTTTTTTTATATTCAACAGGTTTTGAGAATCTGCAGGACATTGCCATGGTGTACTCTATCCGGTGCCTGCTGTACTCATTCTGTCCCAAACGTTTATGGTTATTCTGAACCACTCCCTATGAAATCAACCGCTCTTATCATCCTGTTCCTGTTCTGTATAGCAACTCCGGCCAGGGGGCAGGGGGATACGTCTGATCCTCTGATCCGCTATGGCGGGAGGAGTGCTCAACTTACCATCTATCAGATCAGTGACAGGACACTTGAAATCCGGCTAGAACCGATACACTCAGCGGGGGGAGCGTTGCCAATGTTCGCAGAACCAGAGCTCCCGGCAGGCTATTCGAGAGACGAAGTTTGGTCCGGACGGGCGATCATGGATCCGGTACGCGGAAAACTTGGCAGCCTTCATGTCGAACTGCTACGGTCTCCGTTACGGATCATTTTCCGCAGGGACGATGGCAGCATTATTCAGGAGCTCTCCTGGCCGGACAATACCGGGTGGATACATTTCCGTACAGAAGCTCCGGTTTTCGGGCCGATCTCGGATACTACCCGGATGGACCTCCGCGGCTCAACGTTTTTTCAGAGTGACAATTCGAATCCTTGTGAGAGCCCGGCAGACGGTTCCGGAGTCGTTACACATTGGCTGACAGGTGCCGACGGCTGGTCTCTCTTCGTGTACCACCCGGCCGGCAGTAAAAACCGGTTTGACCTGAGCGGTGAATTCGGCATCTTTCAACCGGATGAGCAGATGCTGAGTGATCCGCTCGTTCTGTTAGTTTCCATCAGGGAGGAACCGGATGGAGCCTATTCCACGGCCACGTGCAGGTGCGGGTGGCTCGACTGTTTTTTAGAGGCTTCCGAAGAGGTGAGACCTGAAAACAGGTAAGCCCCTGACTATAATATTCCAACTGATTATTTGAGCTCTATTTTATAAGATGATACTTGGGATTTATTGACGATTTGATTATATAATTTTGTGTCATATATACACTTAACAATAATAAACAGACAGATAGTACTATGACGGATAAGCAAGTTAACATTGCCATTGTGGGGCTGGGATTCGGTGCTGAATTCATCCCGATCTACCAGCGGCATCCCAATGCGAACATGTACGCAATTTCACAGCGTACGGAATCGCATCTGAATCAAATTGGAGATCAGTTTGGAATCGACAAAGAGCATAGGTACACATCCTATGAAGAGATGCTGGAAGATCCGGAAATCGATGCGGTTCACATTAATACGCCGATTCAGCTTCATGCCAAACATACACTGATGGCACTGCGTGCCGGCAAGCATGTCGCTTGCACCGTACCAATGGCAACGACTGTTGAAGATTGTAAAGAGATCGTTGAGACGGTGAAAGAGACCGGCTTGAAATATACCATGGCCGAAACGGTCGTCTACAGCCGTGAATATCTTTTTGTCAAAGAACTCTATGAAAAAGGCGAACTTGGAGAGATCCAGTACCTGCAGGCGAGCCATCCGCAGGATATGGAAGGGTGGCCGGAGTACTGGGAGTATATGAAACCGATGCACTACGCTACCCATGTGGTGAGCCCGGTTCTTGGATTGATGAACAAACCGGCGGAGTATGTCTCCTGCTTTGGTTCCGGAAAGATCAGCGAGGATCTTGCAGAAAAATCAGGATGCTCCTTCGCCGTGCAGTCCGCCCATATCAAACTGAAAGACTCTGATGTTTCGGCCCATATCTACCGCTCTCTGTTTGACACAGCGCGTCAATACCGGGAGAGTTTCGATGCCTACGGCACGAAAAAATCATTCGAGTGGCAACTGGTTGAAGGGGAGAACCCGGTGGTACACACAGCCAAAAAGCCGGAACCTGAAATTCCGGAGCGTGTGGAGGTACCGGATTACGGACACAGACTGCCGAAAGAGATCCAGGACTTCACCAAAGCCGGTGTCTATGACGCAGAAGATTCTGCCCACCTCTCCTTTATCCAGGGTGGAGGACATGGTGGCTCTCATCCGCACCTGGCTCACGAATTCGTCTCCTCCATCGTGGAAGACCGCGATCCCTATCCGAACGCCGTCCAGTCCGCCAACTGGACCTGTGTAGGATTGCTGGCACACGAATCCTCCATGAGCGGCGGAGAGATCAAGAAGCTTCCCGAGTTTACCCTCTCGTAAACGAAGGTCGCTCTGAATAGTTTAAAAGCCCTCTTTTCGGGACTATCCGGGAAGAGGGCTTTTTATGTTGTGGTGAATTTACCTTTCAATATATCCAGCCTATTCAACATTCTCTTTCAGAGAGAATGTAAGTTGTAAACCAGTCAATAAGTTATATATTAGAGATTAAGTATATCCCTATAGCTTGTTAATAAGAACTCTCTATACAATCCTAATCCTGATTCTAATCCTGTTTACCGGCTGTTCACATCCGGATGAACCTGATATCCCTCTGCAGCGAAATGCGATAGACGAATTCGCTGTCTATTCCACAGAAGAGGAGCCAACCTACAGGGTTCATTTCGTTCATGAGCAGTCGTTCGGAGATACGGAACATCTGCATTCCAGACAGATCGGAGGTGCTTTGGCAGATGAATCGAACAGAGTCATTCTTTTTGGGAATGTCAATGGCTCGCCAGGTATTCATGCTTTTAATCCCGACGGAAGTCATATATCAGCCATTGGCCGGACAGGAAGTGGTCCGGGGGAGTACCATTCGGCTTTCTATTATCCATTTCGTGGGGCCGTATTCGACCGTGATGTTTTCTATGAAACAAACCCGATGTTGCGCGGTCGCCCCGATTTACAGGCTATCGTTGAAAATGAAGTACGTTTTCCCGAGACGTGGCCGGTTCTGGAGTCCATTCTCGTCGATGATGAAGACCGTATCTGGACGGCAGCAAGAACTGATGCCCCGGAACTGTTTCACTGGCGGGTATTGAATAATAAAGGGGAACTGCTTGCCGAATTTATGAAACGCAGAAACCAGCAAGTTCTGCATGTAAAAAACGGATATCTCTACATGCGTGAAACCGAAGAGGAATCGGGACTCCAGTCTGTCGAAAAATACCGTATTGAATTGAATTGACCGAGTGGTGTGACACGACACTTGTTGCTTTTTGAGTATTGTATGAATGAAAACAGAATAAAAGGAAAACGGTTGAGCTAAAATGGGAATATTCTAAAGAATCACGCTGATAGTATAGTTTACCAGAATAGTCTTTTGAAGCTATGAAGTTAAATGAATTGATTTCAATTGCAGAGTGGAGTGATGTTCAATCCGACATATTCAAATTCTATCCGGAGCAAGGAAAGTTTATCCTGAAAGATCTGTTATTTTTTTTAAGCCTTGAACGAATGAATGTCGTCTATACGGATATGAGGATCGTTGTTTTGGAAATGGATCCTGAAGATGTCGAAGAATTTGATCTCACACATGAAGTGATCGGCAGAAATGGGACATTAAACAAGGATTTTGAAGGTTTTGAGTATCTTGCTCAATCGGATAATCCTGATTTTGCCAATTCTGAAGCAGACTATCCTATCCATTTTGCACCATGGGAAAAGTGGCTTGGGATGAATATCGATGAAGATTCATTGAAGAGTTATAGAGTATCTCAAATAGTGGCGCTTTGCCTGTTTCATATGACTCTGTATGGTTATGATTGGTCGGAAATCCAGGAAGAGAGGGACCGTTTTCAGCAAAAGCTCGATTCGTTAAAAATGGATTTATCATACAGGGAATATCATCCCCACATCAGAGTTGAGAGCAAGATCTATTTTGAAAAAATTCTTTCATTATGATTCGGTTACATTATTATTTACTGGGAGTATTTCTGTTCACCGGCTGTATCTATTCGGATCAACTAGCGGGTGGGTCAGATCCGAGCTGCCTGTCGTAATCAGGTCTGCGACCAGCTTGCCGGCGGCAGGGCCGAGGCTCATTCCCATCATGGCGTGTCCGGTGGAGGTGTAGAGGTTGTCAAAACCGTGAAGCCGCCCGATATAGGGCATGCCGTCCGGTGAACAGGGGCGGTGCCCGACCCAGATCTTCCGGCTTTCGAGTTCGCTCATAGTAAATTGTGGCAGGTACCGGCAGACCGATTTTTTAATGCCCTCTACTTTTTTCTCCCGGATGGTACGGTCATTTCCGGTAATCTCCATGGTACCACCAAACCGGAGAGTACCGTTCATGGGGGTCATGGTCACTTTCGCTTCTGCAAAAATCCCGCAGTTGTCCGGCAACAATTTGGGTTCCTCCAGGGTAAAACTGTACCCTTTTCCGGCTTGCATCGGGAGTCGTACCCCGGCCGTTTTGGCCAGGCCGGAAGACCAGACCCCGGAACTAACAACAACCGATGCAGTGGGGTACTTTTTGCCGGATGAGTCTGAAACCGCTGTTACACGCCCCGCTTCGACCTGAAATCCGGCCACCTCCGTTTCAAAACGGATGGCCACACCGCGTGAAAGCAGGAGAGACTTGAGCCGGTTCATCAGACTGCCCGGGTGGAGATGTGCATCCCCGGGAAAATAGGTCGCGCCGATGATCTCCAGGTCAAGGTCCGGTTCCATCTGCCGGACCTCAGCAGGTGTAAGCACCGATGCCTCCATGCCGAGCTCAAGAGCCTTCTCTACGACACTTGCTTCCTCATCCAGCCCTTTTTGGGAGTTGCAGAACATGAAGAGGCCCCGTCTCTCAAGCCCGAACTGCAGGTTCTCCCTCTCTTCCAGGCCGATCAGAATTTCCCGGCTCTCGGTTAAAAGTCTCTTTAGCACAGGAGCGGATTGGTCGACATGCTCCCTGGTTGAGGCGCGGTGGAATAGGAGCCCCCACCGGATCAGGTCCAGGCTCAGACGGGGCTGGATATAAAACGGGCTCTCCGGGTTGAACATCCATTTCAGCCCTTTTCGAATCATCCCGGGGGAGGCGAGCGGGATAATATGGCTCGGGACAATCATCCCTGCATTTCCGTAGGAGCAGTTATTCTCTCCGGATCCCCGATCCAGAATCGTTACGTCATGGCCAGCCTTGTTCAGGAAATAGGCAACAGATAAACCGGCAATACCGGCCCCGACAACAACGACAGGCTTATGATTCATAGCAAGGAAAAGAATTTCAACATTAAATCACCTGAAAACCATGGGCATACGGGTCGTCATCGTCAATGGTGATGGTATTGTATCCGATGATTCGGGCCCACCCTTCAATACTCGGAATGATCGCTTCAACATCGCCCAGGGTTACGTGCTCTTCAACCCGTCCGGTAAATTTGCTGCCGATATAGCTCTCGTGGATAAACGGCTCCCCCTTTTTCAGTTTCCCTTTCGCTGCCCACTGGGCCATCCGGGCTGAAGTGCCGGTACCACAGGGAGAGCGGTCGATCGCTTTCTCCCCATAAAATACAGCATTCCGGGCAGTGGAGGAGGAGTCCAGCGTCTCTCCGGTCCAGAGCAGATGGCTCAGGCCGTTGATGGTCGGGTCTTCGGGATGGACAAAGGTGTGCTCTTCATTCAGTTGCCGTCGCAGCTCCCTGCTCCAGACGATGAGTTCTTCTGCTGAATGATTCTGAATACCCTGAAAGTTCTCCTGAGGATCGACGATGGCGTAGAAGTTCCCGCCATAGGCAACGTCAACACGGAGTTTTCCAAGATCCGGACAGTCTACAGTGAGATTTTCGGCGGCCAGATAACTGGCGATATTGGTCAGCTTTACGGACGTTACCCTGTTTCCCTCCTGTTTATACTCCACATGCACCAGGCCGGCCGGTGTCTCCAGACGAATTCGGCCTTCCTGTTTGGGAACAACGAGCCCCTCCTGGATCATGATCGTGACTGTTCCAATCGTTCCGTGGCCACACATCGGAAGGCAGCCGCTGGTCTCAATAAAGAGAACCCCGATGTCATTGGCGGGATCGGAAGGGGGGTAGAGGATGCTTCCGGACATCATATCGTGGCCTCTCGGCTCAAACATCAGGCCTTTTCGGATCCAGTCATATTCCCGAAGAAAGTGTTGCCGTTTCTGGCTCATGGAGTCTCCTTCCAGAACCGGGCCACCGCCGGCAACGAGGCGGACAGGGTTGCCGCAGGTATGGGCATCTACACAGAAGAATCGTTTTACAGACATACTCCAGGTACCACTCGTTTATGATAGTTGGTTGTAATTGTCAGTTGCGGAAAAGGCAGAACACAGAAGGAACAAGCGTAATACTCACTGGCTGTAAAAACGCCTATTCTGACTCCTGAATTCTAACTCCTACACCTACTCCCGCGTATATTCACCGTTTATCAGTCTCATAATACCGAGTGGATTCCCGTCTCTCAGCTCTTCCGGAAGGAGTGTTTGCGGAAAGCTCTGGAACGCGATCGGTCGGATGAATCTGCGAATCGCCGTTGATCCGACAGATGTAAACTTGGAGTCGGTCGTCGCAGGAAATGGCCCGCCATGTTGCATGGCTGCACAGACGGCAACCCCGGTCGGTACACCGTTAAAGATCACCCTGCCCGCTTTTTCACGGCAGATAGAGATCAGGCTTTTGGAGTCGGCCAACTCTTCGTCAGTGGCCATAAAGGTAAGCGTCAGCTGGCCTTGAAGCGATCTTGCAACCTTTTCGAGTTCGTCACTGTCTTTGCACGATACAATGAGTGTGAAGGGGCCGAACACCTCCTCACTCAGTGTGCGGTTGGAGAGAAAATCAGTGGAACTGACTCTGGCGAGTGTCGGGTGTCCCAGGTTCCCGCCGGTCGAATCACTGATCCAGACAGTCTCCACGCCATGCTGGGAAAGCAGTTCCTTCCGTTTTTTCAGATAGGTGCTGGCAATTCCCTCATTCAGCATACAGGCTGGGTCAACCTCCTGCAAAGCTGTGGAGAGGGAGCGTGTGAAACGGTCCAGGCCATCACCTTCGATTCCAATAATCAATCCGGGCTTGGTGCAAAACTGCCCTGCACCCAACGTCACAGAACCTGCATACTGCGAGGCGAGTTCTTCCGCTTCACTCTTCAGTTTCTGTTCAAGCAGGAATACCGGGTTGATGCTCCCCATTTCGGAATAGACCGGAATCGGGACCTCTCTCTGGTTTGCCAGTTGAAAGATTGACGTACCTGCACCATAGGAGCCGGTAAACCCGACTGCACAGGTTTGCGGGTGGGAAACCAGAGCTTTGCCGACGTCTGGCCCGCCATTCAGGCTGCTGAAAACGCCGTCCGGCATGCCGGTTGCTTCTGCTGCTTTGAGAATTGCCCGTGCAACCAGTTCATTGGTTCCAGGGTGAGATTCGTGAGATTTTACCACCACGGGACACCCGGCAGCAAGTGCCGATGCAGTATCACCACCGGCAGTTGAGAATGCAAATGGGAAGTTACTGGCTCCGAATACAACGACCGGCCCGAGAGGGTAACTCATGGTACGGATGTCACTCTGCTCGGTATCAATACGTGCATCCACCCAGGAACCTTCACGAAGAAGGTCCGCAAACATCTTGATCTGGTTTACCGTTCTTCCCCGTTCACCTTCCAGGCGGCCTGCCGGCAATCCTGACTCCTGTCCGGCACGTTCGATGAGCTCATCCCCGAGCGCCATGACCTCGTCAGCGATTGCATCGAGAAACCGGGCTTTATCAGATCCGCTGACATGTTTGTAGGCCTGAAATGCTTCAGCCGCTTTATTCACAGCCAGCCGAACTTCTTCTTCGTTTGCAATGAAAAATTTCTCCGGCAGGGACGTGCCGTTTTCCGGGTTTACAGCCTGTAGAAAGTTATCACTTTTATGGGATGGCGTCGATCCTATGAAATTGACTCCTTTGATCATCATGCAGTTTGTGTTTTTTTATTCAACAAATGTTCTATTTCAGGATGACTCTTCAGTGAGTCATCGATTATTTTTTGTACCTGTTTTCTCTCCTCACCCTGCAACATCAGCCTTGGGCTCCGGACAAACTCTGTTCCGATTCCGGTTGCGACCTCTGCAAGTTTGATATTCTGAACCAGTTTGGGATTGATATCAAGTTCGAGAAGCGGCAGGAACCAGCGGAATATCTCCAGTGCTTCCTGAATCTCTCCGGATTGAGCCAGTTCATAGATTGCAACAGTTTCGCGCGGGAAGGCACATACAAGGCCGGCGACCCAGCCATGGGCACCCATAAGTAGTGCATCCAGGGCAATTGTATCCACACCGCACATGATTTTAAAGCGGTCTCCAAACCGGTTTATCATACGGGTAACGTTGGTTACATCCCGCGTGGACTCTTTCACAGCTTCGATATTATCCACCTGACTCAACTCTTCAAACATATCATGGGTGACTTCAATTCCATAATCGATCGGATTGTTATAGATCATAATCGGAAGAGATGTCGCCGATGCCACCGCCTTGAAATAGGCTACCGTCTCCCGGTCATCTGCTTTATAGCGCATGGGTGGAAGAAGCATCAATCCGTCTACTCCGTTATTTTCCGCATCACGGGCCGTCTGCATCGCAACGTCAGTCGACTGTTCTGCAATGTTCAGAATGACCGGAAAATCATTGCCGACCAGCTCTCTGGTTTTGGCAAGTAGTTCGATTTTCTCCCCGTTCTGAAGCGTACTGGCCTCTCCAAGTGTCCCGCCCAGTACGATACCGTGAATACCGGCTTCAAGCTGTGCTTTGATATTCACTTCGAACGTTGAAAGATCGAGTGATCCATCTTTATGAAATTTGGTAGTGATGGCAGGGTAAACGCCTTTCCAGTCGACTTGCATAAGGTTTTTGATTGGGTTAATCGGTTAAGTAATCAGTAGATATTCAGTAGAATTATAACGAGGTACGAGTACAGATCCGTGCAAGATTCTCTCTCAAATCGAAAGTTTTAAAGCATTGTTTCGGATCATTGAGCAGATTATACCGTTGATTTGGAGTCAATGCAAAACCATTTAATTGAACAGGATTATCGAAGCCCCTGATTGAAAATCCTCAGATTCGCCGGTCGGAAGATCATTCAGTGTCCAATCTGTTCTGACCTTGAGACGATTCTGGATTCCAGGCTATTCAAAGGCTCTGTTTCCACAGTTTGATTCGACCCGTTTAAATTAACAGAGATAATGGTCTAATTCTTATACAATTTTGACTTATTCAGTGAATAAATTCTTGTTATTTGTACAATATTATCGGAATTCATCTGTATTACATATATTTTTGCTGAATATAGTTCTGATAATGGAAAAACCCCGGATATTATGCAGGATAAATCAATCTTTTTCAGAATTCCGAAGACCGGAAAAGAGGGTTTTGTTGTTCAGGACGACAAATTGCCTCACTTTTACGACCGGCTGCACTACCATCCGGAACTGCAGCTCGTCTTCATATTGAAAGGGGACGGGGATCTGTTTGTAAGTGATACGATCCTGCCGTTCAAATCTGGCGATCTCTTTCTGATCGGTTCGAATCAGAGCCATCTGTTTAAAAGTGACAAGAGGTATTTTCAGGAAGATGAGGAGCTCTATTGCCACTATGTTTCAGTCTTTTTCCATGAAGCGTCCCTGGGAGACGGGTTTTTTAACATTGCAGAGATGACTGCGATCCGTACAATGATTGAACGGTCCGGCCGCGGCATTCGATTCTCGGAACAGACTTCCCGAGCGATGGGTGAAAAGATTATTCAGCTACCGGTTCTTTCCGGTTTTAAACGGTTCCTGGAAATTCTCTCGATTCTCAATCATCTCGCCAATTCCAAAGATTACAACTATCTGGCTACGGTCAGTTCACCGGCTCCGATGTCTGACAATGAGAATCAGAAGGTAAATGATGTGATAAACTATATCTTTACTCACTATAAAGAGGATATCAAGCTGGAAGAAGTTGCCAAATTGGCCAATTACAGCCAGGCTGCCTTCTGTCTGTTCTTTAAGCAGCGCACCAGAAAAACATTCGTTCAGTTTCTGAATGAAGTTCGTATCTCACAGGCGTGCAAGCTTTTACAGAATTCAGATTTAAATATTTCTCAAATTTGTTACGAGAGCGGGTTTAACAATGTATCCAATTTCAACCGCCAGTTTAAAAAGATAACCGGCCTCTCTCCAACTGGTTACCGTAAAAAGATGCTGCACTCTATGCAGGCAGCAGGGTAGCCTGGCCTGACGGCAGATCCAGAAGTTCATTTCCGAGTGATATTTTTTGTATTTTTCATCTTCAAAAAAACTCACTGGGAGTCTGTCGGACGTAGATGATTGTCACGAGGGGACTCAGTAGATTAAACTAAGTTCTACAGACTCCTACACCCAATTTTCTGCAGAGATGTACGATTATGCCAACCTGGACACTCAATACAGAATTCCGGTTTGACGCTGCCCACTCAATTGAAGGGTATGACGGTAAATGCTCACGAATGCACGGCCACAGTTACCGGGTTCGTATGCGTGCGAAATCACATCAACTGAACCCGTCCAGGTATCTGGAGAGTCCCGATATGGTTTGTGATTTCAGAGAGTTGAAATGGGCGGCCGGGGACTCAGAAAAGGGGGGATTTGACCACGGAGTACTGAATGAGCTTATGCCAGTTCAGACAACAGCGGAACGGGTTGCCGAGTATATCCATCAGGAGACATCAAAACGGCTGCCGGACTCCATCGAACTGACGGTGACAGTCTGGGAGTCCGAAAACAGCTGGGTAGAGTATACGGACAAAAATGTTTAACAACGAACGTCAGAACAGTACGGTTGAACCGGGCCGGGATATTGAATCTCCCAGAGATTTCAAATACCCGTTAATGGAAGATTTCCATACAATTCAGGGAGAGGGTATCTATGCCGGTCGGTCAGCCTATTTCATCCGTCTGGCCGGCTGTGATGTCGGTTGCTGGTGGTGTGACGTAAAGGAGAGCTGGGATGAAGAGAGCCACCCGTTGGTTCGGACAGGAGAGATCGTCGACCGGGTGATCTCAAGCGGTACCGGCCTTGTCGTGATTACGGGTGGCGAACCGCTTCTTCATGACCTGAACCCTCTCACCGGGGAGTTAAAGCGACACGGATTGAGGATTCATATCGAAACGAGTGGATCGTCTCCGCTATCCGGCTCACTGGACTGGATCACCCTCTCTCCGAAACGTTTTAAAAAGCCTCTTCAGGAGATTTATTCCGTTGCGGACGAACTCAAAATCATTGTTCTGAAGAAGAAGGACCTTGAGTGGGCAGAGGCGTGTGCCGCCAAATGCCCCGAATTTACAGAACTGCTCCTTCAGCCGGAGTGGGAAACTCCCTCTTCCATCGAATTGATTGTAGACTATGTGAAGCGTAATCCCGCCTGGAGGATCAGTCTTCAGACTCATAAATTTTTGAATGTACCCTGAGGAGGAAATCGACTTATGCCATATACAACAGCTACAGCAGTCATCACCGGTGCAAGCAGAGGGATCGGCCGAAAGATTGCACTCGCCTTCTCCAGGCATACGGAGCGGCCTCTATTTCTGATCGCAAGAAGCAGAATTGATCTGGAAACGGTCCGGGAAGAGTGTCTTGAAGCGGGAGCGCCTGCTGTTGAAATCGATACGTGTGACTTGACAAACCCCGCTGACGTTGAGGCCCTGTCCATACCTGAACACCTTCCTGCACCGGCTCTGCTGGTGAATAACGCCGGGACGTTTCTCTTAAAAAAGCTGAATGAAACCTCCGTACAGGAGTTTGAAGAGCAGTGGGCGATCAATGCAAAAGCACCGTTTCTACTTACAAACAAACTGTTACCCCGAATCAGGCAAAACGACCGGGGCCTGATAGTTACCATCAGTTCAGTCGGGGCTTTGTCGGGACAGGCAAGAAGCGGTGCTTACTCCTCTGCAAAACATGCCGTTTTGGGGTGGTCGCGTTCTTTGAGAAAAGAACTGGCAGCCGACAATATTGCAGTGACGGCAATCAATCTGGGACAGACGATGTCGACCTCCTGGAAAGGGGTAGATGTCGACCCACATGAATTGAATGATCCGGAAGATGTAGGCCGCCTGATTGTCGCACTGAGCAATCTTTCGGTTCGTACCGTTGCGGAAGAGATCACGTTACGGCCGATCGGCGGGGACCGAAGCCCGGATTAACTACTAAACACCTCCTCCAGCTCACGGTTATAGTCGCTCATAGGATGCGGCTCGAACAATTTGCCTGTCAGAATTTCGAAAAGTTCCGAGTAGCGCTGGAAAACACTCCAGCGGAATGAGTCAGGCAGGTCCGGAAGGCGTTGCCCCTCAAGCCCCTGAAAACCCTGTTCCATCAACCACTCACGGAGGAACTCTTTGGAGAGCTGTTTTTGCGGCTCCCGCTTTTTCAGGCGGTTCTCATATCCGTCAGCATGGAAATATCGTGAAGAGTCAGTTGTATGAACTTCATCGATCAGCGTAAGCTCACCCCGGTAGAGACCAAATTCATATTTTGTATCTACAAGGATCAGCCCCTGTTTTTTTGCAATGTCAGACCCTCGTTCAAACAGTTGAAAAGCGGCTGTCCGGATCTTTTCCCAAAGAGGCTCCGGGACAATCTCCTTCTCAAGGATCGCCTCTTCCGATATATCTTCGTCATGCCCTTCAGAAGCTTTTGTTGCAGGGGTCAGGATTGGCTCAGGAAATCGCTCATGCTCCTGCATTCCGGACGGCATTGTGACGCCGCATAACTCATGGTTTCCGGATTTGTACGTTCGCCAGGCATGCCCTGTCAGACAGGCACGAATCACAACTTCAATTGGAATCGGCTCACATTTTTTTGCAATGGTGACATTGGGGTGGGGAACGTCAATCAGGTGGGTTGGAACAATATCCTCCACCTGGTTACATGAGAATGCTGCAAGCTGGTTCAGAATTTGCCCCTTGAAGGGGATCGCCTGTTTCATAATGTGGTCGAACGCAGAGATGCGATCAGTGACAACGATGCCCAGCCTGTCCAGTGAGAGTTGATAGACATCCCTCACCTTTCCACGATACGGTTCATCCAGTGATGTGAGCTTCGTCTCCGTGATACAGTTCTTCAGCGCTTCCTGCTTTGTTCTCTCTGTAAAAGGCTTCATTTCGGTTTCTTCGTCGAATTTCGCTCTACAAGGATCGGTTGGACTTTCACCTGCCTGTGTTTGGAGTCAGGCCGGCTGATGAGTTCCTGCAGCCGTTTGGTCGCATTGAGTCCCATGGTATGCATCTGTTGGTCGATGGTTGTCAGCTCCAGATATTTGCTCAGTTTGATATTGTCATACCCCATGACGGCTATATCATCCGGGATCTTCATCCCGATTTTGCTGAGTGCATGCAGGGCACCAATCGCCTGGGTGTCATTAAGCGCAAAGATTGCATCGGGAAATGCTCCCAGCTCTTTATATCGGTTGATTGCCTCAAATCCGGCCTCTTCGGTAAAACCGGCATGTTTTGTACTTTCGCCAGTTACAATGAACCGTTCCTCCAATGGGACATTATGTTTTTTCAAAGCATCTTTAAAACCCTCAAGCCGATCGGTAGAGGCTTTGGTTCCAACGGCTGGCCTGATTGCGCCGATCCGGCTGTATCCCTGACTGACCAGGTGTTCTGCTGCCATGATTCCCCCCTGATAATCGTTAAAATCAAAATAGTCATAGTCGGGGTGTGAACTTCCAATCAAGACCGTGGGGACTCCTGAAGCCTGAATCTGATTGTGAACCTGATCACTGATGTTAATTGAGATAGTAATGATTGCATCTGCAGTACCCCGGTCAAAGAAATTCTCAATCGCTTCATCAGGATTTTTGGATCCGGTGTTATAAATGATAATATCAAGATCCATCTCCTGAAGCTGATCTTTCACTCCCTTCAGCACTTCGTTGTAATAAGGAGTTGTAAATGAAGGAACAGCAATTGCCAGCATATGGGGTTTTCTGCTAGCCAGATGCCGGGCACTGACCTGCGGCCGGAAATTTAACTCTTGAATCGCCTGTTTGACCCGCTTTTTTGTCTCCTCGGAAACGTTTGGGGAGTCGTTCAATACACGTGATACGGTAGATATGGCAACTTTTGCACGGTCAGCGACCTGGTAGATCGTAACTTTTTTATGATGAGTGCTCATGATCTGGTTTTATTTAGGATAATGAGAGGTTTGGGAGATCACCGTGAGTGTACGGCGGTTAGCTCTCATGCAGGTAAAGTACTAGTTTTTTTTCAAAAAATTTGAATCCCTTTCAAAGTAAGCTGCCTCATCTGGCGAAAACTGATATTTTCAAAGATCTGTACCCTTCTCCCGGAATCGGGAGAAAAGGATGCAAAATCTATTTTTCGGGAACGATTTCCTTTGATTGTTAGATTCATTAGGTGATGTAGTGTCGTGTCAACCGTGCGATGTGGGGTAAGCCTCGCAGGAGTATGGTTGACACGACAGTAGGTTGAATTTGCAAGCCTTTGTTGTATGTCAAATCTCATGCGATACCCTTATTCACTCATCCGGCCGTTTTACGAAAAAACCGCATTTCATAATGCAGTGATAGACGAACTGGAGGACAGAGACCTGCAACATGCGTATCGTCATTGCCGAGGCATTACGCGCAAATATGCCAGGACTTTTTATCTGGCTACTCGCTTTCTTCCTTATTCCAAACAGCGAAGTATCTTTGCCATATACGCCCTCTGCCGTTACCTGGATGATCTGGTTGATGAAGCAGAAGACCTGATCCGAAATCAATCCATTGATGAGGGATCAGTTGGCCGGACGATGACGAAGTTTAGCCGTAAGCTTCTGGATACGTATCAGGGTATTATTCAGGATGATCCGATTCTTTTTGCATTTTCTGATGTGCTTCGAAAATATCATATCTCTATTCAGCTACCCCTGGAATTGATTGACGGTGTCATGATGGACCTGACAAAAAACCGGTATGATACGTTTGAAGAGCTTTACGGGTACTCGTACAAAGTCGCCGCTGTTGTCGGCCTGATGACCAGTGAAGTATTCGGATACAAGGATCCGAAAGCTCTTGACTATGCAGTGGACCTGGGCATAGCCATGCAGTTGACGAATATTCTCCGGGATGTAGGAGAAGATCTCTCCAGAGACCGAATCTATCTGCCACAGGATGAACTTCGGCAGTTCAGAGTCTCGGAAAAAGATCTGATGGAAAGGAATCTGTCGCAAAACGTTATTGACCTTCTCCGGTTTCAGATTCAGCGTGCCAGAAGCTACTACGAACGGGCAGATACCGGCATTCCAATGTTGTCGGGAGACAGCCGGCTTCCGGTCTGTCTCGCAAGAGAGAACTACAGCAGAATCCTTGATAAAATCGAGGAGAATGGATACCAGGTCTTCCATCGGCGTGCGTATCTGACCACATCTGAAAAGCTAGCCATTCTGCCCAGGATTCTCTACAGGTTGCAGATTGCAGAATAAGGGTACGACCGGACAAACACGGGCTGATTCGCCTTTACATTGAGAAGGTGTATATTCCGGTAGACAGCAGAGGCTCTAAAATTGAACGGTTCATCAGTACCAGTATGAAATCCGCTATTCGAAAAGTTTTGATCGCCAATCGGGGAGAGATCGCCCTCAGGATCATTAGAACCTGTCAAGAACTCGATATCAAGACTGTTGCAGTCTATTCCGAAGCGGACTCTGAATCTCCTCATGTCCTGCAGGCCGGAGAGTCGATATGTATTGGTGCGGCCGCCTCTTCCGAGAGTTACCTGTCTGTTGACAGGATTCTGGAGGCTGCCAGAAAGAGCGGTGCGGATGCTATCCATCCCGGTTACGGTTTTTTAAGTGAAAACGGATCCTTTGCCAAACGTTGTGAAGAGGAGGGCATCATCTTTATCGGGCCGGGGTATCGGGCGATTGAGATGATGGGGGATAAGACGACAGCCAGATCTCTGATGAAATCGGCAGGAGTACCCTATCCACCCGGAAGTGAAGAGGCGCTCCGGGATCTGGAATCTGCACGTCAGTGTGCTGCCAGGATCGGATTCCCACTGCTTGTAAAAGCGGCGGCTGGAGGAGGTGGAAAAGGGATGAGGATAATCCAGTCGGAAAAAGAACTGGAGGCGGGGTTACAGGCGGCTCGTTCGGAAGCGAAAAGCGCCTTCGGCGACGACCGTGTCTATATCGAAAAGTACCTGAGTTCACCCAGGCATGTCGAGTTTCAGATTGTGGCGGACCGACAGGGTCATGTTATCCATCTCTTTGACAGGGAGTGTTCCATCCAGAGGCGTCATCAAAAGGTCATTGAAGAGGCCCCGTGTGCTGTCCTTGATGAGTCACTTCGAAGTAAAATGTCGGAAGCTGCTATTGCCGCCGCAAAAGCATGCAACTATCTGGGAGCAGGAACGATAGAATTCCTTGTCGATGGCGATAACCGCTTTTATTTCCTTGAAATGAATACCAGGTTACAGGTAGAACATCCTGTGACAGAGATGATTACGGGAGTGGACCTGGTTGAATTACAAATCAGGATAGCTGAAGGGGAGCCTTTGCCTTACCGCCAGGAGGATCTTTCGATTCGGGGACATGCGATTGAGTGCCGGATTTATGCTGAGGATCCCTCAGATCAATTTCTGCCAAATACCGGTACACTGAAGAGACACAGACCGGCAGCCGGGCCCGGAGTTCGCGTTGACGCCGGAGTTGAAGAGGGTATGGAGATTACCATCAACTACGATCCGATGATATCCAAATTGTGCGTTCTGGCACCGGATCGGGAGAGTGCTATTCGTCGTATGTTGCGTGCACTCGATGAATATGAAGTGGAGGGCTGCCGAACTACGATACCATTCTGCAGTTATGTGCTGAAACACCCGGATTTTCAATCCGGAATGTATAACACCCATTTTGTCCAGGACCATTTCAGGTCGGAGATGCTTGCTTCACAATCCCCGAATGAGAAGAAAATCACAGCTCTGGCAGCCACGCTGATCGCGACAGCCGGAAACAGGGGGAACGGGCAGAACGAACTGTCTGAGAATCCGTCTGGTACTGCGATTCCGGCATGGTGGCAGCAGCGGCGTCGCCTGAACAGGAGGGCTCAATGAATACTGACGAGCAGAACGATAAACTGTTTCGGCAATTGACATCGCTGATGACTGAACAGCGGAACCCGGATTCGATGCAGATTGACCTCGCGACACCGGAAGAGATCGTTCACATCATCAACCGGGAGGATCAAAAGGTTGCATCAGCAGTCCGAACCAGGCAGAAAGAGATTGCTAACGCAATCAGATGGGTTGCAGAGTCTATTGAGGCAGGAGGCCGGCTGTTTTATTTCGGTGCAGGTACCAGTGGGAGAATCGGGGTTGTGGATGCTGCAGAGTGCCCTCCGACATTCGGAGTGAAGCCGGAACAGGTTCAGGGGTTTATAGCGGGCGGCCCAGAAGCGATGTTTCGTGCGCAGGAAAGAGCGGAGGATCATGAGGAGAACGGAGTCAATGACGTCAATTCTGCTGAACTCTCACCTCCGGACATACTCTGTGGTCTGGCTGCGAGTGGACGCACCCCCTATGTTCATGGTGCTGTCAGGGAGGCGCGAAAACGAGGGTGTAAAACCATCCTTGTCACGACTGTACCCGCTCATCAGGTCGATCTCGAGGTAGAGTTGATGATAGATGTAGAGGTAGGTCCGGAAGTGATTATGGGAAGTACCCGCATGAAGAGCGCAACTGCCCAAAAAATGGTTGTCAACATGATCACAACCGGTGCCATGGTTCAGCTGGGAAAAGTCTATGAAAATGTAATGGTCGACCTGATGCTTACCAACCGGAAACTGGACGAAAGGGCGAAACGGATTGTCATGTTTCTAACAGACGTACCCTATCGAAAAGCAGAAGAATATCTGGAGAGAGCAGACGGACATGTTAAAACGGCTATACTCATGGCACTTACCGGGTTGGACCCGGAAGCAGGAAGAATACTTCTGGCCCAGAATGGTGGTTTTATTCGTAAAGCACTCGATCATGCCACTCTGAAAAATCGCAGCAGTGATGACAATGAAAAGTCTTCCTGAATCGTTTCGCACTGGTATGAAGAGTCAGGAACAGATATGATGGATGACCTCCTCTATAACAGGGATGAAACGAGCTACAAGATTCGGATTCTCTCAGGTATCGTAATGATTCAGATCGTTCTGATTTTGTTCATTCGCTTTTGGCCTGTCTCAGAGAGAGTGGAGCCGGAACAAGATGACATACTGTTCCAGGATGAGATTTTTGTCGAAGATATTCAGATAACCAGACAGGAGAGTGCGCCACCACCTCCACCGCTACCCAACCGGCCGGAACCGGTTCCGGTAGATGAAATTGTGGAGGAGGTCATTGAGTTTGAGGATGATCTTCAGATCTTCGATTTCCCGCCGCTTCCACCCGGAGACGGACAGGGACAGACAGACGGTGAAGATCTCATTGTCAGCAACCCACAGCTGCCCCCAACGGTAGTCAAAATTGTTGAACCCTATGTTCCGAATCTTCCGCAGGAGTTGCGGGGAAAAATAGAGCTGGTCGTCAATTTTCTTGTCACGGAGACCGGGGATGTGGAGGAGGCCAGTATTGTCCAGATTCGGCAATACGATGAGAATTTTGAGGAATATGAAGTTCTTCCTCATATTCAATACGGTATCATTGAAGCGACCCTGGACGCCGCATTTCAATGGGAGTTCCGTCCGGCGAGACACGAAGGTTCCGGAGTGAAAACGTTTACTACACATCGTTTTAATTATTGAAAGTAGGGGTGAATTGCACTATCTTGGCGCACCTCATTACGGAGAGGTGCCAGAGTGGTCGAATGGGCTCGCCTGGAAAGCGAGTGTACCTTTCACGAGGTACCGAGGGTTCGAATCCCTCCCTCTCCGCATCCTTCTGATCGGTTTGCTGTCAAAAGACCCATCTCCTCATCCTGTCCACTCTCTGTACGCAATTTGTTTGCTGGGAAAGTCAAGAGATGAGATTGCAAGCAAATTGAAAAAGTGGATTGATTGAATAGGGGAGAAGCCGGTGTATTAACATTTACAAGACCCGGACCTTCTCAAGTTTTCCCTCTTTCAACTCCATCGTACGCTGTGGGAATCTGCGTACAGTATCATAATCGTGTGTGACCATCAGTACAGCCATTCCACGGTTATTGATTTTCTTCAGCAAATCCATGATTTCACGAGACGCTTCCGGATCGAGGTTTCCGGTAGGTTCATCCGCCAGTAAAAGCCGCGGCTCATTGGCCAGGGCTCGGGCGATCACAACCCTCTGCTGTTCACCACCGGAGAGTTCACCCGGCATTGATTTTCGTTTGTGGCTGAGCCCTACCATACCGAGAACTTCCAGTATTCGGTTTTTCATTCTTCCGCGGCTGTTGCCGGTCACTTCAAGGGCAAATGCAATATTCTCATAGACGCTCCTGTCCGGCAGAAGCTGAAAATCCTGAAAGACAATCCCAAGCCGCCTGCGAAGGAAAGGAACTTTTTTGTCTGGAAGTCTGGTCACATCATAGCCTGCAACATGTATCTCCCCCTCATTCGGTTTGATATCCCGGTAGAGAAGTTTTAAAAAGGAACTTTTTCCCGCACCGGTACGGCCTATAAGATAGCAGAATTCACCATTGGGAAGAGTAAAGTTGATCCGGTCCAGAACCGGCTGATAGTCATACACGACCGAGACGCCGTTTAGTGAAATGACTGCATGTTCTTCCATTGTAATACCATCGTTATTCGCAGACTCTGCTCATCTGCCGGTTGCATTTGAAATCCTTCATAGGCGGCAAGAAGTCTGAACCCGGTTCTCCTGATCACCGCCTGAATCTGATTCAAGGTATAAATTTTTTGTTGGTGTATCTCAAAAAATTGCTCTTTGACTTCGGAGTGATTCTCATCAAGTTTTTCAATTTTGAAGGAGTTGGTATGCAGTCGTTTTTTTGCAT
>JBBDRW010000181.1:0-15038 GCA_040905265.1 Balneolaceae bacterium | reverse complement strand
TAATCACTGGTTCTGAAGTACCGGTAGTGGTCGGGCGAGATCCCCTCTTCGTTGTGTAGATATGAAATCGCCTTGCGTGAGTTCCGGGGAGTCGTAAAGTCATAGATAAAGATGCCTCCGGGGCGCAATACACCCGCGACTTCTGCGTGTAACTTCTCTATATCCGCTTCACTATGCAGATAGTTGAGGCTGTCAAAAACCATGAATACTACATCATATTTTGAATCCAGGTCAATCTCAAGAAAATTCATCACCTGGAACAGAATCTCCGAATGCTCCGGGCCGGTTTTCTGCTGCGCCTTCTCAATCATGGAGGGAGATCCATCGGTAGCCGTGATGGAATAAACCCCCAACTCATCCAGCAGGAGTGCAACCGTACCTGTACCACAGGCGAGTTCCAGGATATCAACAGCTTCCGGATGGTGCTCCTGAATCACTTCATCGATGTAATCGGCCCAGGCTTCATAGTTGACATCATCCATAAGCGTATCATAGATCCTGGCTAATACTGTATAGTTGGGCTCTTTGAAAAGCTTGGACATGGCTCAGGCAAACTGATTAAAACGTTTCTCTGCCAGTTGGATTGCCAACCTGTACGCAGCTTTGAAAGAGTCCGGGGATGCGACTCCCTTACCAGCGATATCAAAGGCAGTTCCATGGTCTGGTGAGGTTCGGACAATCGGCAGACCGGCCGTCACATTGACCCCTTTTCCAAATGAGAGTGTTTTGAATGGAATCAATCCCTGATCGTGGTACATGGCAAGGATACCATCATATTTTCGGTAACTGCCGCTTCCGAAAAAACCATCCGCGGCAAAAGGCCCTTCCGAAACGATTCCGGCTTGTTCAGCCTCTTTCATTGCGGGAATCAGTAGTTCATGCTCCTCTTTTCCGATCACACCACCATCTCCTGCATGAGGGTTTACACCGAGAAGTGCGATTTTTGGTGAATTGATGCCGAAATCCTCTTGAAGAATCTGATAATAGAGGCGGATCCATTTCAGGATACGTTCTTTCGATAGTAATCCGGCTACGTCACTGAGTGGAATGTGGGTTGTTACCAGGCCGACCCTGAGCGGCCCGTTAACCAGCAGCATGATATGACGTTCGGCACCTGTCCTCTCCACAAGAAGTTCCGTGTGGCCGGGGTAGGGGTAGCCGGCAAACTGAATCGCCTCCTTGGAGATCGGCGCAGTAACCAGAGCCGCTGCCTGACGAGATAAACAGAGGTCGATACCTCGTTCGACAGCTAGAATCGATGCTTTTCCGGCATCACGGCTGACAGCCCCTGGATTAGGATGGCTCGCTATATCTCCGATACAATTCAACAGATAGGCTTTCCCGTCTTGTTTGACCTGTGTCAAGTCTTCGACGGTCTCAATCTCCTGAGTGAATGTAAGTTGATCTGCATAATAGTCAAATACTTGCCGCTGGCCGAGAATCAGGGGTGTCGATCTCTTCTCCTCTCTGCCGGAAAGGAATTTCAGTATCACTTCCGGGCCGACCCCGTTAAAATCTCCCATGCTGATTGCGATGATTGGCTTCATAAATTTGCTGCGTCCTGTTTTGGACGTGAAACTATCGGATGAGCTGATGGAAGGCAAGAGGACATTTTATTCACTGCCGATGAGCCTGAAATCCCCGAAACCGGACGTCGCTTCAAAAACCAATGTCTGGTTATCATAGAACCAGAGTTCCCGGGTCGGGCTGTCCACAGGAAAAGTTCGCTCCTTTCTGTTTGGCGGGCCCATCTGTATAAATGCACGTCCCTGATCCGATTCAAAACCGGGCTGTTGCGGTGTGGTAAATTGCTGATAAGCCTGGTCAATCCGTCGATAGTATTCCGCCATCAGTTCGTTATATTCGGTTTCCGGTGTCGGGTCCCGCTCTCCCCAAAACGCCCGGAATCGTCGTTCCCTTTCAGCGACTGATCCCCGGTTCAGGTCGCGAAGTGTAGATTCATCAACAATAAATCGCAGCATATTGACTGCGACATCCATATTTAAAAGACTGACCGGCATATCGATCCATCTTGAATAAACATTTCGTGTCAGGATTGGCTCTTCTTCGTCAGAATTCGAAACAGAAATCCGGAATTGGTCATTTGGAAATTGTCGGTTTGGGACCGTCAGTATTGAGATATAAACCCCTTCATCACCAGACTGAAAGGAGAGGTGGGGAGCTTTTCGGTCCTCTTCTCGTACGAATCCGTCTGAACGGGTCATATCACTGGCAGATATCACCTCTTCAAATAGCGGCTCTCCCATCATTTCACTGTCAGAACCCGGTTCAAGACGGTGGATACGCACGTTCAGGGTAGATTCCGGGTCTGTATTCTCCGGCAGTACCAGAACGATGGAGTAGTCCTGGCCATATAGAATGTTATTTCCAAAATTCATCCATTTGAATTCAATGCCGGGCCCGGAATTACTTACAGATTCAGCAAGCAGGATAACACCGTTTTCTGCATCGCTGTCAGAACGTTCCGGAACTGTAAATGTCTGTTGACTGGACCGGTTTTCACGGGTTGTCTCACCACGGTTTAACTGAAGCATAAACCGGTACGATCCGGGATCAAGCGGTGTGTTCATAAACCCCTCCAGATGGTTATGCCGGGAACGGGTTACTTCATAGCTGGAAGCCCATGCTGTATCGACCCAGGAGTCGGTAGAGACAGTATTAAATTCACTCTGCCGGCCTTCGTCCTGAAATACATCCAGATTCATTCTGGCAACAGCTGTGAATTCAAGTGCGGAATCGGGTACCGCTTCACTCGCCCGGACTCTTCGAAATGGAAGAAGGTCGTAATCCATCCGGAACGCAACGGCAAGAAAGGAGCCACCATCAGCATCAGGCAAAACATGGTGGTCCACATAGATACCAGCCTGGTCTGATCTCATTAACAGATCCTGATAGGTGTTTCTCCGTTGCTGTGCATCGGATATCTCTGAGGCTAGAATAAAAAACAGAATAAGTGACACCAGAAGTTTTTGCGTCATTCGAATAATTGGTTTATTGACTGTCCGGAGGATTGAGATTCTCCGGCTCGTTACTGTATATCTTCTTTTTTTCATCATGATACAGGTTTCGAGTTTTTCACAACCAAAAAAGTTCCAGATTGTTCCCTCTCCGGAAGGGTACCGTTGAAACGTATCCTTCTCAGCGGGTAGTATGCAGAAACAGGTTCAAAGTAAAAAAGATTCAATGATATGGCTAATAAGAACTGGTTTACGAAGTGGGTTGATACGTTGAAATCCGAAGAGGAGAAGATCCGCAAAGGTGGAGGTCCTGCACAGATTGAAAAGCAGCATAAGAAGGGGAAAATGACTGCCAGGGAGAGAATCGCTACACTGATAGATAAAGAGAGTGATTTCCATGAATTGGGGCTGTGGGCCGGTTACGGAATGTATGAGGAAGAGGGGGGCTGCCCGGCCGGTGGAGTGATTACCGGAGTCGGGTTTGTTTCTGACAGACGTTGTATGATTATTGCCAATGACGCAACTGTAAAAGCAGGTGCGTGGTTTCCGATCACGGCAAAGAAGAATCTTCGTGCACAAGAGATTGCTCTTGAGAATCACCTCCCGGTAATCTATCTGGTCGACTCGGCCGGTGTCTATCTGCCATTACAGGATGAAATTTTTCCGGACAAGGAACATTTTGGCCGGATCTTCAGAAACAATGCCGTATTCAGTGCAAAAGGGATTCCACAGATCGCAGCCATCATGGGGAGTTGTGTTGCGGGCGGAGCATACCTGCCGGTAATGTGTGACGAGTCGATTATGGTGGAGGGGTCAGGGACTCTTTTTCTGGCTGGAAGTTATCTGGTCCGGGCAGCAATCGGGGAGGATGTAGAAAACGAAACCCTTGGCGGGGCATCTGCACATTCAAAAATAAGCGGGGTGGTTGATTACAGATCGGAGAGTGATGCAGATTGCCTGGCCAAAATTCGAAAACTTGTCGACACACTTGGGCCGTTCAAACGTGCAGGTTTTACACGTCAAAAGCCTGAGAAGCCGGAAATAGGTATGCAGAGGCTGGAAAGTCTCCTGCCGGAAGACCGAAACCGGCCATATGACATGTATGAATTGATCAAGGGCCTCATTGACCGCCACTCCTTCACAGAGTACAAGGCGGAATATGGCCAGACTTTGATCACCGGATATGCACGGCTGGACGGCTGGAGTATCGGTATTGTGGCAAATCAGCGAAAAATAGTCAAAAACAGCCTGGGTGAGATGCAAATCGGCGGAGTGATCTATTCCGACAGTGCCGATAAGGCTGCCCGTTTTATTATGAACTGTAACCAGAAACGAATACCGATCCTTTTTCTTCAGGACGTTACCGGGTTTATGATCGGCAAGCGAAGTGAACATGGCGGAATTATCAAGGATGGAGCCAAAATGGTAAATGCCGTTGCAAATTCAACCGTACCGAAAATCACTGTGATAGTTGGAAACAGTTACGGGGCTGGAAATTATGCAATGTGCGGAAGGGCGTATGACCCGCGATTTATCTACGCCTGGCCAACTGCCCGTATCGCTGTTATGGGTGGGAATCAGGCTGCCGAGGTACTGGCCCGAATTCGGCTCTCTTCATTGAAAGCGAAGAATAATGAGATATCAGATGAGGAGAAGTCCGGGATTGAGGATGAGATAAGGAAGCGGTACGAACAGCAAACCGATGTCCGGTATGCAGCTGCCCGATTGTGGATCGATGGTATCATCCAACCCTCTGAGACTCGAAGCAGAATTTCCGAAGCAATCCATTGCGCCGATCTGAATCCTGATATTCCGGAATTCAAGACAGGTGTATTTCAGGTTTGACAGTCACGGACCATGCCTGTCGGCACACAATTTCGGAAGAAGTTGAACAGGCTTTCGCTGACTGATTCATACACTTCTGCTCTTATGCGCTGTCTCAACACCGGGGAAAACAGAAACTTATCAGTCAGGGTGAACTAATAGTTGAGAATCATACTCTATTTTAGAGATATTATACTGTGTGGATTCAGTGTGATCGATTGAAAAATAGTTTTCACACCGGATAGACCTGTTTCGGAAACCTGTACAGGCAATTTACAGTATCATTAGGACTTCATACAGACTGTCTTGCTATGACAAACCTACGTATTCCATTTTCACTGATTCTCCTTCTCTGGCTGCTTCCCTTGCAACCGGTCTCTTCTCAAACGCCTCCCGCACATGCGATCATCAACAGTACCATTCATCACGCAGATGGCTCTGAAACTGAATCCGGCTCCATCGTCTGGAGAGATGGGATTATAGCATCGATTGGCAGAGCAGATTCCATTGAAATTCCGTTTGACGCTCGTATCATTGATGGTGGAGATTCCCTGCATGTTTATCCGGGGCTTGTCGACGGTTTGGCACTCTGGGGAAGTCCGGAAAGATCCGGCCCGCCGGAAAGAGTGGATAATCCCGGAGAACCGGGATATGAAAGGGCTGGTATTCAACCGGATCGATTGCCCTCCAAGTTAATACAGAGTAGTGATGAAGTATTTTCTAATGCCCTGAAGCAGGGATATACAACAGCACTGATCGGATTGGAAGGGTATATGCTGCCGGGACAGACCGAAATCTTCTTTTTGCATGATAACGATACAAAAAGTCAGATCTATCGTGAAAAGATTGGGTTTCTCTTCCAGTTTGAACCGGCACCGGGCGGATGGGGAAATCGGGCATATCCGACAACAACCATGGGAGTGATGGCGAGATTCCGGCAGCTTCTCTACGATGCAGAGGCGCTCATGCAGCATCTCGACTACTATTCTGAATCAGAACCCGGCATGCCGGTGCCGCAGCGGGATGAAGTTCTGGAGGCACTATTTCCGATTTTGAACCAGGAAAAAGAGATCTTTTTTGCTGCAGATAGCAAAGAGGATATCGAACGATATTTACGACTACACGATGAATTTGACCTGAATTCGGTTATTGTTTCAGGAGGGGAAGCCTACCGTGTATCAGAGGAGTTACTGGAACGGGACATTCCGGTTCTGGCTTCATTTAATCTTCCTGACCCTCCTGAGTGGTATTCAACGCTCCGTGAGGAGGGGGAGTCCGAGGTCCCCGAAGTATCGGGACCGGAAGAGGAGAGGTACCGGAAACGGCAGCTGAATTCCTGGCTGGATAGGGTCAAAAATATCCGTTCCCTTCTGGATGCCGGGGTTCATGTCGGGTTTGCAAGTAACGGGCTCTCCCTTGATGATATTCAGGAAAAAACCAACTTCCTTCTGGATGAAGGAGAGATAACAGCGGGAGAGTTGTTGACGATTATGACGAGTTCAACCTCTTCAATTCTCGGAATTTCCACTCATACCGGAGCGTTGAGAGAGGGTATGATTGCCAATTTCTCCCTCTGGACAAATCCAACCAATGAGGAGGAGGCCAGAATTTTAAAAACCGTCTCGAACGGAACGATCATTCAATTTTAATCCGGAATTGATTTTTTATTATGACTGCTAATTACAGGCAATATTCCCTTTTCAGTACTCTTTTTCTGGCCTTTTTTACTCTCTGTTCCGGCACTGTTTCTCTGTCTGCACAGGATGGCGGTTCCCTTTTATTGAGGAATGCGACGGTGATACCTGTCACGGGTGATGACCTTCCCGATACAGATATCATGATTGTCGATGGTTTGATTCAGGCGATCGGACAGAATCTGGCGGCTCCCGAAGATATAGAAGTCATCGATGCGAGCGATAAATATATTATGCCGGGAATAGTGGACGCACATTCACATCTCAACTCCATTGGGGTCAATGAGAGCTCTCATCCTGTAACGCCTGAAGTTACAATGGCAGAATCCATCGACCCCAACAGCGTTGCAATATACCGTGCTCTTGCAGGCGGTGTAACGACGATCAATCTGATGCATGGTTCTGCAAATGTGATAGGCGGACGAAATGTTACACTGAAACTTCGTTACGGCCGGTCTCAGTACGATATGATAATGGAAGGAGCGCCTCAAACGGTTAAATTTGCACTGGGTGAGAATCCAACACGCGTACATGGCCAGGATAGCGGTGTCCAGCCCAGAACACGAATGGGAGTGGAACAGGTTATCCGTGAGTATTTTGATGCCGCCATTGATTACCGATCGAAACGAGACGATTATCTGGCCATGAAGCGAGAGTATGATCAGAACCCTGACGGCATTCCGCCGGTCCCGGTTCCTGAAAATTTACGTCTTGAAGTGATCCTCGATATACTTGACGGGAATATCATCGTTCATGCACACTCTTATCGTGCGGATGAAATCTTCATGCTTACCAGGATATTTTCAGACTACGGCATTACCGGTTATACATTTCAGCATGCGAATGAAGCGTTCAAGGTAGCCCCTGAACTCCGGGAAGCAGGTGCACACGCTTCCATATTTTCTGACTGGTGGGCCTACAAGTTTGAGGTCTACTACTCCACAGCCTACAGTGCTACAATTCTGAACGAAAATGAAGTTGTTACCAGTATCCACTCCGACAGCAATGAACTGATACGCCATCTGAACCTGGAAGCTGCCAAATCGATGCGTTATGGTGGAACATCGGAGAATGATGCGATACGAATGATCACTCTCAATCCGGCCAAGCAACTTGGTATTGATGACCGTGTAGGCAGCCTGGAGATCGGAAAGGAGGGAGATCTCTCCGTCTGGTCGGGCCATCCACTCAGCATATATAGTGTGAATGAACTGACAGTAATAGATGGCAACATCTATTTTGACCGCTCATCAGACCCGGATGACATGAGAATACGGGTGTCTCCATCTGTTGATTATCACGAAACAGAATACAGTGAGAGTATCCAGGACCACCACTTCCGGATCAATTCCGGTTTGAACCAACATCAAATTGAAGAGTAGTCGGATATGACGCTATCGAAATCGAAACGATATTCAATTTCTGAACAGACTTATGTCTGCCTGAGACGGGCTTTTCTTCTGACAGCCTTGATCCTGTTCCATTCCGGCACAGCAGACCTCAGGGCACAAATTACTGGAAAGCCTGCATATGGAGACTTTGCCATAACAAACGCAACCGTACACACGGTTACAAATGGTATCATTGAAGGAGGAGTTGTACTCGTTGAAGAGGGGGAAATTACACATGTGGGAAGCAACGTTCGGGTCCCTGATAGTGTACATCGAATCGATGCAACAGGCCTCCATCTCTATCCCGGTTTTATTGATTCATTTACACATCTGGGGTTGGTGGAAATTAGTGCAGTTCCGGTAACTGTAGACCACCGGGAACTGGGTACCCATAACCCGCAAGTCCAGGCTGTGACTGCAATCAATCCGCACGCTGTGGCTATTCCGGTCACACGAGTCGGTGGGGTTACGACCGTAATCAGCTCCCCTGCCTCTTCTCAGGTTGCCGGAAAGGCTGCTCTGATTGATCTATGGGGGTATACTCCTGAAGCCATGGCGGTCACAGAACGGGCAGCACTGGTTGTCGAATGGCCTTCTCTGCCAGCGGACACCTCCAACGAGGATGCAATGGAGAGATATGAGAGTCAACGAGATGAGCTGGACGACTATTGGCAGGACGCTCAGTTCTATGAGTCGATGATTTCTGCCTACAACCAAGGCGAAGCGACAACGAGTCGGCCGGAACGAAATCTTAGGCTGGAAGCGATGCGGGAGGTCGTTCGGGGGGAAATTCCTGTCATTCTACGGGTAAACCGGGAGCGTGACATTCTGAAGGCACTGGAGTGGATCTCAAACTACCCGGAGATTTCGTTTCTGTTTCAGGGAGTGGCCGAAGGGTGGAGAGTGGCATCACGTATTGCCGAGGCAGAAGTCCCCGTTATCGTAAACACGCTCTATACGCCATTACGCTCCTACGACAACTACCAGCGCCCCTATCAAAATCCGGGACTGCTTGCTGAAGCCGGGGTTTTGGTACTGCTCGGTACGGGTGAAACAGAGAATGTCCGGAACCTGCTCTTTGAAGCTGGATATGCTGCTGCGTATGGACTTGGGAGAGAGGAAGCCCTGAAGTCAATTACGATCAATCCGGCAAGAGCCTGGGGGGTAGAAGACCGTTTTGGAAGTATTGAGCCTGGAAAACAGGCAAACCTGGTTCTTACAGATGGCGATCCATTTGAGCCCTCCACTCACATTCACAATGTGATGATCAACGGTTATCTTATCCCGATGGAGAGCCGGCAACAACAACTTTTTGAGGAGTTTCTGGACTGGGATGCAACCCGATGAACTAGAGGAACCCATGCCATTTAAACACTCCATTCGTATCGCGTCCGGCCAGGGCTTCTGGGGAGACCTTCCTGCCGCCCCTCTGGATCAGATCAGAAAAGGCCCGATCGATTATCTGGTCATGGATTACCTTGCCGAAGTAACCATGTCCATTCTTCACAAGCAAAAGGCTCGTACTCCTGAAGCCGGCTACGCGAAGGATTTTATTGATCTGATGAAAGAGGCGTTACCCGAACTGAGGGAGAAGAAGATTCGGGTTGTCTGTAACGCAGGAGGAGCCAATCCGACCGCATGCAAGGATGCACTTCTGAGTCTGGCCACGGAGCTTGGTGAGAAGGATCTGACGGTTGCTGTGGTAGACGGGGACGATATTCTGCACAGGATTGGGGAGATGATCAACAGGGGATTTCTTCTGGAGAATATGGATAGCGGAAAGGAGATATCCACTGTTCAGGAGAAGCTTCGTAGCGCCAACATCTATTTTGGCTGCCAACCGATTGTAGATGCACTTGCCAGAGGTGCCGATATTGTTATTACCGGCCGGGTAACAGATACAAGTTTGATCCTCGGCCCTCTGGTGCATGAGTTTGGCTGGCCTGAAGATGATTATGACAGGCTCTCTGCCGGAACCATTGCCGGCCACATCATCGAGTGTGGTGCACAGGCATCCGGAGGCAATTTTACAGACTGGAAACGAGTAGAGAGTTTCGAGAGTATCGGATTTCCAATTATTGAAGCCTATCCGGACGGTACGTTTGTTGTAACCAAGCACCCCGGGACGGGAGGGCTCATCGATGAGATGACAGTGAAAGAGCAGCTACTCTATGAGATCGCCGATCCCTCGTCGTATATCACACCCGATGTCACAGCAGATTTCACATCTGTTCGGCTTGCTGAGGAGGGCATGGACAGAGTTCGGGTGAGCGGTATAACCGGCAAACCCAAAACTGACTCTTACAAGGTTTCTGCGAGTTATCATGATGGATATAAACTCTCATCGACACTGGTCTATTGTTGGCCGGACCCTGTAGAAAAAGCACTCTGTGCAGCAGAAATTCTTCGCAGACGGCTGAAGAACCTGGGTATTGAACTCACTGAGTACAGGGCTGAACTGATTGGCCTGAATGCCTGCAGTGAAGAGGAGGTCATACCGGGTGAGGCAGGCCGGGGCCTGAACGAAATCTCGTTGCGGATCTCAATGAAGGGGGATGACCGCAGAGAGCTGGAGCGGGCAGGAAAAGAGATTATACCCTTAATTCTAACCGGGCCGGGTGGTGTAACCGGATATGCCGGAGGGAGGCCAAAAGCAAGTGAAGTGATCGCATTCTGGCCCGCACTGATCGGAAAAGATGCAGTGGAACCAAAAGTTTCAATTTTTCATCCATAATTTATCCGTGAAATCGTACCTTGGGGCATCCCTGTTTTTTAATTTGCAGATATCGGGGATACTGAAGAAAACGAATGATACTGCGAACAGAGAAAAAACTGATAACAGAGAATAAAGAGACACCAACGTTATGAAAATTGGTATTATCGGAGCCGGAATATCGGGATTAACTGCAGGCCGTGAACTCGCAAAAGCGGGACATGATGTAACGGTTATTGAAAAGAGCAGAGGATTTGGTGGCAGGCTTGCAACCCGATACGCCGGTAAAGACAATTCAATAAAACTGGATCACGGAGTATCAAGTTTTACAGCAGAATCTGCTGAATTCAGCGGATTTGTCTCTGAACTTCTGGAAAAGAACCTGATTCGAGTCTGGGGAAACCGTTTCTCCTATCATGACGGCAACACACTCTACGAGGATGACCCGAATGCCAACGGATCTACATCCTATACCGCGACAGAAGGGATGAACAGAATCGGGAAATATCTCGCCAGGTGGGTTGATGTGAAAACGGAAGAGAAGGCCGGCGGACTCACTTATTTCGGGCCATACCGCACGAAAAAACGGCCATGGATGATCAATCTGACCAATTACAATACATTTGAAGCGGATGCTGTGATTATCGCACTTCCGGCACCGCAAGCGTATGGTGTGATCCTGACCTGTCAGGATGAAATCGATACTCTGAAGATTATCAGTCAGATTGATGAAATTCACTATGACCCTGCTTATATGTTGCTTGCCGGATACGGCAGCCGGGAGCTGCCCGACTGGGAGGGGATTCAGTGCCAGGGAGACGATATTGAATTCATTACAAATGAAGGGAGTAAAAGAGAACTGCCGGAATGTTCTCTTGTCATCCGATCTACACCGCAGTTTGTTCAGACATATCGGGAAAGGAGTCCGGAGACTATTCAGCTGGCACTTCTGGAACGTGCTTCCGCAATTGCAGGAGATTGGATTCAAAAACCGGAGTGGAAACAGCTTCACTTCTGGCGGTATAAAAAGGCGAGAAAAATTCTGAACATGCCATATCTCGATTTTGAAGAGCTCGATTCACCACTTGCTTTGGTCGGAGACTACTTCTCAGGAAGCAGCGTTGATTCTGCATACTGTTCAGGACTGAAACTTGCCAGAAACTGGATAGAAAAATTTGATTCAGTGAGAGTTTAACTATTTCGGCCATCAATTGGCCGGCACTACAGAAGAACGGAGATTTTGGAAGCACTGTCCAAATTAAATCGCTTTTTCGCCAGGTATAAAGGTACGATTATACTCGGTTCGGTATTCCTTACAGGGGCCAATTTTTTTCTGATATGGATTCCGGTCCTGATCAGGAGGACTATGGATGAGGTCGAACTCCTGGGGGATGAGTATCAGGAATCATATTCCAGTATTTTTCAGGTTCTCTTCTCTACCGAAGCGGGTGAAGTTCTGGCAGTCAATTCACTGCTGCTTATCGGCACGGTCGCACTTTACGGCATACTCCTTTTTGCAACCCGGCAGACCTTGATCGTCACTTCCAGAAAGATTGAGTTCGATATACGAAACCGGATCATGGACAAGCTTTTGACCCTGCCCCAGAGATATTTTTCGGAACACAGTTCAGGTGAAATCTATGTACGGGCTACCGAAGATGTCGGAAGAGTTCGGGAGTACTTCGGCCCTGTATACATGTATACAATCAATACGATTACCCGGGCCGGATTTATTATTACAATGATGCTGATCGTGAACCCGGAATTAACACTTTGGGCATTGCTTCCTCTCCCGCTGCTTTCTGCGTTTGCTTACTGGGTAAGCGGGTATATTCACGACTATCAGACAATTATCCAGGAGCAGTACTCCCGGATTGCCGGCAGAGCGAACGAAGCCTTCTCAAGTATCCGCCTGATCAAGGCATACAACCGTGAAGAGTATGAGCAAACTCGGTTCGACAGTGAGAGCGATTCATACAGAATCAAGAAATTACGCCTTGATATGGTTGAGTCCCTTTTCCATCCGACTCTGAATCTTCTGATTGGAGTTTCCGTCGTAATTGTGATCTGGCAGGGGGGTAACATGGTGATTGAAGGGTTGATTACGATCGGAAACATCGCCGAGTTTGTAATCTACGTAGCCTATCTCACCTGGCCAGTCGCATCTCTTGGATATACCGTCAACCGATTCCAAAAATCAATGGCATCCTGGAAGCGTATCGATGAAGTTTTGCAGGAGGAGATCGCCATTCTGGATGAGGAGAGCAGTCATGAGACTGTTTCTGACGAATTGGTTGAAGGATTGATTGAATTCAGAGATGTCAGTTTTACCTATCCGGGAGCTGCTGAACCCGCACTCCGGAATATCAGCCTCACCATACAACCAGGATCCCATATCGGAATTGTCGGCCGGACCGGGGCGGGTAAAACGACATTTGTACAACTGATTCCCCGTTTGTTTGATACCAGTGAAGGTAATATTTTTATGGATGGTATAGATATTAAAGAGTGGCCGGTATCCCAGCTTCGACGGAACATCGGTTATGTACCCCAGGATACGTTCCTTTTCTCTACTACACTGAGAGAAAATATTGCATTCGGAGTTGATGAAGCATCGGATATAGAAATTGAGAGTGCAGCTGAAAAAGCTCAGATACTGGATAATATTTTGGAATTTGAGAAAAAATTTGAGACTATGGTGGGAGAGCGCGGAATTACTCTCTCCGGCGGTCAAAAACAAAGAACCGCTATTGCAAGAGCCTTGATCAAAGATCCCAAAATTCTCATTTTGGACGATTCATTAAGTGCAGTGGATACGAAAACGGAAGATGCCATTCTGCACTATCTCAGAAGCGAACTCAAGAACAGAACGACTATAATGATCAGTCACAGAATTTCAACTGTGAAAGATGCAGACATGATATACTACATTGGGGACGGTTCTCTTCTGGAGCACGGATCTCATGATGAACTGCTGGAACTTGATGGGTATTATGCAACCATGTACAGGAAACAGCTTCTGGAGCAGGAGCTTCAAGACATATAAACATACATAAAAACGGTGAAACGAACGGGTTCATTACCTGACTGGTAATTCCCTGGTTCACAGATACTACGGGAGAAAACAATGATTATCGTACCATTAGGAGTCGCATCCGCAACACCGACAGCAACCCGGCACCTTCCATCGGTTGCGCTGTGGAGGGAAGGCACTATTTTTCTATTCGACTGTGGTGAGAATACACAGATGAGAATGCTTCAGGCCGGGCTAAAACGTTCGAAAGTCGATTACATCTTTCTGTCACATTTTGATGTCGATCACTATGCCGGGCTGATCGGACTCATGTCCACTCTTCAGTTACAGAGGCGTGATAAACCACTCACTATTGTCGGGCCAAAAGGGGTGGAAGAGTATGTGACCTGGAATTTTAATTTTGCAAAGGTTGATCTTGGCTATGAAGTGAAATTTGTGGAGCTGGAAGAGGGATTTGACGAAGCTCGTCCTGTAGATGAAGATGAGTTCTATATTGAAGCACGCCCGCTGAAGCATACAGAATTCTGTATCGGGTTCCGATTTCAGGAAAAAGACCGGCCAGGAAAGGTTGATTCAGATAAAGCGGAAGAACTTGGTATAGCGGAAGACTGGCAGTACAAGGAGTTGAAAGCAGGGAACGATATAACGCTTGAGGATGGAACCGTTATCGAATCAAGCGATATTGTCGGTCATCCACGGCCGGGTGACAGTTTTGCTTATGTTACGGATACCAGGTACTGTCCGAACTCTGTCAAACTGGGTATGAACACGAATGTACTTCTGCATGAGGCGACATTCAGCAGTAATCTGTCTGATAAAGCAGAAGAGACCGGACACTCCACAGCTATTGATGCTGCAAGAGTTGCAAATGAAGCGCAGACGAAGCTGCTGGTGATTACCCACTTTTCAGCCCGTTATACAAATCCGTTTGTATTGTTACGAGAAGCCAGGGAACACTTCTTTCCTGCATGGCTTGCTACGGAGATGAGGCCTATTTTTACAGATCCGGCCAGAGAGAAGGGGATTATCAAGCCAAGAGTCTACATCAAAGAGATTGACAGCAGCCAGGGCGGAGGGAACAAAGGATCCAAACGTGGCAGAAAGTCTGATAACAAGCAGAAACGTTTCAGAAAACGGAAAGCGCGTGGCAGCAGCTCCGGTGGAAACTACCGGAAAAACAATCGCAGCGACGAGCCGAGAAAACGGCGGTCATCATCCGATGACAACAGGCCGCGGAAGGATCGCAATGATGATACTAACACACGGAAGCCGCGGCATATTACTCCGCGTACTCCATTCGACGATTTTAATCGATTCTAATTGAACATACCGTTTTGAGTAAAGTCCGGGAGTCCAAAGCCGTCGATTCAGTCTTAATTCGACGGCTTTACTTTTATCTGAAAC
>JBBDRW010000180.1:0-15298 GCA_040905265.1 Balneolaceae bacterium | reverse complement strand
ATCCGGCCGCATGGGGAAAAGTATCGAATAACGTTGCTGAAAGATCCGGTCAAGAAAGCGTCTCCCATCCTGGGAAAGCAGATAGAACCGGTGATAGGCATCCACGTCAGGATCTTCCGGTTCAAAGTAACGGCCCCGAATCTGAATATAGTAAACCAGAAATGTACCATCCTCACGGATGGACAGGGGCTGAATCGGCATCGCTCCTCCCGGATGTTCAATCCGTCCATCCGAGTCGGGGAAGATCTGTATCGTTTCACGATACTCAAATGAATCCAGTGCAAAGGTGCTGAACCTTCTGGGAGCACTGTCATAGACATACAAGTGCTCTTTATGGAACAAAAAGCCCTGAACACTTCGAAATTCACCCGGCCCGTCTCCATCCCTGCCAATCGACGTCAGATAGCTCCCGTCCGGTTGAAATACGTGGACCATTAACCGTCCATGGTCTGCCATGTATAATCGGCCTGAGTCGTCGATGGCAATACGGCCAGCCCGGCCGATCATTACCTCGTCCGTCTCTCCAAACGTGGTCTCCCGATGAAATTCGATCTTTCGGCTCGCGGGCTGATCCGCCGGATAAACGGTTAGATTCTCAATAGCCTGAATCTCTTCCGGCAGATCCAACCCTTGACTTGAATCACCAGGGTTTTCTCTACTTTGGACCGAACAACCGATCAAAAACAGAATTCCTATCATAATTCCTATCTTCGATTGTAGGAAAGTAATATCCATGATGAATCATCATTTTCTGGGAAACATGTAACACATCGTTCTTAGCCTCAAGTAACCTTTACATTGATACAATGACAGGGTTCAATTTCACTTGTATCAATAAAGTATTAAATGAAAACTAACAACTAGGAACTCCCTTACAACCCGTTGGACAATAAGCACCACATCCACCCCACACCTCATTAGAGTCGTAAGCAGGGTATATACTATGACAAACTGAATCAGCCCAGCAGGAAGATCCAGGACAACTACTTGGACGATACCAGCATTCAGTCCCACCAGGAGTAACACAGATAAGGCATTCTGAATCACAACCCCCACTTGATCCCGCAATCAACTCTTTCATCTCCCTGCGACTCAGTGCCTTACCAATATCAAATAATGTACTCATAACTTTACCTCTTTTCGTTTTTACGTTTCAAAAAAAGATCGGGCAAACACAAACGACCTGCTACATATTAGAAAATGACGAGTGACCATGCAATTCGATAAGTGGCCTTTTTTTAATCACTTCGGATTAGTCCGAATAGATTAGTTTAACTTGATATAAGTTATAGAGATGATCTCCATTTCAGCAGATGCAGCATGGCAGTACATTTAATATACTCGCCAGCATATATCTACTTTTTATAGATAGCATCATGGTTCAGCCAGCACCATTTCTCAAGGCTATTATTACCACGCAGATTCAATTTATTCCTAATAGTTTGTACGTGGCTCTTGACTGTATTTACTGTACAACCCAGGATTTTCGCCATCTCCTTGTAAGTTAGGCCTATACCAAAAAGCTTCACGATTAGAATTTGTCTCTCTGTAAACAACTGATCACACGCTTCTTTATAGCTCAGAACTTCCTTTCCATTCGTATCAAGAAATTCCGGGACTTTGAGATCATCCCAGATTTGTTCGACAGATTGCATGGAGTTATTCATCGATTGTTAAGTTTGATTCACCGTCAATGTACGATTGACCCCAGTATACTGCCTGGACCAACCCGTTCGACCCGATTTTCACCGGGCACATCACCATCTATTGACAAACCTAACACAATCTATCTGGGGAAAACTAAACCCCAAATGCTTATTCCTCTCTCATAATCACATATAAACATTCAGATACTATGTTCTTCATCGTATTTTGCCTTTAAATACAAAAAAAAAAAAACGAAATAACAAGTATTTTTTTACAATACGCCCTTGTGATAGAAAAATGCTACTATCTTCGGGTAATAAATTTGATAAATACAAATAGATATAATTTACATATGGTTCGCAATAATACCCTGTTAGCGAAGGGGCGTCTCATCGAATTGGAGTTGGAGTTCGAGAGTGTAGAGAAAGAATCTATCCCCATTTTTTCGTATCTACTCCGATATGGACCGGACTTCATTTTTTCACTATCTGAAAGAGCGGATCAACCAACCTCTTCCCGGCAGGGAAGCCCATCTCCGCTTCGCTCCTTCGCCCGTTGAGGGAGAGCACCACTTCCGTATGGAAGCCGGCGAGGATGCTTATGACAGCAGCGTTATGATCCTTCTATTTGAAGAGCAGGAAGGACATCCGGAATTGATCCTGACGCTCCGGACCACATCAATCTCCCATGCAGGCCAGATCAGCTTTCCCGGCGGACGGTCCGACAACGGTGAGACTCCGTCCGGAACCGCACTTCGTGAGACCAGAGAAGAGATCGGGGTCCCCGAAGAGAGCATCGAAATCGCGGGAACCCTCACGAAACTCTTTCTGGACCGTTCCAACAACCTGATCACTCCGGTAGTCGGCTACCTTCCGTCAAAGCCGAAGCTGACGATCAACCCGTTGGAGGTGGAAGAGGCATTTACCGTCTCTCTGGAAAAGCTGATGGATCGGGAGAACTTCTCCACCCGGTCCCTGCAGCTCTCCGACCGGGTCTATGATGTGCCCTACTGGAATATCCACCCGGTCCCTCTCTGGGGTGCCACCGCCATGATGTTGAGTGAGCTGTTGGAACTCTACCGTGAGTATCTCGAACAGGAGTAAATCCAAACCCCGAGCCTGGATACATCTGTATTACTTCCCGGCCACATCCCTCTTGCCCAAACCGGTTGCACCATTCTTTCTAAGGCTCCTGTCACTCTACGCCTCATCCTCCATCTCCAGAACCAGAGAGGCCATCAATGGCGCTCCGGAGAGGAAGCACTGTTCATCCACATTGTAGCGCGGGTGGTGCCAGCTCCAGGTGGAACCGGACTCCTCGCTGCCGCTGCCCAGGAAGAAAAAAGTGCCTGGAAAGTGCTCCTGGTAGAATGCGAAATCTTCCCCCGCCATCACCGGGCGCTCCAGATCAATCACTTTTTCATTGCCGAGTAGCCGGGTACCGGCTTTCCGAACCCGTTCGGTCAACGTTTCATCATTGATAACGGCAGGATACCCCTCATTGAACTGAAATTTATAAGACCCGCCAGCACCTGTTGTAATCCCTTCCAGGATCGCCTCCATCCGGTCCCGGATCAGCAGCGCCGTATCGCGGGAGAAGGTCCGGACCGTACCCAGCAGGTTTGCCTTCTCCGAGATCACATTGTAGGTTGAACCCGCTTCCAGCTTCCCGATTGTAACAACCGCGGGCACTGTCGGATCCACGCTCCGGCTCACGATCGTCTGAAACTGCGACACCACCTCGGCCGCCATGATAATCGGGTCGATAGCCATATGTGGGGCCGCGGCATGGCCTCCCTTCCCGATCAGTTCGATCTCAAATTCATCCGGCCGGGCCATCATCGGGCCCTCTTTGATCACAATAGTGCCGGGTGCGTGATGCGGGCTGGTATGCAGGCCGTAGATCGCTTCAACTCCCAGTTTTTGCAGAAATCCGCTCTCACTCAGCAGCCGCCCGCCGCCAGGAAGCTTCTCCTCGCCGGGCTGAAAAATCAGCAGGACGGTCCCGCGGATATGCTCCCGGAAATGGGTAAGAAGGCTGGCCGTCCCCAGGAGGTTGGCCGTGTGTGCGTCATGTCCACAGCAGTGTGCCGCCCCCGGACGGGTGGAGAGAAAGCCCTGTTTGTGCTCCCCCTCCTCTTGCATGGCGAGCGCATCGATATCGGCCCGCAGAGCCACAACCGGGCCGTCCTCCTCCCCTTTCAACACACCGATACACCCTGTATCCAGCGGCTGCTCAACCGGAATTCCCAGCTTCTCCAGTTCGCCGACGATATACCGGGACGTATCGTGCTCTTTGAAACTCACCTCCGGATTCCGGTGCAGGTGGCGGCGAACGTCCACCATGGAGTCAAAGAGCTCTTCTGTTTTCGTCCTGAGTTCTGAAACCGAAACTGCCATACCAAAATGCTCTGAGTGATTACAGGCTTTGGAAAACCTGCTGATAATAGTTGGATAATCTTCAAGGTATAAAGAACTTTCCACCATGTACACAACAATTTTCCCGGCAGCCGTATGTAACCGAGGAGTCTGTCGGGTTTACAGAGCGAACCCTCCACATAAACACGTATTGAATAACTGCCTGATACTGACAATAAACGATATAGCGGTTCTCTTCCCATGACAGATCAAGACCCGACAAGGATCCATCTCACCGAAGATGGGTCCCATACGCTCTACTCCGGCCACTTCGGACAGTACTACCACAACCCGAACGGCGCCATTGCCGAGAGCCGACACAATTTTTTTGATGTCCCACGGCTGAAGGAGAGGCTGGAGAGAGCCGGCCGATTCAGTATCCTGGAGATGGGGTTTGGTACAGGCCTGAACCTGCTGCTGCTTACCGAGCTGCTTGAAAAACTTGAGCATCCGCCAGCCGTGACCTTCCGGTCAGTGGAGGGGTATCCGATCTCTCCGGAACGGGCAAGCAGCCTCAACTACCCGAAGCTTCTCGGTATGGAGAACCGCCCGGAACTGCTCGTCTCCATTTTTGACAAGCTGAAACCCGGCCTGAACCGGTTTTCCGTTTCCGGCTACTTGGAACTGGAACTTTTTATCGGTCCCTTTGAAGAGAATCCACCCCCGGCCGAGCTCTATGATGCGATCTTTTTTGACCCGTTCTCCCCGGAAGTGAATGCCGACATGTGGGCCCCTTCTGTTTTTGAAACCCTTCGGGACGCCAGCTCACCCGATGTCCTGCTCTCGACCTACTGTGCTGCATCCGGCGCTCGGGCCGCCTTAGCCGTTGCAGGCTGGAAGGTCGCACGTACACAGGGGGCCCTTGGAAAGCGCGAGATGACCCTGGCCGCTCGGCGACCGGAAATTCTGGAGGGGTGGAAACGTCTGAATGAAGAGCGCCTGGCCCGGCGATATCGAAACGGAGAGTTTGACACGAATTGATGGGAGAATACAGAAATCAGGAGTCAGGAGTCAGGAGAGAATACTGAATGAGTCAGCCCGGAGTGCGGAGCTCCAGGGAAAAAATCCACTCCGGCTCGACACAAATCAATTGCCTCAAATCGACATAGACCTTTGGATTCTTTCCCGGGAGATCTGCACTCCGGGCGGGTTAAAGGGTGAATACAGGAGACAGGAGTCAGAATAATTGCAGGCTTTGCCAGTGGGTATCGGGTAAGTGTATCCCTTCCGGCTAACAGAATTGCCTACCTCATTCGATCCAGGAGTTTCCCGAGAAACTTCCCCCCATAGACCCGGTTGATATGGTTCATATCGGCCAGAATCATCAACTCCCTGCTGCTTCTCGAAAAGGCGACGTTCAGAAGCCGGGGAACACTCAGCCCGTTTTTCTCTTCGTCGAGCGGACGGACCGAGTAGTGCCGGGCGGACGCTCCCCGTCCCTCCCCGCTCATCACTGTATCGAAGATAATGTAGGGCTTCTCTCTCCCCTGGAAAGTATGAATGGTACCCACTTCAATATCCCGGATTCCCTGCTGGTAGAAGAGATCCCGCAGATCGTAGACCGGGCTTCGAAACGGCAGCATCACTCCGATATCTTCTGCACGAATCCCCCGGCCCAACATGTTCCGGATCAACCGTTCGAGAACTTTCTGGTGGACCGTATTCACCGGGTTGAATCCCCGTTCTCCGTTCTTCTGTTCCAGAAATGGTTGATACTTCGAAGTGTCGATCAGATGAAACGCACGCTCTCCGGATGGTGATATCGGACTTTCAGGCGCAAGCTCGAGTTCGGGTGACCCCTTGCCGCCTGCCTTTTCCTCATCCGGATTCACCTGATCCGGAACGCCGGTTTTCAGGCGCCCTTCATAGAAGACCGTGCTGATAATATCAGCCAGGGTCGCCTTCAGCCGGTACTGGGTATCGAAAAATGCTGTGAACTCCGGGTTTGCATCGTGCCATGCAAAGAGTTCGTCTGGCGTCCGGGCGCCGGAAACCGTGGTAAAGATATCTTTTTCAAGAAACTCCCGCGCTTCTCGGTTCCCGGTGAGTGCAATCGGGGGGAGCTGCATGGGATCCCCGACGACAACTGTATGCCACTGTGCCCTTGCAGCGAGTACCATCATGTTGGGGAGGCTCGCCATCGATCCCTCGTCAACAACCACCGCATCAAACTCCAGGCCGGAGAAGAGATCCGAGGTACAGACTTTCGCCAGGGTCGTCGCTACCAGCCGTTTCCTCATCAATTCGCTTCGTTCGTTGATGTAGGAAAGTTCCTCCATCTTCGCTTCCAGAACATCCTGTCCACCCTCTTCACTGATTTTCAGATCGATCAGCTCAAGGTCGGTATTGAGGCTCGCCGTCGGCTGTTTTCCGTCCCGAAACCGTTTTTCCACTGCTTCCATCAGCTCCTTTTTCCGGCTGAGCAGGGCTCCCAGGTCTGACGCCTCCTCCTGCCGCGTTTTCAGGATCTTGTCTACCTGGTTTTCAAACACCACCTCTTCGATGCGCGGATCCTCAAGAAGAGCTTCCCCAAACCGGGTCACTCCTCTTTTTAACTCCGGGTGCCCCGTTTCATCGAGCGCATGGAGCGTACTCAACAGCCCCACATCGACCGCACGGTTGGTATTCGAGGCGAAGAGCACTGATTTCCCTTCTCGCAGATAGTTGGCAATGATATATCCGAGAGTTGCCGTCTTGCCGGTTCCCGGCGGGCCCCAGATGTAGACCGAACGGAAACGAAGAGCCTTCTCAATAGCAGCAAGTTGTGCACGGTTTCGACGTCCGTCTTCCAGTGGCTCACGGCTCCCGGGCACCTCTTCATCAGACGGGTCAAAGAGCCTCCGGATCCTCTCCTGAAGCGACCGGCCTGCTTCGGACAGGCGGTGAATTTCACCGAGGGTTTTCAGCAGAATAAAATCGTTCTCCCACTCAACATAGAGTTCCCGGATCGACTCACCGGCCGGTTCGGGAAACCGCAGTACCACCTCATTCTTGTCAAAAGAGACCGGAAAAACGGTCCACTCTTTCTCACCGGTACGGGCTTTGATCTCTTCGGCAAACCGCAGGGCCGGCTGGCTGGTTTCAAACCGGTAGTCGGCCCCCTCTCCCTCTCCTCGTTCCTGCTGCAGGGTACCATCAAACAACACATCCGAAGAGGGCCTCTCCCGTACGGTTTCAATCTCCGCTTCCAGGGCATCTGCCGCCTCTTCCAACCATTCTGTTACATCCATTCTGCCGTCATCCTTATTTTCTTGAATCTTTCTGCATCTGCACAATTACGGCGAACCACCGATATATACTCTTACTCTGTCAGGCACAACAGTAACTTCGACACCTCCCAACCTGCGAAACCAGCCGCTCGTCCGGCCACTTTACTGGTCCCACAACTCCGACCGGATCGTCTCTGCGCTCTTCTCTGAAATTGTATAGGTCAGTTTCAGGCGGCTCTTTTGTGGAATTTTCTGTTCTACCAGATGAGCACTTGCCTGTGTATACAGAATCAGGTCAGTCGTCCGGACAAAGAGTGGAAGCGACTTCCCGTACGTCGCCCCCGCCACGAACGACCCCTCGTACCGGATGGCTGATTTCAGGTCACTGATCAGCTTCGGGATCGTCTTCTCCTGCGCCGTCACCAGCCCGATCGTCTCAATAGCGGCACGGTCGATAATCGACAGGAGCACGTCCGGGTCAAACATATAGGTAACCGGCAGGATCCGGTGGGTCTCCGCCCTGTCCCGGTAACGGCTGAAGAGCTGAATCGGGACAAAAAGGGCGTCATACTTGACAACATCTCCCATATTATCAACCGTCAGAAGGCGGCTTTTCACTCCGACCTGGTCCCGGATCGCTTCCGAAAGCATTCGGGCATACTCTTCGGTCTCTCCCACAGACGCGCAGCTCTGAATCCGGTCCGGCCACTCCATGAAACTGACCTGCTCTTCGAACAGGGTTTCAATCTCTTTCTCATCCAGGCCGTATCCGATCAACTCTCCGAGCAGCAGCCTCAGCTTCGCCGCACCCGTCTCCAGGCGGCCCGATTTATCAAGTGTGGTGTTCTGGCGAATCACCAGAAACCCACGCCCCTGCTGGCCTTCGATCAACCCCTCTTCGGCCAGCATATGGTACGCCTTGCGCACAGTATGAAAACTCGCCTCAAGCTGCCTCCCCAAATCCCTGGTTGATGGCAGCAACTCCCCCACCTGAAACTGTTTCGTAGCGATCATCAGGCGAATCCGATCGGCAATATGTTTCGCTGAATGATCTATCTTTTCCCTACTCCTGAAATCCTGCTGCGAAGGAGTTCAACGTCTCACGGCTCACCTCATGGCCTTCCATAATCAGGAATCGGTAGCGCAGAGTAAGCGGATTCTCTTCGTCTATGACCGTCGGGATGAACTCCCCAAACCGGCCGTAGAGCCGTTCAGAGAACTGGCCGCCCGATGGATTTTCACTATGTCGGATATATCCGACCGTATAGTCATCCTCTTCGATCACAAACTGAAACGCATTCCAGGGGAGATCCACAAACCGCTCGATATCCTCCAGCTCTTCATCAGCCGGGTGGTCTGTCCAGGGCTCTGGCCGAAAATAACGGGTCTGATTACTATTATCCGCCACATACTGCGCCGTGCGGAACTGTACGCCTGCATGCTGCAAATCTCCGTCCAGTTCGATCTCTCCTGCAACAGAACGAAGGGTGGTCTCCAGGTCGATCACCGTTCGGTCGGACGATACCTGAAAAGCCCGCAACCGCCTCGTCTCGATTGCAAATGTCTCGCCTTCATACCCTTTCCAGTGAATGGTCAGTTCATGGCCGCCGAAAACCGGGCCGGCCCACTCTTTTTCAATCTGTTCATGCTCCGATCGCTCGCCGTCATAGGCATGCCAGATGTCGTAGGACTCTTCTCCAACACGGGTCTGGTTATAGCCGAAAAATATCCCCCGATGGTGGGAGTAGAGGCCGCCGACCCCTTTTGTAATCCGTCGATCACCGGACGGCGCATAGACGTGGTGAAACGGCTTTTTGGTATCTTCCACATTCTCCGAATCGTAGACTGGATGTACATATTCCAGAACTGGCATCCCTCCTGCTTCAAGTGTAACTACCCGTTCACCCGTCTCGGCCCAGTTGAAGAGAATGCCATGGCAATCCCCGTTCTCTGTGACCTGATAGGTTACGGACTCTCCGGCAGGAACCTGGGCAAGAAACCAGATGGCACTGCTTCCGTCCATCCGTTCTTCAACCTGCCCGGCAACGGATACTCCTCCCGATTCCAGGCAGAGAGCCGTTCCATCACTCCAGCGTCCCGGCTCGGTCTCGACCGAAATCGGAACGTTGTCATATCCAAATTCCCCTCCGGACAGGGTAATCGTTTCCGAAGATTGCCCACAGCCGGCAAATGCCAGCGCTGAAATCAGCAGGAGGCCGGTTGAGATCGTTAACACTCTCTGTTTGTTTACATTCATATTGATACTGTTCATTATTTGTTTCCAGTTCGTTATAAGTCGGTTATCACAGAAAATCCAGTTCGTCTGGCTCCGTCCGGCAGGACAGCCCTGCAAGTATGTAATTTCCAGCGGGAAGATCCCCTGCCAGCAAAGCTAAAATGCCACTACTCGGTGAAAAAGGCAAAGCATGAATGGACGGTGTGCAAATCCAGCCAGGAGTCTGTCGGACTTAGATGATTGTCACAGTTCAATCCTCAACCAGCCGTTTCAGTTCATTCAGGAGCATCAGCGCGTCAATTGGTGTCATGCGATCCGTATCGGCTGCCTGAAGCTTATCCATTACCTGTTCCAGATTCGGATCCACATAGGCTTGAAAGAGAGACATCTGGGGTATCTTCTCCTGTCGGCCCACCTGTTTGATCCCTTTTCGGGCGGCCTCTTTGTTCAGGGCTCCGCCCTTCAGCACCTCCTTATTCTCCGGACGGTCTGGCAAGACGGCGTCAGATTCCCCGTCTGCGTCAGCAGCATTCTCACCGTTCAGATTCAGAGAGTGGCTCTCCAGGTTTTTCAGTATCACTTTTGCACGTTCGATCACGATGGAGGGCAGGCCCGCCATATCTGCGACCTGAATTCCATAGCTGTGGTCGGCTCCACCCCGTGCAAGTTTCCGCAAAAAGATCACCTTGCCGTCATGCTCCTTTACCAGCACGTTGAAATTCTTGATCCGGCTATAGAGATTTTCCAACTCGTTGAGCTCATGGTAGTGAGTGGCAAAGAGTGTCTTGGCCGCCACATCCGCCTTGTTGTGGAGATACTCCACAAGGGACCAGGCGATACTGAGCCCGTCAAATGTACTGGTTCCCCTCCCCACCTCATCCAGCAGGATAAGAGACCTCGGCGTGGCGTTGTTCAGGATATTGGCAGCCTCGTTCATCTCTACCAGAAAGGTGCTCTCTCCCGCTGCCAGATTGTCGGATGCCCCGACCCTGGTAAAGATCTTGTCCACAATGCCAATCTCAGCCTCCTTTGCGGGGACAAAACAACCGATCTGCGCCATCAATACGATCAGGCCGGTTTGTCGCAGTATAATACTCTTGCCAGCCATATTCGGGCCGGTGATGATCAGGATCTGATACTCGTCGTTGTCAAGGGTGATATCATTCGGGATGAATGGCTCTCCGGGCGGCAGCGTACGCTCTACAACCGGGTGCCGGCTCTTTTTAATCCGGAGCCGGTCTCCGTCATGAACCACCGGCTTGGTATAGTTATTCCGGTAGGAGACTTCTGCAAAGCTCTGAATGCAGTCGAGTTCTGCCACTGCAATAGCAATTTCCTGAATCCGGCCGGCGAACTCCGCCACATAGAGTCGCAGCTCCTCAAACAGTTCCGCCTCCAGGATCTTGCTTCTCTCCTCTGCCGAGAGTACCTTCTCTTCCACCTCTTTCAGTTCCGGCGTGATGTAGCGCTCGGAATTAACCAGTGTCTGCTTGCGAATAAAGGTCTCCGGCACCTTCTCCTTGTGGGTGTGGGTCACTTCGATGTAATAACCGTAGACTTTGTTGTACCCGATTTTCAGCGAAGAGATCCCGGTCTCCTTACTCAGCTTGTCCTTGATCCGAGCGATATACTCTTTTCCATTCCGGGCGATATCCCGAAGTTCATCCAGCTCTTCATGGTATCCCTCCCGAAAGATCCCTCCGTCCCGAAGAGATGCAGGAGGTTCCTCAACAATGGCTTCACCGATACGTTCACAGAGTTCATCCATTGGATCGAGCCTCCCCGAAATATCACGGGCCATCGGATCCTCAATTCCGGCAAGCCCTTCACGGATCTCCGGGATCAGGCCCAGTGAGCCCTCTAACTGCTGAAGGTCCCTGGCATTGGTCCTGCCCACACTGATGCGGGAGATCAACCGCTCCAGATCCCCCATCTCTTTCAGCTCCAGACGGAGCCGGTCGCGACATTCATGGTCGTTGTAGAAGCATTCAACAGCGTTCAGCCGCTCCTCAATGGCGGCAAGCTTCTTCAACGGCCGCATCATCCAGCGCCTCAGCAGGCGGCCTCCCATAGCGGTACGGGTCTCATCCAGTATAGCGACAAGAGTCCCTTCCGATCCACCCTGCTGAAGGCTGGCCGTTAATTCCAGATTCCGGCGGGTCGATCCGTCGAGAGACATATAGCCTGTATTCTCGTAGGGAATCAGCTTCTTCAGGTGTCCGAGAGAGGATTTCTGTGTCTCCTGCATATACTGCATAAGGGCTCCTGCCGCAACATGGGCAACCGATAATTCTTCAACCCCGAACCCCTTCAGGGAGTGTGTCTTGAAGTGGCCGGTCAGCTGGTGATAGCCGTTTTCCCCTTCATAAATCCACTCTTCCATGTAGGTAATGTTGAAGGAACCGGCCTCTTCGGGCAGGTTGTTCTTCAGGCTCTTGCGCAAAAGCAGTTCCGGAGGAGAGAGCGTTTGAAGCAGAGAAGCAAGGTCTCCCCTCTTCACCTCTCCCAGTGCAAACTCACCAGTTGAGATGTCGGCAAATGCGACTCCTGCCACATTGCCGGACCAGTGGACAGAGACGATATAATTGTTCTGTTTGTGGTCCAGCAGTTTCTCGGACATCGTAATGCCAGGCGTCGTAATTTCGGTCACCTCACGATCCACAATCTTTCTGCCCGCCTTCTTCGCGCTCTCCGGATCTTCTGTTTGTTCACAGATGGCAACCCGGTGCCCCTTTTTCACCAGTTTGTGCAGGTAGGTGTCCAGTGCGTGAAACGGGAAGCCGGCCAGAGGAGTCTGATCTCCGCCGTTGTTTCGCTTGGTGAGAGTAATACCCAGCTCCCGGCTCACGAGTTCCGCATCATCCGAAAACGTCTCATAGAAATCCCCGACCCGGAACAGCAGAATCGTTCCAGGGTGCTTCTCCTTAATATCAAAGTATTGCCGCATGAGCGGCGTCTGTTTCTTCTTACTCATCGAGACGGTGTCTGCGCTGTATAGTGCTTTGATCCATTCCTGTTGTAATCATAAACGTACCTGTTACAGGAAACCGGGAAGATTCACCGGCATTATGGCCGGTAAAAGCGGTGAATACTAGTGTCGTGTCAACCATACTCTTGCGGGGCCAAGCCTCGATCTTTTGCCACATCGCATGGTTGACACGACACTTGCTGGCGAATGAGAGAATCAGCCGCGGCCGGCACCGCTGTACATAGTGATGAAACGGCTTCCCTCCTGCTTCTAATTATACAATCAAATTATGGCATAAGAAAAGAACGGATCCTATTTTCCTGAACATATTCAAGCCGCAAATCTGACACGCATGAAGAACGATATGAAACCCGGCGAAAAACTTCCCCGCAGCTTTTATGAAGCCCCGAATGTAGTGGATATAAGCCGGAAACTGATTGGGAAAATCCTCTGCACACGAATCGGCGGAGTCATGACTTCCGGGGTGATTACAGAGACGGAAGCCTACTGCGGCCGGGACGACAAGGCGTGCCATGCAAATGACGGGCTAAGAACCCCGCGTACCGAAGTAATGTATGAAGAACCCGGACACGCCTATGTCTACCTCTGTTACGGCATCCACCATCTTTTCAATGTTGTGACCAACCGAAAGGGACTTGCAGACGCAGTCCTGATCCGCGCTGTCCGGCCACTCGACGGAACCGCTCAGATCCTGAAGCGCCGCCAGCATGAGACACTCACCCGGACGGTCAGTGACGGCCCCGGCAAGCTCACACAGGCGCTGGGAATCCGGACTGCTCACACCGGAACGGACCTGCTCGGTGAAAGGATATGGATCGAAGATCGCGGGCTGGAATGTTCCGACAACCGGATTCAAACCGGGCCAAGAATCGGTGTAGAGTACGCCGGCGAAGATGCAAAACGGCCCTGGAGATTCTATATATAAAAGGAGAGTATTGCTTGAAAACGCACGTAATAGAGAAAGACTGCACACAAGGTATTCTCTGGCCCGATCCCGGTACAGAGCTGACCGTCGACCCTATCGTTTGAGGAATAGGATTTTCTTCTACTAAAAAACTTGTTTTATTTTAGGGGTTCAGTCATATTAGGCAGACATGATACGTAACTTTAAAAAAATATCTTTCTGGTCATTCCTGGCTGTGGTTCTGATCGTTTTTCCGGCATTCATTGCTTTGACGGTTGTTAATTCGAAGGATTGCAGCCAGTTAGTGATCGATACCTATGAGATCCATTCCAATATTAATATCACATCTATTACAGGCGATTTTTCCTGCTACTATGATGAAGAACATAAAATGCGGATCAATATGTACGAAGTCGGTCAGGGCCACAAGTCATATACAGAACATCATAAATTTGAACAGGTTTCTTTGAGTATCGGCCTTCTCGAGGGATATGCACTTCTTGCTCCGAAGGAACGTCCTCAGAGCCCCCGCCTCTACAGGGCATCAGGACGACTGTTAGGCCGCAACTGGACCTATCTATACGAGTCGGAGACCGGAAGGCTCTGGACAGAACTGGTATATTGATAAAGGGTAAGTTTCAGAGATAACAGCAGTATTAACTCTCCTCAACCTCAATTTCAGTCTCAGTCTCAACTTCAGTTTCAACCTCAGATTTAAGTTTGATCTCAATAACCCCGTTCTTTCCATCATCTTTGTACTTGTCTTCAGCAGCTTCTCCCTTCAGGACAGAGATGCTTTCGATATCTTTGGGGCTGATTCCACTCAGGTCAAAGTCTGCCATAATCTCTCCATCGATCACAATGAGTGGATCTTCTTCTCCACCATAACCACGAACGGTGAGTGAGTTGTCTGAATTTGACCTCTCCGTAACCGTTTCGTGCAACTCTTCAATGGTCTGTGCATCGGTAATCATCGTAGAGTCACACGCAAAAAAGAGAAGAGAAGCGCTGAATACGGTAAACAATACAGTCAGAGCAGCAGGTGTCTGTTTGGTATTAGTTGTCATGGCAAGTAACCGTTGTTTTAAAATTGAAGGTGAACCGGAAAATGCCGGAACACCATGAAGAAGGCCGGAGTTACGTCCGGCAACGTCAAGTAACATAGAACCGTAAGATCTCGGCAGTGCTCCTTTGTTGAGCACCCGTGCATCACAATCCAGTTCAATACAAAGTCGGAGACGGTACAACATCCACCAGACAACCGGATTCCACGGTATGAGTGCCACAATCAGGCATCCAAGAATCAATACCATCGGATCACGGGCACGAAGATGCTCCAGCTCATGCATGACAACAAGCTTGCGCTCTTCATCCGATGCATTCAGCAACCACTCCGGCACAACAATTTCAGGACGGATCACTCCAATAAGTGCCGGCCCCCGGTCTGGTGTCAGACGAGCCTCACAACCCGAGACGTTCACGACAGGCCACCGTTTTCGCAGATAATGATACCGTCCAAGGGTAATGACCCCAACAGAAAACAGGATCAGCGTGAGCAAGAGCCAGATCATCCCTGCCACCGGACCAATCTTCTCACCGGTACGGGATGCCAGCAACGTCATCGGCCAATCTCTAAGCTGACGAATCGTCTTGATGGCCCGGTCGGACAGGCTGGGTTGGGAATAGGAAGCAACAGTTGAAGCATCTCCTTCTTCAGGGGTATAGACAGTCTCTGTCGCCGAAATTTCAGGTGCAGATGTACGAAGCGGAGCTATTGCCGCCAGCCCGGCGGTTAGCAGCAACGCAGCAAGCCAGAGAAACCTGGTCGGGGACCGAAAACCGCGACTAGCGACCTCCAGCATTCTGGCCCCTGCAGCAAACAAAAGACTGACCAGA
>JBBDRW010000179.1:0-2512 GCA_040905265.1 Balneolaceae bacterium | reverse complement strand
CCCATACAACCGGATGCAGGTGTGTGGCTGTCCGAGCCTGCCAACGTTTTTCCAGGACGGGCGAACCTCTCGGTGTGAACCGGATGGCTTACTCCGTTACCGGGCCGGCTGTACCAGATTCCAAACCGTTCGGCAGCAGATTTCAAAAAAAGATGGTCATCTGCATTTTTGTAATCGGTCTGAAGCAGATTGTGATCCACATACTGACAGGAGACCTCTGTTGCGGCTTTATCCAGTTCCATCGCTTCCAGTTCCAGCATGACCATAGTACCGGTAGCATCCTGGGTGAGTGTCTGATCAATACGAATACCGATCTCTTCACCCGGTTCCATAGTCCCGCTCACCAGGTGAGAGTTAAGAATCTTATGGGTAACGTTCATCGGTTTTGACATGGAACGGCTCTTGTTTCATTCTCATTTGAACTTTTTGAAAGGCTTTACAATCCCTTCTTCCCTACTCATAGTAAACGAATCATTGAAATAAACGTTCAAATAATGCCTAAAAATTTGTTTATTAACTTAAGGGAGGCTTTGCAGGCAGCCTGTGGCCAGTCTGACGAGGTCTGACAGAAAAGATTCGTCAGGATCTGTATTGACCTTATGGAGGCATGTACATGAATAAACAACTCTTACAACAGATGAACCTATGACAAACAAGGATCTGATTGACCGGTTGGCTGAATCTCTGGATGTTACAAAAACTGACGTTCAGAATGTATTGAAGGGTGTCGTTTCGGAGTTCACCAACCATCTGGAAGATGGTGTCGGTTTCTCGATACCGGACCTCGGTACGTTTAAAACCCGCATCAAAGAGGTTCAGAAAATCTACAACCCGCACTACAAAAAATATATGCTGGTACCTCCGAAGCGAGTGGTTGAGTTCTCTCCGGGAAAAACTCTCAAGGAGGCCGTAAAGTTCACGGAAAACGACCATGAGTGAGAAAACAACCTACTACGAACTGCTAGACCGTATCGCAGATACATCTGATCAGTCCAGAGATTTTCTGGAGTCCTACATGAAAGAGTTGACGACTATTGTTGAAGAGGGCCTCACGAAGGATGGTGAGGTGAGAATCGCCGGGTTCGGGAAACTGGAACTCCGCTGGATGCAGGAGAGGGCCGGTGTTAACCCGCAAACCGGAGAAGAGATCACGATCCCGGGCCAGAATAAAGTCAGTTTTAAACCCTATAAAAACCTCAGGGAGCAGGTAAACAGACCCTATTCTCAGATGAAAGTGGAGCTTCTGGAACGGGATAAGACCAAAACACCCGGCGGCGGGAACCCCAAAAGGCCGGTTGAAACTTCTTCCCAAAAAAAGAGTTCCAGAGAAGAAGACAAACAACAAAATGAACGTTTGGGAGTTGATGAAGTTCGTATCCTTGTTGAGGATGAAGAGGGCCCGTTGGTACTGGAACGGTTATCACCCCTTCAAAACAACTCGTAATTAGTATCTCTAAGAAAACGTCAATCTCTGCGTTGGACTCGGCCAGAAAAATAGATGAAGGCTTTGGTAAGTCTTCCGGAATTGGAAACAAATAAAGGAGTAATCCATGATTCGTCATATCGTTATGTGGAAGTTAAAGGAGAATGCGGAAGGCGCAGATAAAAAACGAAATGCCGAGAAGCTGAAGCTCATTCTGGAAGGGTTACGAACAAACATTGATGAGATCAAGAGTGTGGAAGTCGGCATCCAGATCAAGGAAGAGGAGGATCCACAGGCTTTCGATGTAGTACTGATCTGCGACTTCGAAAATGATCTGGATTTTCAGATGTATACCCGAAGCCCTCATCACAAAAAAGCGGTAAAATTCATCAATTCCGTGGTTGAAAAACGTTTCTTTGTCGACTACCGAGTGGACGTTTGATTAGAATACAGAATGCAGGAGTCAGAATGAGATAGCCCTGCACTCCGGGCGAACGATGAGTAGAGTACAGGAGTAAGGAGACTGAATGAGGTAGCCCCTCACCTTCTGAAAATTGAATCGTACGTCAGAGAAACGTAGTAGATAGCGCCCAGGTTCGGGCCACCACCGCTAAGTGTATGTCTGTCATTTAACAGATTCGAACCGCCGATTTTCACTACAGATTGTATTTGAGGGAAACGCCAGGTCACCTGGGCATCCAGGGTGGAGACAGCGTCTACATCCGTAAAGACAAAGGTGGACTCCCAGCGGAATGCATCCTGCCAGCGATAGGCAATGTTAAATCCAAGCTGCTCGGTAACTCGTCGGTTACCGAATGTCACATTGATCTTGTGTTCCGGTGTATTGAAGTCATTTTGAAAGGTATTTTCAAGGCCATCGATCAATTTATTCCAGTTATAATTTGCCCCGAATCGAAAATTATTGGGCAAACTATAATCGAAACCGACGGCTAATCCGTGTGAACGAACCGTGTTATCGATATTTGTATAGATCTGGTACGTATTGGTAAAGTCTCCCGACAAGAGTGATGTCGATGTTGGGATCGCAACCTGGGGATTTCCCATTTCAATCGGGCCGGCAGCTCTTCG
>JBBDRW010000178.1:0-15382 GCA_040905265.1 Balneolaceae bacterium | reverse complement strand
AAGGCTGATCTTCCACGATGCAAGTAATAATGGGAATTAGCTACGTTCATTCTAATCTTCTAATCAATTTTGGCTTTGACAAAGAGGACACTGCCAAAATAATTACATTACTTGAAGAGTAATTATCAGCAAGAGCAAAATCTTTTCGTAATCTTAATAGTTCAGAACAGAATGAATAAATAATACCTTCCTAATGAAACAACTGAAAACAGACCTTCTGATTATTGCGGCTTTTCTTGCAGTTTTGGCTGCCTGCAACCCCGATGAAAGACTCTCCGAAGAGCCGGTTGTACGAATTGTTCCGGTCGATACGGGATGGGCGCAGAGCTCCATAAATGCCGTAATTTTTCGTCAAAACAGTATCATATCCCGGGACAGCCTGCAGTTTACCGGCTATTATGATGAAGAGGGTACCGTCGTTCTGGCCCGAAGAGAGATTGAAAATACCGAGTGGGATGTTATTCCGACCCGATTCGAGGGAGATGTACGGGATGCGCATAATAATATCAGCCTTGGGCTGGATGGCGATGGATATCTTCACATGGTTTGGGGGCTGCACGGGTTTCCAATCCGGTATGTACAGAGCCTTGAACCCTGGAGCCTCGAACTGACAGATCCGCTGGAAATGACCGGAGAGTCCGAATCTGCTGTAACCTATCCACAGTTCTATACCCTGGAAGATGGAGATTTGTTGTTTGTCTATCGGGAAGGCGGATCCGGGAACGGCAATGTTATGATGAACCGGTTTCATACGGAAACGAGAAAGTGGGTACCTCTTCACCACCCGTTGATCGATGGCGAGGGAGAGCGTAACGCCTATATCAACCCTGTCGCAATCGATGGGGAAGGAGGGTGGCATATATCCTGGAACTGGAGAAATACACCTGACGTCGCGACAAATCATAACCTCTCGTATGCCTACTCACCGGATGAAGGGGAGAGCTGGTATGACTCCTCCGGGGAGTCGTATGAACTCCCGATCACCTATGAGAATTCCGAAATTGTTCGAGAGATCCCTCAGAACAGGGAACTAATCAACCAGACTTCGATGACAACGGATTCAGGTGGAAATCCATTTATTGTGACCTACTGGCGTCCCGAAGGTAGTGAAACCCCGCAATTTCATCTTGTTTGGCAAAACCGGGAGACCGGAATCTGGAATACCAGTCAGGTAGGAGATCGCCAGACGCCGTTTTCACTGAGCGGAATGCATACTCGCAGAATTCCAATTTCACGCCCGTTAGTGGTAGCCGGTCCTGACGATTGTATCTATGTTGTATTCAGGGATTTTGAACGAGGTGGCGGCATCTCGCTCGCTTCTGCAGAGCCTCCGGACTACATTGAATGGAGTATCACGGAACTTGATACCGCTTCTGTCGGTTTATGGGAACCAACTTATGACCCTGCTGCCTGGCGTAATCATACTCAGCTTCATCTGTTTCGTCAACGAGTCGGGCAGGGAGATGGCGAGACGCTTGAAGATATCCCGCCACAGGAGATCTCAATCCTTGAGTGGATCCCGTGAGCGTTGAAGAAGGTAGAGTCCTTAGGGACAGAATGGACGCGGTTGGATACACTGGGCACCATGTTTTACCCTTGGAACTGAATAAGTACAAACCAATTCAGAAACAGGTGACAAGTCGATTCACCGGAACATTATCACCATTTTTAAGTATATCTCTATGAAACGGGGTGTATAATAATTATAATAAAGTATCGAATTGTTAAAATTTAGTATCTAGATACCGGCAGATACTAGCTGTATATTCATACATTAGTAACTTGTAAATCATTCCTGCACAAAAGATTACAATTCACTACTATTATTTATTACTTAACTTATTTCAAACCATGAACATCATTTACCAGATTATAGTAGTACAGTAACAGATAAAGGCAATCGGTTGATGATCATTGTCCTGTTGACAGGTATCAAAACGGTTATTTACTCAGTTTTTTAATTTATCCATATGAATATACTGATTGTAGAAGATGACAAGGTTCTTTCACTGATGCTTCACAGAATGATTGAACGACTCGGGCATGCGATAGCAGGCTCTACGGCCACAGGAAAAGAGGCAATTGAATTCGCTGTAACCCTCGATTGTGACCTTATTTTAATGGATATCATGCTTGAAGATGAAATTGACGGCATCCTTGCATATAGTGAAATAAGAAAGAGAAACAAGAATATTCCAGTCATCTACATAACCGGAAACTCCGATCCGGTAAACAAGGAGAGGGCTATCAAAGAAGGCTACCACGACTACATCATCAAACCTGTGATCTTTGACGACCTGAAAAGATCCATTGATGAACTCGATCAGTAACAGATAGACAGCCGCTTTTCTACAATCCCATAAAGCGGATGGATTTCAGTAGAGGGCTTCGGTATCGACCCAACGTGACTATTGCTTCTGCTTCTTATACTCTACATAGATAAACTTTCGTATAATATATATTATGTAAAGTTAAATATATGAAGCCAATGGTTGTAACGTTGGATTGATATTCAATTGGCCTTCAAAAGAAATTCGCCTCTACTCCCCTTGTCGTCATCAGGGCCCCACAGATCTTATCCTGAGCTAACCTGTTATGAAATCAAGGCTTTCTGGATTGCCTGAAAATCGGGAAGTTTTCCTGAATCTTCCAGTACCTCCCGGTGTCGAACGTACCCGTTTTTATCTATGACAAAGGATGCACGCTTCGAAACCCCTTTCATTCCGTTGAAGTCCTCATAAAGTGTACCGTACAGAGAAGACACTTCACGGTTAAAGTCGCTTAACAGTGCGAAATTTATATTTTGAGCCTTTTTGAATGCGTTCAGTGAATAGAAACTGTCGACACTGATACCCAGAACGGTTGCCTGGAATTCTCGGTACATCTTCAGATTATCGCGGATACTGCAGAGCTCATTTGTACAGACCGATGAAAATGCAAGTGGGAAAAAGAGAAGTACGACCTGGTTTTTCTGACGAAATTCAGACAGAGTGACCATCTCCCGTTCACTGTTTAGTAATGAAAAATCTGGTGCCAGTGTATCGATCTCTACTCTCATACCGCGGCTTTGTTAATGCATTGGTTTGGATTCCTCTGGTGTAACACAACTTACAGAAGAACTCATGAATCGGTTGATATTCCGGAAAAGCTGATCGCCAGTAAAATCGTTCCCGTGCCAGTGAAGAACCTCCAGACCGGCCAACCTGACTCCGCAGCGCCAGGATAATGCCAGTAACCGAAATACCCCAGTAAAAACAAGAGAAGAGCGCCGAGATAGTAGTTCTTATATACCCCGCTCTTGTGAAGCGTAAAATAGAGCAGGACGGCAATCAGGTAGGCCCCTCCCTGAAATATCTGGTTTAAAAGTTCACTTAATACACTCATATCGCTGATCAGGCCGTAAATGGGGATCAATAGCAACGGGAGATAGACAAATGGATACGGGTGCCGTGTATATGTGGGCTTGAAGTGCCAGATGAACATTGAGAGTGCACTCAGTATGAAAGAGATGCCTACAGTCTGGTTCCACCCTATCAAAAACTGGCTTCGATCCGGATTCGTCTCTGCCATCAGGGAACCTGTCACCAGGGTGAGAAGCCCGGCAGTGAGAAATATTCGAATCAATAGATCAATCCTTCTTGAGCGGGTAACCAGTAAGAAAGCAGCGGCCAGTACAGCCAGAATAAGAAATGTTTGACTCCACAAAACAGTTACCCCTCCCCTGGCTGACGGCTCTTTTTCCGATTCAGCTCCCTGCGGGAGTACTGCTCATTCTGATATGCCATAACCATCTCTGCAATCTCTTTCATCAACGCCCTGTCCCTCGCAGTTAATTCGGCTGCCAAATCATATAGAGTAGTTGTCTGATTATCAACATAACCATCTCTATCCCAATCTTTTATATCTAAATTAGAAAGCTGGGTAACCAGTAGTGAACGCTGCTTCTCGACGTTCTCCAACAGGTCGTTAACATCAGTCATATCATCCAGGCCGATGTCTCTTGAATTCATAAACTGGTCTGCCGAAACCTCCTCTACCCTGTCGGCAGAGAAGAGAATCTTCTCCATAGTTGGCCTATAATATTTGCTCTGAAGGATATGATGTGCGTAGATCTTCTCAAGAATCGATCGCCCTCCGGGGGGCGCTTCATCATAGGGAACAGCAGAAATAACATTCTGAAGAGCTTCTGCTTCATCCTGTAGATAGGCAAGATCCCTCAGAAGAGTATCAACAGGTTCCGCATCTGTCATATGAACTGTTTTGATAAGCTATGCTGGCCAGGTTGTGGAAGCTTTCACGGCATCGTTTTTTTTCTGCTGTTCGAGCAGATCAACCAGCGAGAGCCCGGAGTTCCAATCCCGGTCTCTGTCACGAACAGAGTGAATATTGTTCTCCTCCTGAAAGTCCCAGAACTGGCCAAACTGGTTGTTTTTGTAGTCCCTGAGAAACTTCAGGCGTTCTTCCAGATCCTGTTTCGGCACCAAAAGGCGCTGTTTATCGTAAATTGCCTCTTCCCTCGATTCAAATACGATGTCATAATCCTTACTCATCACGATCGCCTCCTCCGGACAGACATCTTCACAATAGCCGCAATAGATGCAGCGTAGCATGTTGATCTCGAAGAAATCGGGATAACGCTCTTTGGGATCATCCGAGTTCTCATTCGCCTGCATACTAATTGCGAGAGGCGGGCAAGCTCTTGCACAGAGGCCGCACGCAACACAGCGCTCTTTTCCGTTATCCTCTACAAGCACCGGGCGTCCACGGAAAATGGACGGCGGCTCCCACTTTTTTTCAGGATATTCTAACGTAAACTTTGGGCTGAACATCTTTTTCAGTGTATACCAAAGTGCCTGAAAGATTCCCGGAAGATAGATTCTTTCCCAAAATGAGAGGGTTCTCTCCCGTTTAAAATTTTGGTTCAGGGCATTTACTACCGGTTTTTCAAGGTTGTCTTGCATGGAATAACAGATTGTATATGTCAGTTATCTGGCTTTTGAAAAATAACCGTTTCAGGCATACGGTTCAAAAGAATTCGGAGATTAATTTACGTGTCGTATCAACCCTATTTTTGCCGGAAAATCATCGTGATCGGTACACCGGTAAAGCCGAACGTCTCTCTCAGTTTCCGTTCCAGAAACCTGCGGTAGTTATCCGGCATCTCCTCCGGATGGTTCATAAAAAATTTGAATACAGGGGGAGACTCTTTCACCTGAACAGCATATTGAATCTTCAATTCATTCCCCCGTTTCATTGGAAGTGGCTGCTCCTTGATAATTTTCCCCATAAAATCATTCAGTACAGATGTCTTGATTTTCTTGTTTCTCTCCTCAATAATCTCGATCGATTTATCCAAAATCTTCTCTACTCTCTGTCCGGTCAGCGCTGAGACAGTAATAATCGGTATATACTGCATTTTTGGAATCCGGTCATAGACATACCTGCAAAACTCTTCAAACAGATTGGTCTCTTTATCAGGAACCGTATCCCACTTGTTCAGAACAATCAGAATCCCCTTGTTAAATCGTTCTGCCTCTCTCAAAATACGCTTATCCTGCTCTTCAAAGCCCTGCATGGCATCTACAAGCAATACAGCTACATCACACTCTCTGAGCGCTCTGTCAGTCCTTACATTGCTATAGAATTCAACATTCTCCTTTACCTTTGCCTTCTTTCTCAAACCGGCTGTATCTACGAGGATAAAGGATTTGTCTTGATATTTCAGATAGCTGTTGATCGAATCGCGGGTTGTACCGGGGATATCCGTTACAATACACCGCTCATTCTTCAAAAGGGCGTTTACCATACTGCTTTTTCCTACATTCGGCCGCCCGACAAAGGCTATTTTCGGGTAATCAGCTTCCTTCTCCACCTCCTTCTCCGGCAAAAGCCTAATAACTTCATCCAGCAGTTCGCCGGTACCGGTTCCGCTGATGGACGAAACCGGAAATATTTGATCTAGGCCCAGTGAATAGAATTCAACGGATGATTGGCTTCGAAACTCATTGTCGGACTTGTTTGCAACAACGAGCACCGGCTTCTCCTGCTTTCGAAGCATTTGAGCAACCGATTCGTCCAGCGGTGTAATTCCGGTTTCGACATCGACGACAAAGAGAATCAGGTCGGACTCCGCTATTGCTATATCAGCCTGCTCCCGAACACCTGCATAGATCACATCTGCTTCATTCGGAAGATACCCACCGGTATCAATCACTGTAAATGTACGCCCATTCCAGAAACTCTCCCCGTAGTGGCGGTCCCTCGTTACCCCGTATTCGTCATGCACGATCGCATCCCTTCTGCCTACCAACCGGTTAAAGAAAGTGGATTTTCCGACATTTGGCCTGCCGACGATGGAGACTGTTGGATTCATTATTGTTGGATTCAATTTCTTATATTCCAAGTCAGTTGGAAGTAAATCAGGCAAGATACGGATTATATCACTCAATCATGTTACAAACCTTCTATAACAATTTCGGATTTAACGGCTCCCTGCTGATCGCTTTCGGGCTCTTTATCTTCTTCATTTTCTGGATAGCCGGATTGGCCGGCTTACACCTTCAGGAGGAGAGCAGCCCGAAAAGGAAAAATCTGAAAATGGCTGTAGCACTACTCATCCCACTATACCCGTTCTTCTGGCTCATCACAGATATGTTTATTCAGAGAAGAAAATTTAAAAAAAATACCTGACCGTTCTATAGAAGTGGATTTTCCATCAATCGAATCGTACCTGCAGAGGCATCGATTTCGGCCGGTATGCCAACCGGAAGAGTAAATTGATTCGGTTCATGGCTTATCATGGAACCGTAAAATGCAGGAATCTCCAGCGGAAGAAGGTAACTTTCCAGTACGCTCATCAATCCTGGTGAATCCCGAAGAACAGTCTCACAATCGGTACATCTGCCGAAAACAACTCCGTTAATCTGGCCCAGAATTCCACTCAATTTCAGTTGAGCCAGCATTCTGTCCACCCGGTAGACAGCTTCACCGATCTCTTCCAGATAGAGAATCGCACCCCGGAAATTTGGAAGGTAACGGGTACCAAGGAGTGAATTCAGGACTGTCAGGTTTCCACCGAGCAGCGGCCCCGATGCCGACCCCGGCCGCAATGTTCGAATCTCACTCCTCTGTTTTTCCGGGTTTTGTAACACGTTTTCAAACTGGCCGGTGGCAATACTGTAGAAATGCCGCTGTGTGAATCTGGTCCAGTCAGACGTGCCGTTCGGTCCGTGAAAAGTAACCAGGTTTGAATGCCGTAGCAGGGAGAGGTGAAGGGCCGTTATATCACTGAAACCGCAAAAGAATTTTGGATGGTTTCTGATAAGGTCGTAATCAAGTCCTTCAAGTATCCGGGCAGAGCCCCAACCACCCCGTACGGCTACGATCCCGTCGATTTCAGAATCTTCAAACATCCGGTTCACATCTTCTGCCCGTTCACTGTCATTGCCGGAGAAATATCCGGAACGACTCCGGACATGTGTTCCAAATCGAATCCGGAAGCCCATGGACTCCAGAACAAGCTTCATCCTCTCAAATTCACTGCTGTCAAAAACAATACCTGCAGGTGCAACAAGTCCGATTTGATCTCCTTCCTGAAGGCGATGAGCCTTGACGAGTCCATTCTCCGGGATGTCGGATATACGACCGTTCACACCCCTGCCAAAAAGAGCTGTCCCGGCAATGCCCATCCCGGCATATTTCAGAAAATCTAAACGGTTCATTTGGATAGAATACGGAATTGAGAAGACAGAATACAGGAAATAGGGAACAGGTAAGAGGGAACAGTTCTTGATCAAAGAGTACTATCACCTATTCTCTCTCACCTCTCTACTCGATAGAGATTGTTCTTCCGGATGTACTCTGCGACTTCCTTCGTAAGTGTCGTGCGGTCCGGCTCACTCCCCTTTTTGTGAATGTCTTCTTCAGTTTTTTCATTCAGATCCGTTTTCCTGATATCTGTTGAAGAGATCGCGACCGGATCATGTTTCACAAAATGGACTTGTTCAAGTATCTCATTTGGAACCTCACGTTGAACACTTCCGGGGCGCTCGGCTACCAGTAGCTCTGTAAGGTCGAGAAGCTCCCTGTAGCGGTGCCAGGTTGTGAAAGAGGCGAGTGTGTCACTTCCAATGCAGAGATAGAACGTCCTGTCTGGAAAATGTTGTTTCAAATTTTGAAATGTCTGGAGGGTATAGGAGGGTTTCGGCAGATTTTTCTCCAGCTCAACTACGTCAACCTCCGTCAGGTTTTGAAAAGCGATTCGAAGCATCTCTGCCCGATGGTGGAAAGGTTCCAGTTTTTCACCCGGTTTATGTGGAGGTTCGGCAGCAGGAAGTACCCAAAGTTTTTGAATGAAACCGGAGTCAAGAAATGATTGCGCCGCCCTTATGTGTCCGGTGTGAACCGGATTAAAGCTGCCGCCAAATATACCGATCCGTTCATTCATCCCGGTTCCGGATCAGGGTTCGTTCCGATCTGCAGTCAAACTCTCTGAATCCACTCCCGACTCACCATCCGTGACTTCCTGATAGGAGAGTCTTGCCCGGTCGTACAGTTCCTCAACTCTTTGACGGTTCTCTCCAGACGGAAAGAGTTGAAGATATCGCTGATAACTTTCAATCGCCATATCATACCGTTCGGCCCTTCGCTCTGGAATACTGTTGTCCGCATAGAGAATATAGGCTTCGATCTGTCTGGCCAGTGCATGTTCTGCCCAGTCTGTACCGGGATAGTTTTCCAAAACCTGCTCGAATGTTACTGCAGCTGCTCTGTACTGGCGGTTAGAGCGGAGATAAAAGTTTCCGGCCTCATACTTTTTACGGGCAAGTTTGTTCAAGAGTTCATCGATACGTTCACCCGCCTCTTCCACATATTCGGCATTTGGGAAACGAGCCATATAGAGTTGAAAGAGTTCTATTGCCCGATAGGTATGTGTCTGATCCAGGTTATAACGCGGGCTTAACTGGTGGTAACAGAGTGCCTGTTTGTAATCAACTTCCGCTCTCCTCTGTGAGTTCGGATAGAAAGAGGCATAACGTTCATATTCCGATGCGGCAACAAGATACTGACCTGCATTGTAATAGCTCTCTGCCAGATAATATTGTGCATCCTGGCCGGTAATGGTTCCCCGTCCAATAGAGACAACCGTTTCAAAACCTCTTGCCGCGTCAGTCCATTGCTCCTCTTCAAACAATCCGTACGCCTTATCAAATGCCACATCAAGTGTATCACCCGGCCGGATCAGCTCCTGGTTTCGACAGGAAATTGCAACCATCAATACAAGGAGAAAAATCGAAAACGTACGCATTGGCTTAATAATCTCTGTTTTTTAAAAAGTGAATCAAGTTAATAAGATCTTCTTTATATACGGAATCACCAAATCGGTTTATCACACGAAATGCAGTCTGGTAATAGGAGTCGATAACCTCACGAACGGATTTTATCACACTATATCTATTGAGTAGATCGATGGTTTGATCGATATCAGAATCGGTCACATCTGAACTCTTCATCACCTCTAATAACTGATTTCTGTCCGTTTCATTGCCCCGTTCCAGGCCGAGAAGCATCGGATAGGTCATTTTCCCTTCACGGATATCCCCTCCCCTTTGCTTTCCAAACTTATCAGGGTCTGCTATCAGATCCAGAACGTCATCCTGAATTTGAAATGCCAACCCGACGGAATCGGCGATTTCACCCAGACGGTGCAGTTCTTCTTCCTCTGCATCGGCCACAATGCCACCCATAATCATTGATCCCCTCAGCAGTGCGACAGTTTTGCCCCGGATCATCTCCAGGTACTCCTTCGTGGTTATCACTGTAGCCCGTTTGCCATACTCCATATCAAATGCCTGGCCTTCACAGACAGTATGGACCGATTCAAAAAACGTGGAGTAGAGAAGATGGATTTGCTCCGGAGTATACGAAGAGTCTGCACTATACCGGGTCAACTGACGACAGGCCTGAACAAAAAGTTCATCTCCGGCCAGAATTGCGGTAGAATCATCCCATTTTACATGAATAGATGTTTTTCCACGCCGGGACTCCGCCTGATCCATAATATCGTCATGAACCAGTGTAAAGTTATGGGTCAGCTCAATTGCGATGGCAGCATCTACTGCCTGGGCAAGTTCTCCCCTGCAGAGGCCGCATGTGATCAGTGTAAGAACAGGCCGGATTCGTTTTCCTCCATTCTCCAGAATATATCTGCAGGGTTTATATAGAGAATCCGGTTTTTTTTGAAATGGCAGCGCCTGCAATCCCTCCTCAATCAGGCCTCTGTACTTATGAATGATATTTTCTGGCATAGATCTTCAAAAGATATAAAAAAGTTATTCCTGAATGGCGGTGATATCTTTCAGTTCATCCGGTTTCACGTATCCCGGATGATACGAAGATGGTTCGGGGTTAGCTCCTGAAGAGAACGGCAACCGAGTAGCGTCAACACTTTTTTGGAGGTTTCAACCCATGAACTGAATTCTGATTCCAGGCGGGCCATGCCACCCTGTTTCAAAGCCTTAAGTACCGGTTGAGCCATGGCAGTAAAGTCTGCACCCAGGGCAACAGCTTTTATTATGTCAAAAGGAGTACGCACCCCTCCGGATGCGATCAGCCCAAAACGAAATGTTTCCCGCAACTCAGTGATCTCGGCCAGGCAGTCTACAGTTGGAATCCCCCACTCGTCGAACTGGCCACGCTGATCCTGATCCGACTGCCGCAAATGTTCAACCCGTGCCCAGCTGGTCCCGCCAGATCCGGCAATGTCGATCACCTGCACACCGAGAGCAAGGAGACGTTTCGCAACATCACCAGAAATACCGGCTCCGGTCTCTTTCACAATAACCGGTAGCTCTGTCTGTGTGATCAGCTGCGAGATTCCTTCTTCAATACCGGCAAAGTTCCGGTCTCCCTCCTGCTGGATCAGCTCCTGAAGCGGATTCAGATGAACAATAATTGCATCAGCCCGGATTGGATCGATCAATGTATCTGCAAACGAACTGCCCGGATTATCGATCAGCTGGCAACCGCCGATATTGGCCGCGATAAAAGCATTGGGAGCCAGGTCGCGGACAATAGAAAATGTATCGGCACTCGTAGTATCCTCCAGCATGACTCTCTGGCTGCCGACGCCGAAGGGAAGGTTGGCACTCTCACAGAATGTCGCAATCATCGAATTTATCGAACCGGCTTCAGAGTAGCCTCCGGTCATTGAAGAGATAAACAGGGGAAATGGAAAGGTTCTTCCCAGCAGTTGTGCTTCGGTCGAGACGTCCGCGAGGTTCACCTCCGGAAGAGCATTATGGTTGAAATCATACCTTGCAAAACCAGACTGTTTCCGGTAGTGAACATCCCCGGATGTACAGAGTTCAATATGATCTCGCTTTCTGCCTTGAATGCTCATGGAAATGGGTTCAACAACGACCCGGACGCTGGTCCGGCCCAGCTGTCAGGGCCGGGCTTCCCGGGGTTTCTTATATACCGGCACATTGGAACACGCTTCACCGTACATGATTTTGCCGGCTACCGGTAACAGTTTTTTGGTTGCTTCCAGGTAGGCACCTTCCGGAACCTTCGCTTTGCTGCAACCCTTCATCAGTACAAATTTATCCCTGTAAACATTCCAGTCGTTTTCACTGATCTTCCGGTATAGAAGCTCTTTCCGAAGCTCATCCCTGTTCCCATATACAATCTCCTTTGCGTAGGGCTGCAGACAGGTGGTAACAAGCATCCATGCCCAGGACGGAATAATCGCATCGGCAGAGCAAAATAGCGCGATATTGGCACCTGTATAGCTCTTCCAATCAAATTCGGTGAGTTGATCCCGAAACTCTTTCTCCTTCAGAATCAATCCCTGAAAGAGAAACTGCTTCAGGTCGATCTCCTCAACCCTCTCCCCTTCTATCAACTTTTCAAGATCAATAGTGACCAGTTTCGACTGTTTGACCTTATTGACTATTTCACTCATTAAAAACCTCTATAGTGAAAAAGATTCGCCACAAGAGCAGGTTCTTGCAGCATTTGGATTTTGGAAATGAAACCCTTTGCCGGTGAGCCCGTCGGTATAGTCAAGATTGGTTCCGGCGAGATACAGGAAACTTCGCATATCGACTACAATCTGAATTCCATTGTCTTCCAGTCTGTGGTCACTTTCTACAGGTTCTGAGTTGTTCTCGAAATCAAGATCATAGCTCAGCCCTGAACAGCCGCCGCTCACGACAGATACCCGAAGTACCGAATCGGCTGACAGTTGTTTTTCTTTGCGAATTTCGCGAATTCGGGCCGCTGCCCGGTCGCTGATTGTAATTTCTGACACGTCTGCAGGAATCATAAGTTAAACAGCTACAACTTCCAGTTCAGGGTCGATCCGTTTAATCATGCTCTCAATCGCATAGAGTGTTCCGGAAGTTGCTGTCGGGCAAGTCCCACAAGCCCCCTGGTAGTGTACTTTCAGCCGGTTTCCGTCCAGGCCGAGGATTTTCAACCCGCCGCCGTCGGCAAGAAGGTATGGGCGAACCTGATCGTCCAGCATCTTGTTGATCGTCTGAAGCCGTGGGTCATCTGAATCCTGAACTTCACGGGTCGCATGCACTTCATCGTCACCGGTTACATCCATCTTTGGAGTCGCTTCTCGAATCGGCGGCGCTAATTTTCGCAAAAGTTCCGACCAGACCGCTTTCCCATCCTGGGTGACAGTGATGTACCTGTCAACATAATAGACATTAATCACGTGGTCGATCGCAAAGAGTGCTTTTGCAAGCTCGTCATCCTCCGCTTCGGAGGAGTTTTCATACGAGAGAGTCACTCCGTTTGTGAGCGGCTCGCCCAGTACAAACCTCATGGCATCCGGATTTGGGGTACGTTCTATCTCTTTAATTTTTGGCATGGATATCACCTTGTTTTATTGAAATAACGATTACATCGGTCAAATATTCGATTACTTTCACGTCCTTTCAGGCTGGCCGCAACCAGTTCTGCACCCGTCCCGAAACCGTCAAAAAAGACGCAGGACGCTATGAGTCAAAAAACTCCTTCACATAGTGAAGAGCCTCAATCAGCCGGTCTATATCCTCCTCGTTGTTATAGAACGAGATAGACGCTCGTGCTGTTGCAGATTCCTTAAAACGGTCGAGGATCGGCTGTGCACAGTGATGGCCGGTCCGGATTGCGACACCTTGCTTGTCCAGTAAAGTTCCTACATCATGGGCATGGATATCACCCAGGTTAAAAGCGATCACGGACGCCCGCCTATTTGGCGTACCAAACAGCCTGAGCCCCTCGATCTCCTGCAACCCGGTTAATGCATATTGTACCAGATACTCTTCCCGTTCAGCAATATTCTCCATGCCGACTGAGGCCAGATAATCAATGGCACTACTGAAACCGACGCTGGCCGAAATCGGGGGTGTACCCGCTTCAAAACGAAACGGGGCAATATTATAAGTCGTTTTTTCAAATGAAACCCTGTCGATCATATCTCCTCCTCCACGATAGGGCGGCATCTTATCCAGAAGTTCCTTCTTTCCATAGAGAATACCGAAACCGGTCGGACCACACATCTTATGTGCAGAGAATGTATAAAAATCACACCCGATCTCCTGTACATTGACACTCTGGTGGGGAATTGCCTGCGCACCATCAATCAAAACCGGGGTACCGTTCTCGTGTGAAAGCTCTACAATCTCGCGTACCGGGTTGACCGTACCCAAAGCATTGGATACATGGACAAGGGCAACCATTTTCGTTTTGGGGCTCAGCAAACTCCGGAAACTCTCCAGGTCGAGATCTCCATGATCGTCCACTGAAATAGTTCGTATGGCCGCACCTGTCTCTTCTGCAACCATCTGCCACGGAACGATATTAGCATGATGCTCCATCTCCGAAAGGATGATTTCATCTCCCTGTTGAAAATTTGCTTTTCCATAGCTGTTTGCAACCAGATTGATTGAGTCGGTTGTACCGGTCGTATAGACAATCTCCGATTCATCCTCCGCATGGATAAACTCTTTCACTTTCTTCCTGGCCAGTTCATAGGCATCGGTCGCCTTCTGGCTCAGAGTATGAATTCCACGGTGAACATTCGCATGCTCATACCGGTGATACCGGTTCAGCCGCTCTATCACCTGAACCGGCATCTGGCTGGATGCCGCATTGTCCAGATAAGAGAGGGGCCGTCCGTTAACCTGACTCCCGAGGATCGGGAAGTCGGCCCGGATTCTGGTAAAATCCACACCCTTTGAAAGAGTTCCGGCAGTCTCCATTATACAGTCATTGTTTCGCTTAAGGATGATATTGTATACCGTTTCACTTCATCAATCAGAAGCTGGTGAACCGATTCAACCTTTACATTCTCGATAGTTTCCAGGGCAAAGGCATATGTCAAGACTTCACGCGCCTTCTGATTGGTCATACCCCGGCTTTCCAGATAGAAAACCGATTCAGGGTCAAGTTGCCCGATTGTAGCTCCATGTGAACAGAGCACATCATCAGCAAAAATTTCGAGCTGTGGTTTTGTATTTACAAGGCCATCTTTTGACAAGAGCAAATTACGGTTCTCCTGGAATGAATCGATCTTCTGTGCGTCCTTTCGAACAAAGATCTTGCCGTTGAAAATCGAATGAGCCTTCCCTTTGACCACAACCTTGTGAAGCTGGTGGCTGTTACCGTGAGAAAACCTGTGATCCATCAATGAATGGGTGTCTGCGATCTGTTCACCATCGATCAAAACAAGCCCGTCAAGAGTAAAATCTACCTCTTCATCCTCCTGAATAACCCGCGGTTCATTTCGTGTCAGATGGCCGCCAAGTGTAATGGTATACGAATGATACTCTGCATTCTTCTCCAGCCAGGCAATCGGACGTGAAACATGAAGCGCACTTCGGCTGTCCCGCTGTATCCGTACCTGATGTATATGGGCACCACTATAGAGCTTGAACTCCGATACCGGAATAGTAAGATAATGGTTCGAGCCGGCTCCAATATGGTCTTCTATAATGGTCGCCTTCGATTCCCGCTCTGCAACAACCAGAATACGTGGAGTAGCGAAAAAAGCCTCATCGGCCTCGGAATAGAGATTGAGAAGCTGAACCGGTGGCCCGACCTCTACAGATTCCGGAATATAGATAAACCCACCATCCTCAAAAGAGGCGCTGTTTAAGAGAGTAAACGGGTCATTCTCATAATTTACAAGCCTGTTCAGATACTTGCCGACCGCTTCATGATCCAGAAAATCTTTCAGGTTGCCGGCAATCACCTTGTCTGGAAGTCCGGAGAGCGAAGAGAGTTTCTCGTTAAAAACTCCGTTGATAAAGACGATTCGCGAGTTCTCGGATTCCGGGATGAAATATTGTTCCGGATTCTCAATATCCCGGCAGCCGGCAGAAGA
>JBBDRW010000177.1:0-71960 GCA_040905265.1 Balneolaceae bacterium | reverse complement strand
AGGAACGGCCAACGTTTGAAGAAGCGTTGCGAAAGCTGGAAGCAATCGTATCCAGCCTGGAAGATCCGGATGTAACTCTTGAAGAGTCAATCCGGCTGTATGAAGAGGGAATAGAACTCTCCCGCCAATGCTCCCGGCAACTGGAAGAGGCTGAACTGAGGATTGAAAAATTAAATGAAGAGTAGCGTCGGTTCAGCCGGCGGCCGAACGTGAGAATATCCTGAATATGGAAATGGAAAAACCGATAACGGGCCCGTTGCTCTCTCATATCAAGAGCCCGGATGACCTGAAAAAATTGAAACCGGAGCAGCTCAGAGAGGTGTCCGACGAACTGAGAGACTATATTATCGATATGGTCTCGATCTACGGAGGGCATTTCGGTGCGAGTCTTGGCGTGATCGAGCTGACCATTGCCCTTCACTATGTCTATGATACACCGGAAGACCGGTTGATCTGGGATGTAGGGCACCAGGCATACGGCCACAAGATCATAACAGGCCGGCGTGAGGAGTTTCATACAAACCGAAAGTATAAAGGCCTCTCCGGGTTTCCGAAGCGCTCGGAAAGTGATTATGATGCTTTTGGGGTAGGCCACTCCAGTACTTCCATCTCTGCTGCCCTCGGAATGGCTGTCGCACGTGATCTGAGCGGCGGGAATAGAAAAGTTGTTGCTGTAATCGGTGACGGGGCGATGACCGGCGGGATGGCATTTGAAGCGATGAACAATGCCGGGGCCATGCAGAGTGACCTCCTTGTCATTCTCAATGACAACTGTATGTCGATCGATCCGAATGTGGGGGCATTGAAAGAGTATCTGGCCGAGATCACGACCAGCAAGACCTACAACAAGATGAGGGATGAAATCTACGACCTTCTCGGCCACTTCAAGAAGGCAGGAGAGAAGATGCGGAAAGTCGCCTCCAAGCTGGAACGGGCAATGACGGCTGCCATCACTCCGGGGGCTCTTTTTCAGGCACTTGGATTCAAATATTACGGGCCGGTTGACGGGCACAATGTTGACAGCCTGCGCCGGCACCTGGAAGATCTGAAAACGGTCTCCGGACCCAAACTTCTCCATATTGTTACGGTGAAGGGAAAAGGGTTCTCACCTGCAGAGCGGGAACAGACCAAATGGCACGCCCAGAGCAGTCCTTTTGACAAGATCACCGGAAAGTCGCTGCTGCCGAAGCCGAAGGATTCACCGGCCCCCAAATTTCAGGATGTATTCGGCCAGGCTCTGGTTGAACTGGCAGAAATGGATGACCGGATCGTGGGGATCACACCCGCCATGCCGAGTGGATCAAGCCTTTTGCCGATGATGGAAGCTTTCCCTGAACGAGCCTTTGATGTCGGGATTGCGGAGCAGCATGCGGTCACGTTTGCCGCCGGACTTGCGGCCGAGGGGAAGAAGCCGTTCGCAGCCCTATACTCTACTTTTTTGCAGAGAGCCTATGACCAGGTTATTCATGATGTCGCGGTCCAGAAGCTGCCGGTGGTCTACTGTATTGACCGGGCCGGCCTTGTGGGTGCGGACGGCCCTACTCATCACGGGCTCTATGATATCTCCTACCTTCGGGCAGTGCCAAACCTGATTCTCTCCTCTCCTCTTCATGAGCAGGATCTGCGGGATATGATGTACACAGCTTCCCGGCATGAGGAGTCGGCCTGGGCAATTCGCTATCCAAGGGGGCGTGCCACCGGGATGGAACTCCGGCGAGAGTTTCAGCCGGTTGAGATTGGAAAAGGAGTTTGTCTGCGGGAAGGGGAACAGATTGCGCTCCTCAGTTTCGGGCCGATCGGCAACTATGGAATTGAGGCGGCAGAGTCGCTTGCGGAAGAGGGGATTGACATTGGCCTCTACGACATGCGATTTGCAAAGCCGCTGGATTGTGAACTGATCGACAAGGTAATCAGCCGGTACAAACGGATCATCACCCTGGAGGACGGAACCCGGCTTGGCGGTTTTGGATCTGCTGTTGCCGAGTATGTCTCTTCGCTGCCGGACTCAATCCCGGTAACCATTATGGGGGTTCCTGACCGGATTGTGGAACATGGGACACAGCGGGAACTCCATGATGAGGTCGGTATCGGGCCGGACGGAATCATAAAAACAGTCAGAGAGTTGCTGCCGCAACACCAGCCTCACTAACAGGAGGCTTTGAAAAAGACGGTTTTGCAAAGGCTCCTAACAGAAGGCCAGGGAATCGACAAGAGAGCAACTGTACCAGAATCGTGTGAATGGCACCGCAGTATAGAAAAGGATCTGCAATGACGCTTTCGGAATACACCCTCAACGATTTCGATTATGAACTTCCGGAAGAGCTGATCGCCCAGGAGCCTGCTGTGCCCCGGGATCACGCCCGCCTGCTGGTCTATGACCGTTCAACGGGAACTGTCTCGGATGACTATTTCTATAATTTGGGAGACTACCTGCCATCCGGAACGACCCTTGTAGCCAATAATAGCCGGGTGGATAAATGCCGATACCTTTTCCATGACGGAGCTATGGAGATTTTTGTGGTCAAGGCTTCCGACGGACATACTGTGGAGGCACTGGTTCGCCCGGGGAAAAAATTCCGAACCGGGATGACGGTTTCACTACCGGACGGCCTCACAGCGGAGGTACTCTCCATTTCTGAAGAGGGAATCCGGACCCTGAAACTGAGCCATCCGTATGATCATCCGGTACTGGAACCGTATCGTGTAACTCCGTTTCCTCCCTACATTGCACAGAACGAAGAGCTCTCAGAAGAGTATCAAACCGTCTATGCAAGAGATGCCGGAAGCAAGGCAGCTCCAACGGCAGGCCTCCACTTTACAGATTCACTCATCCGGAAACTGACGGAATCCGGAATCTCCTGGCAGGAGGTGACTCTTCACGTAGGCCTGGGAACCTTTGCTCCGGTAAAATCAGAGAAGATTGAAGAACATGTGATGCATAGTGAGTGGTACCGTCTTGATGCGGAGACGGCGGAGCGGCTCAACAAGGCATCCCATATAACTGCCGTCGGGACCACATCGGTTCGGGTGCTGGAATCGGCCTCATCTTCGGGCCGCTTTTCGGCCTGTAGCGGCGAGACCGATATTTTTATCCGGCCCGGCTACCGGTTTCGGTCTGTTGATGCGCTGATCACCAATTTTCACCTCCCCAAAAGCACCCTTCTCATGCTGGTAGCTGCCCATATGGGGTATGAAGAGTCCCGGATGGCCTATGAACATGCGATCCGGGAGCGATACCGGTTCTACTCCTTCGGTGATGCGATGTTGATTCTGTAACCGGGATTCCCGGTAAAGAGTGTACGGCTACTCCTTTTCGTAGACCAGTGTCTGTGTATACTCGCCGAAACTGGAAGAGACTTCATTGGTGATGGTCAGAACGGACCCGTCATCATTGAGTTGAAACGTCTCTGTGGAGCGGATGACGTTTGTCTGGCCTTGTGCCGAGAATTCCGCTTCTGATTCGATGACCAGTTCATCCTCCTCTGTCCAGGAAGCGGTGGATACGCGCACGTTATCACCGAACCAGGCATTTTCGCTCTCCTCGCCCGACAGAAGGATAGACTCACTCATCTCAATCGGGCCGCCCTGGCCCTGGCCCCGGCGCTCAATGGAGAGCTCTTCGCTGGTTTGAGAAATAATGAGTGTCTGCCAGGCAAACTGAAATTGAGTATCTCCCAGGTCACTTTCGGATGCATTGTAGGACCACTCACCCGACAGATCGATCTCGATCGGTGTTGCCAGAAGCAGTGCAGGGATCAAGAGAAAGAGCGCAAGGGTTCCGATTCCCGGCTGGAAACTGTTTGGTTTTCTTGTCGTATTCATTGGGTAGCTTTCTTTGGATTTTAAATGGTATTGTGAGGATTCAAATCGCAGTAAATTGAGCAATCCATCTGCCTCAAACCTGACATCCCCTCGTGACAATCATCTAAGTCCGACTGACTCTTAGTATGATTTTCACTATTTAACTAATTTAATAGATAGTTTCTACTTTTTTTTCTCTCCAGTCGAGTGGGCGTATTATGGTTCCGTCTGAACGGAAAATGAGCGCCCCGTCCAGGCTGGTGAAAAAGAGTTCACACTCTTGTTTCTGGAGCCTGTTGACAGTCTCCGGGTGCGGATGGCCGAATCGGTTCCAGAACGAGAGGGATGCAGCCGCAATCGATGGAGAGACATAATTCAGAAACCGGGGGTGGCTGCTTGATCTGCTGCCGTGGTGGCTGACTTTTAGTAAATCTGCTTGCAAGAGATCTCCATATCGGTCTGCAAGCTCTCCCTCCTGACTCCGTTCAGCATCGCCGGCCAACAGAAACCGGGTATGGTTATAGACCAGCAGGAGTACGACCGACTGGTTATTGAGGTTTGAACGGTGCCCGCTCTCTTCCGGCCCGAGGACAAAGAGTCGGATGGAGGGGTCGGCCTGAATAGAGTCACCACTCCGAAGATGGCGTTCCGGTACTTCTGACTCTACCGACCTCTTCTGAAATTCATGGTAGAGGCCGGAGGTATGGGCAACTCCATTTGTATAGATCGTGTCGATGTCGACCGAAGTGATCAATGCCGGAAGCCCCCCGAGATGGTCGGCATGAGGATGGGTGACAACCACTCCATCGAGCTTTTCGATACCCATCCGTTTCAGATAGGGAATCACCACATCGGTTCCGCTGTCGCCGGCCGGTGCCCATCGTCCTGTATCGATCAGATAATCTCTGCCCCCGGGTGTCCGCAGATGGATTGCATCCCCCTGCCCGACATCCAACAGGGTGAGTGTGAGACTGGAAGGCCTCTGCTTGTTCAGCAGCATTGACCCCTGGTATAGATTGAGCAGGATCAGAAGAAGGGACAGATACTTCCAGCGAAGGGAGGGTATACGTCCGGTTGCAAAGAGTCCGAGACCGAGTATCCAGATCGGAAGAATCCAGCCGTCTGCCGGCCCGGTCTCCAGCCAGCTCCCCTCCAGGCTGCCGATCTCTCCTGCTATAAATCGGATCCACTGCAGCAGTTTGATATTCACCGTGTTCAGAGAGAGGGCGGCAGCGGGAAAAAGAGGTGAGAGTGTGACCAGTAGAAGAGAGAACGGGACGAAGATCGTCAGGGCCGGTATAGCAAGCAGATTGGCCAGTGGGCCGGCAATTGAGAACTCCTGAAACCAGATGGCCAGTACCGGAAAAAGCCCCGCCTGTACGATGGCCGAGATTGCGATCAACAGGAGTATCTTTTCAGAAAATGTTCCCCGCCAGGCTGTGGGAATCCACTCTTTGATGGTGGGAAGTGCAAGCAGGATGATCCCGACGGCACTGTAAGAGAGTTGAAAACCGGGATCAAAGAGCTGGTTCGGGTCCAGGATCAGAAGAATCAGTGCGCTGGCCCCCAGAATATTGAGTGAATTGTGTGCTTTATGGAAAAGCTTGCCGGCGGTCAACATCCCGGCCATAAGTGAGGCCCGGCAGACAGATGCCGAAAATCCTGTAACGCCCGCGTAGAGTAACAGGAGGAGAGTAATCATCAACAAGCCGGAAATCCTGCCGGTTCGGCTGCCCCATATCCAGGGGATGATCAGCCAGAACGGGGCAGCCAGAAATCCGACATGAAGTCCCGAAACGGCCATAATATGAGCGAGGCCGGCTCTTTGGAACCGCAGGCGCTCCTCTTCTTCGATCTCCTCTTTATAACCGGCCAGAAGTGCTTTGGCGAGGTGTGAGGTATCATCCGGAAAAAGCTGTTCGATCCTGTGGTGAAACCGGTTTCGGAGTGTATGCCAGTTCCAGTGCTGTACAGGAGGCTCAATATGGCGAAGCTCCTGCCACTCACCGTGAAGGGGGATCCCCTTCCGGATCAGGAAGCCGCGGTAGTCAAACTCATGCGGGTTGGAGGGTGGGGCCAGGTCAAAAAGCCGGAGTATTCCGGTTATACGGCTGCCCGGAAGGAGTTTGGTGAACGGTTCTGTTGTAGTGTCTCCATAGAGACGGACAGAGATAGTGATGGGCCAGGGCATCTCGTTGATAAAAAGGGTGTCCGTCCGTATATCGGAAACAGGCCGTCCGGCAGAAGAGATATGCCGGCTTTGAATGACTCCTGTTACTTGCAGCTCTTCCCAGAAAAATGGATGCAGCTTCTCAGCGGTCTGTATCAGCTCATTACGGTTCATCTCCAGATAACTCATTCGGAGTGCACCGAAGAGTAAAATTGAGAGCAGGCAGGCGAGAAGCGAAAGCAGGTGAACGACGAGTTGGAGTGAGGATCGAAACCGGATTTCGGAAAGAACCCAGGCCGAAAGAACGAAAAGCAGAGTGATGCCCCAGAATTGTATCGATAACTCTGTGAACCGTGCAAGCAGGCTGCCGGTTCCGAAGAGAAAAGCAATTCGGATGGCCGGATAGCGGGGCCACGGGAAGGAATAGGAAATACGCTGGCTCATACCGGTAGGATCGGCGAGAGGCCGTAACCTTACCAGGAGTCTGTCGGGCAGGGATGTCCGATGTCAGTGACAGCAGGCTGTACTACCTCTCCCCATACTCGCTCTTGTAGGCCTTGAGGATCTTCTGGTTCATATGTCTCTTGTAATGTTGGTGCTCATACCGGCTCACAGTGAATTCCGAATGATAGGTGCCGTCATTACACTCAATATGCAAGCGGTTCGGTTTGTCCGTTTCCGAAACCGTTACAGAGATATCGCCCAGTTTGTACGATTCGACAATGTCAGCCATAGAAAGGATCACGGTTTATAAAAGCTCCATTGGGTCAATCGGGAGGTATCGGTTTCAAGCCCGTCAGGTTCTCTGAACTATCTGATTTCGAGGGCTCCATTCAGAAACCGGCTCATATCCATCGTACCCATGAAACCACGCCGTCGGTCTACAACATTCCCGCTGCTGTCCATGATTACTGTAAATGGAAATGCAGTAACTCCCATCTTCGATGAAAACTCTTTCTCCATCATCGGTTCCCCGAGGAACTCAATGACCGCTTCTGAATTTCCATTGATCTTGACGGGGTAGAAATCACGGTCAATGAGGGTGCGGATCGTTTCGGAGGGGTAGACTTCCCTCTCCATCTGCCTGCAAAACCGGCAGCCGGTTTCGTAGATGTCGATCAGGATCAGTTTGTCGCTGTTATTCAGACTCGCCTGGGTGAGCGCTTCCTCCAGCGGCATCCAGTCTGGCGCATTTTCAATTTCATTTGGTGTAATATGGTCAAAAGAGAAATAGAGAAAAACGGCGATAAAAAGAGTTAATACGGAACCGGTAACTATTTTCCTTTTCATAGCATGTATATTATAGCTTCGAAGCCCGGAATTACGGAACAGAGTGCAAACATTGAGTGCTTGCCCGGAGCCATTGCAAACGGACAGCTTTCCAATGGTTCCAACCCGATTCCTGAAACGATAGAAAGTTACGTCAAATTATGATGAATTCAGAAAAAGTGGTCTTCCGGGTTATACATTAGCTACGCGCCGGCAGAGCCTGCGGCTACGCTTTTTAAAACCTTTAACATTTCAGGGTGAATATATTACCGAAGATTTGACGTTTACTTCTTATCGTATCTGCGATGATTATAACAACTTAAGAGGAATCTTTGCAAAACCTCCAAAGAGATCGGATGTCTACACAAGCTACAGAGAAAAATGTCGGTTTCAGGCAAAACACCAAACAATCTGTCACCTATTACCTTAATCGATGAATTTCAGGTCAATACTATACATTATTACTTCTGCGCCACTGCTTCTTTGGGGTTGCAGTTCAGGTGATCAGGTGCCTGTGGGCGAGGGAATGAGTACTGTGATGCCATCACTGGAGGCTGTACAGGCTCAATATGGATCACTTCCCCTGGAAGAGCGGCTAAGTGGAATTGTACGAGCAGGAAATCAGGTTGAAATCTACCCCCGTGTCACTGCACCGGTCGTAGAAGTGCTGGTTGAGAATGGTGATGTTGTGGAGGAGGGTGAGCCTCTGGTCCGTCTTGAATCCCGAGAGTTTAATGAGAGAGTGATACAGGCCCGGGCAAATCTGCGGGTCAGTGAAGCGCGGGCGCGTCAGGCGGAAGCACGCCTGAACGAGCTGAACAATCAGCTCCGGCGACAGGAGAGCCTGGCACAACAGAATCTGGTCAGTGATGTCGATCTGGAATCGATCCAGGCGCAGGTTGCTTCCGCAGAGGCGGATCTGGAACTGGTGCTTGCTCAGGTTGACCAGGCAGAGTCTGCTCTCAGCGAACAGCAGGACATACTGGACCGTACCGTAATCCGTGCACCGATCAGCGGAACCGTTGGAGGCAGAAGCGTAGAGATGGGTATGCAGGTCAACACCAATTCTCCGCTGTTTGTAATCGGGGATTTGGAACGGACGAAAGTGATTGTAAATCTTACGGAGAATATGCTTCGTTATGTCGAGATCGGGCATACAGCACGTATCTATTCTGAAACGATGGGAGATACCCTTCTTTATGGCGACGTGTCCAGAATCTCTCCATTCCTGGCCAGGGGAAGTTTCAGTACAGAAGCGGAGATTGATATATCCAATGTGAGTGGGCTGTTGCTGCCCGGAATGTTTGTTACCGTCGATATACTCTACGGTGAGAGTGAGCAGACGACCCTCATTCCATTGAGTGCGCTATACAAACACCCGAGAACGGGTCAGGAGGGGATCTATATCGTTCCCGGTTTTGGAATGGAAACCGAACCGATTACCGATGTGGATACCGATAATCCGCCCCCGCTCAGTGATCCTGCAGAGGTTGAATTCCGAACCATTGAAGTGGTTGCCAGAGGAAGGGAAGTGGCTGGTGTTACTGGCGTGCAGAGCGGAGACTGGGTAGTTACGGTCGGTCAGAGCCTGATGATCGGGAGTACGGATAACCGGGCAAGGATCCGGGCAGCCTCCTGGGAAAGAATCATGTCGATGCAGCAGATACAGCCTGAAGATCTGCTTCGGGAAGTGATGAGCAGGGATTTTTCTGCCGGATTCAGAGAAACATCAGGCAACTAACCAAAAACCCAGGTTCTGCCGATGACGCCTGAAACGTTTATCGGCTTACCTACACTGATACATTCATGCCATTAACAGATACATCTGTAAAACGGCCAATCGCTACGGCGATGGTCTACCTGATCGTAATTACCCTTGGGATCGTCGGGTTTCGGTATTTGCCGGTCGACCTTCTTCCGCCCATCGAGTACCCGCGACTCTCGATCAATGTGAACTACCCGAATGTAGGTCCGGAGGAGATTGAAAATATTATCACGGACCAGATTGAGAACTCCATTTCAGGTGTGGCTCATGTGGAGGAGGTAACCTCTACCTCCGAAGAGGGGTCAAGCCGTGTGACACTCAACTTTTCTCAGGGAGTCAACCTGGATGAAGCGGCCAACGATGTACGGGCCGCCCTGGACCGTGTGAGACGAAGCCTTCCGGAAGAGGCGGACCCGCCAAGGATCTGGAAATTTGACCCGAATGATGCGCCGATCGTCATTCTGGGTGCGCAGTCGACCACTCAACTCGATCAGTTGACCCGGCTGCTGGAACGGGATATAGCCAAACGGCTGGAACAGATTCCGGGAGTAGGGGCTATCGACGTCTGGGGTGGAATCTACCGGGAGATCCGGGTTAACCTGAAACGGGATCTTCTGATTGCAAGCGGCCTTTCTGCTGTTCAGGTACAGAATGCGATCGCTTCTGAAAATCAGACCATGCCGGGTGGAAATGTCCGTGAAGGGCTGAATGAGCTCTACGTTCGAACCCTTGGAGAGTACAGTTCAGTCGAGGAGATCGCCAACACGATCATTACCAGGGTAGACGGCCGGCCGATTCGGGTCCGGGATATTGCGGAAGTGGAAGACACCTATGAGGATATCAACCGGCTTGTTCATATCAACGGACAGCCGATGATCCGGATGGGTATCCGGAAGCAGACCGGTGCCAATACTGTAGCTGTCTCTCAGGGTATCCAGGAGGAGGTTGAAGCGATCAACCTGGAGCGGCAGGATATGCAGCTTTTCGTCATCTCTGACCAGAGTGAATTTATTCAGAACTCCATCGATAATGTCCAGCAGTCGGCCTTCTGGGGAGGTATTCTCGCGATCTTTGTGCTCTATATCTTTCTGAGAAACGGGTCCACAACATTCATTATCGCGCTATCTATTCCAATCTCGATCATCGCAACGTTCGGGCTTCTATACTTCAACGATCTGACCCTCAACCAGATGAGTTTCGGAGGGCTCGCTCTGGGAGTCGGCCTCATTGTCGATAACGCAATTGTTGTTCTGGAGAACATCGTTCGTCTCCGAAGCCAGGGCAGGAGTCTCGGTGAAAGTTCCCTGAAAGGGACCAAAGAGGTATCCGGAGCAATCGTGGCGTCCACATTGACGACCTCCGTTATCTTCCTGCCGGTTGTCTTCATGCAGACCATTACCGGCACCCTCTTTCAGGAGCTGGCGCTGGTCGTAGTCTTTGCCCTTATGTGCTCCCTGCTGGTCGCACTCACACTGGTTCCCATGCTTGCCAGCCGGTTCATGACCATCAAGCCGGAGTCGGAACAGGCCGAGAGCGACAAGAGCCGGTTCCAGAAACTATTCGAGAGAACAGAGACCCGGTATGCCAGGTTTTTGAGATCCTCTATCCGGCGCAGAAGAGTCGTATTCGGAATTACCGGGGTATTGATGCTCGGCTGTCTCTTTACCTGGCAGTACATCCCGATGGAACTCGCCCCTCAAACCGAAGCGGATGAGATCAGTGTCGATTTCCGGCTGGCGGAAGGGTTGAATATTGCCATCGCCCATGAGTATCTGAGTGAACTGGAATCCAGGGTTGAAGCTCTGCTGCCCATGGATCAGGTGAAACACATGACAACCGAAGTGCGAAATGGCCGGGCAAGTATTGATATCAATCTTGTCGATGTGAGTGAGAGAACCGTCAGTTCCTTTGCATTGGCCGACCATATTCGTGAGAGTGTGGAAGGAATTATCCCCGGTGGATCTGTCCGGGTCCAGGCTCAGTCGGGGCTCTGGATTTTACGACGGATTTTTGGCGGCGGCGGCGAGGATGACGAAGCGGTTCGGATCGAACTCAGGGGGTATGATCTGGATGAGGCTGACCGGATAGCAGATGAAATACGGGCCCGGATGGAACGAATTCCGGAGATCCGGGGAGTACAATCCGACCGTCAGGAGGGGCGTCCCGAACAGAATATTGTCTTTGACCGGGAACGGATCTCCGAACTGGGGCTGACCGTTCGGGAGGTTGCCCAGGCAATCCAAACCAACGTGGGCGGCAGCCGTGCGGGGATGTTCCGGGAGGGGGGTGAAGAGTATTCGATCACGGTACGGCTCCGGCCCCAGGACCGCATGAGTACGCTCGATCTGGATAACATTTCGGTCATCGCCTCTAATGGTGAAGTGGTGCCTGTCTCCTCTGTGATCAGCCAGCAGGCCGCACGGGGCCCGACGACCATCAACCGGATCAACGGTCAGCGAATCACCAATATTACCGCCAACCTGGAGAGCGGGGTTCCGCTGGGTTCAGCAATTCAAAAGGTTCAGGCAGAGCTTGCCGGCCTGGAGCTGCCGATCGGCTTCTCGCTCAGCTTTGGCGGGGAGTTTGAAGAGCAGCAGAAAGCGCAGTCGGACTTTGTCATGTCGATCCTGATGGCACTGGTCCTGATCTATATGGTGATGGCCGCACAATTCGAACGGTTCGTCGACCCGCTGATCGTCATGTTCTCGGTACCGGTTGCAATTGTCGGAGTCATACCCACGATGCTGATTACCGGAACCACCCTGAACATGCAGAGCATCATGGGGTTGATCATGCTGATCGGGATTGTGGTGAACAACGCGATTGTACTGGTAGATTATATCAATTTGATGCGCAGGGACCGTGGCCTGAATGTTCTGGAAGCGGTCATAGAGGCCGGCCGTCTGAGGCTGCGCCCGATCCTGATGACGACTCTCACGACTGTACTCGGGCTCTTTCCACTCTCGTTCGGCTGGGGTGCCGGCGGGGAGATCCAGGCTGCACTGGCCCGGGTTGTGATTGGCGGCCTCACGGCATCCACACTGATTACCCTGATTCTGATTCCGGTCATCTACATCACGGTCGATCAGATCCGGGTCTGGATCCGGGAACAGGAGTTCAGCCGCTTCTGGAAATCGGGAGAAGTGGCCCCGGCTGTCGAAGCGGAGTAGCCCGGGCGAATCCGACAGACCATTTCAATTTGAACGTAAAAAAGGGCAGCTTTTCATGTGAAAAGCTGCCCTTTTTACATTGAGGACCAAGCGAATCAAGGAATCTGGAATTATTTTGTAAGGGTAAACCCGGTTATTCGTGTATCTATAAAGTACTGGTGCGTTTTCTCAATCCAATTCTATACACTATGATACAATTGAAAGAGATACCATTCTCAATAAACCCTCTGAAACGGATATTACTATTCATTATATGTCCGGTAATGTGGATTTCTGCATGTGACGAGGTCTTCGAACCCTGGCAGGTGAATGATCAATATCATTTTTCGATCTATGGTTTTCTGGATGCTTCAGCTGATACGCAGTGGGTACGGGTCGCTCCTGTAAGAGAGTCTCTGTTTACAGATCCCGATGCTCCGTTTGAAGGGTCAGTCTGGCTGGAAGATGTTGAAACAGGCGAGTCAACAGAGATGAACGGAGTATTGATAGGGTATGCCCACGGAAATTATGCCTGGAATTTCTGGTCGGACAGGCAACTGCTGGCGGGCCGCTCCTATCGTGTACGGGCTGTGAATGAGTCCGGCGAGGAGAGCTATTCCGAGGTTCGGCTGCCGGAAGATTTTCCGGTTCCGGTCATGAGAAGGGTACCCCGCAGCCAGGCAAACCCGGAACCTTCTGATTTTATCTACCTGGAAGGGGTTGAACGGCTGGCAGATGTGCAAACCGTCTACTACTTTGACCCTTATAATGTCAGAGTTGAGTATACGGCCGTGTTTCCACATCTTCAGGATACAGCCCGTCAGGCATCCGGAGAGTATGTGATCGAGTTAGACCCTCGCGCAGACCGCAGGCGACTGCAGTCGCTCACAAGCCCTGTTTGCGATCGCGTTATGGATATCACCTGGGATTGTGTCACCCCGATCGAGGAGGACAGATTCGAATTCAATGAAGAGAGAATGACAAGAATATCCATCTATATCGCCTCTGCCGGCCCGGACTATCTTCATTTTTCAAATGTTGATGAAAAAATTGTGGAACTGCCGGAAGGTATCTCGAACGTAGTGAATGGAACAGGATATCTGGCGGGTATCGTCAGTAAAACGATTCCATATGAAAGCTGTACGGATGAATTTTCCCGTCTCATTCCGTGTGAACCGGCCCCCTACCCCTGGCTCTCAAACCTGATTCTGTTGCGGTAGTGCCTTGTTAACGACACTCTTGCGGGGCTAAGTCTTGATCTTATCCCACATCGCACGGTTGACACGACACTAGGAGTCTGCCGAGTCTACTGTGGCGGTGCCGGGAGCCCGTCAAACCGATACCTCCCAGTCTCGATTCGATAATTATCAGGGGAGAAGTTCTCTCTATTCAATTCACACAGAGATTGTATATTTACGTTGAAGGTTGAAAGGAAGAGAAAGAACGTGCTCCATGCCAAAAAAGATCGGTAATCTGACGCTCTACACCGTTGAGGATCTCCATGAGAGGTTGGGGATCAGCAAGATGACCCTTCGCACCTACCTGAGGGAAGGAAAACTGAAGGGGCGCAAAATGGGTGTACAGTGGTTCGTTACGGAAGAGGCGATCCGGGACTATTTTGAAGAGTCACAGCCGGATGCCGATTCGAAGGCTTCCGGCCGGGAGAGAGAGTATCGGTATGTGGTTCAGGGGGTGAACGACCTTGTGAGCGAGACGGATGAGTGTAACTCTCTGAAGGAGACGATCGAATCAATTAACAGCCAGGCGATCATCAGCCTCTTTCAGGTAGCGGTGATCGATCGCGAGACCAATGAAACCGTTGAGCTGATTAAAGCCAGAGACTTCCTGGAACGCTACGGATAGGGAAGGGCAGAATACAGGAGTCAGGAGAAGAATACGGAATACAGGAGGGGTTTATTCGTGGAACCCCCGGGTATCAAAACCAGGACGGGGGATCAAGCCAAATCAGAATGCAATCTCAAACGGCCCGTTGGTTTCCCACCACATTTGCGTCTGCATCAGAGAACAGATCGTCTTTCCGTCGGTGATCTCCCCGGACCGGATCATGGTGGTCGCATCGGAAAATGGCATTTGTACCGGTTCCAGAAACTCATCGCTGTCCGAATTCATGGAGTGCCGGTCCAGATCCCATGCAACGAAACAGTGGATGATCTCATCCGAATAACCGATCACCGGGTGGAAGTGGCCCACCTTCTCACAATGGCCTGCCTGAAGGCCCGTCTCTTCCTCCAGTTCGCGGACCGCAGTTGTATAGGGAGGTTCACCAGGGTCAATTTTCCCGGCCGGAACTTCAAAGAACGTTTGCTTGAGGGGATAGCGGAACTGCCGGACCAGCATGATCGTGCCGTCGCGGAACACAGGGACGATGGCACAAGCGCCGGGGTGCCTGATCCACTCTCTTGCAGAGCTCTTTCCGTCGGGCAGAGACACTTCATCCCGAAAAACGTGAAGAAGTTTACCCTTGAATATCTCTTCAGATCTGCGGGTGGTTTCTGTCAGCGGGTCTTTGTCACTCATTCTGTTCTGATTCATGAGAAAACGGGATGATTTCGGTTTTCACTGAGAGGTATCGAAAAAATTGATATTTTTGTCCGATCCTTCCTGTATTTACGGTGTCATCTCAATTATGCGATTTTACCCCATACAGTATGTGGAGGTTTTGATAAACCAGGAGTCTGTCGGACTTTTGGGATCGTAACGAGGCCAGCCTGCCCACCGGCGGATGCAAAGCCTCCTGTGGTTGAGATGACATCGGATACAGCAATAATAAATGAACTCCTGGAGAGAACACCGTGCGATTACAGTGTTGTGATTTCAGAAATCCATATTCATGACCAAGCATAAACTTACCAATATAGACGGACGAAAGATATCGGTAAAAGATGATATCTATACCTGGTCAAACCTGATCTCTTTCTCCCGTATACTGGTAGCTTTTCCTGTCATCTGGCTGCATATGGAGAATCATTATCAACTCAATACACCCATTCTGCTGCTGATTGTTTACGGTGTTTTTTCCGACTACCTGGACGGGCTGGTTGCCCGAAAACGGAATGAAGTGTCCGAGTTGGGAAAAGCGCTCGACCCGGTAGCGGACAAATTCATGGCATGTTTACTGTTTGCCTATACGGTCTGGCTGGGCTGGATTCCACTCTGGTACTTTCTGTTCGGTGTAATTCGGGATCTCTCCATCATTGCGGGATCTCTCTACATCAAGTGGATTCGGGGCAAGGTGGCCATGGCGGTGATGTCCGGAAAGGTGTCCGTCAATGTGATGGCCCTCTACTGGGTATCTGTCTTTTTTCTGCCGGATGCAGCCGGAATACAACAGTTTTTGATGATTACTTCCGTTATACTGATGGTTGGGTCATTTTTTCACTATTTTTACAGGTTCAATCAGATCCGAAAAGGAGCTGAATTTAACTAGTGTCCTAAGAAAACGTCAATCTCTGCGTTGGGCTCGTCCAAAAAATACTCATGTACAACTTGTACACTGCGTTTTTTTGGCCTTCGCCCGCCTTGACCTTGACATTTTCTTAGGACACTAGTATAGGTGACAGAGGAAAGAATACGTCTACTCCTAAATTCTAAATTCTATAACAAATGAGCTGGCTGGATAAACTGGGACTTGCGAAGAAGGAGAAACTCGACAAAGGGGTTGAAAAGAGCCGCGAAGGGCTGCTTCAAAAGCTGGGCAAAACGCTTGCCGGCAAGGATGAGATCGATGCCGACGTGCTTGACGAGCTGGAGGAGATTCTGATCTCTTCGGATGTCGGGGTAAAGACAACACTGGATATCATCGGACGACTGGAAGTGCGGGTTGCCAAAGACAAATACCTGACCCAGGATGAGCTGCAACAGATCCTCCGGGAGGAGATTTCTGCACTGCTGAAAGAGAGCGGGCCTGAACGACCGGCAGATTTTCATGCCGATTTTCCCGAAAAACCGCACATCATCATGGTAGTGGGTGTGAACGGAGTGGGGAAAACAACAACCATTGGAAAATTGGCGCATCTCTACAAAATGGCGGGAAAAGAGGTATTGCTGGGTGCGGCGGATACGTTTCGGGCGGCCGCTGTGGATCAGTTGAAAATTTGGAGTGAACGGGCCGGTGTTCCGATTATTCAGCAGGGGCAGGATGCAGATCCGGCAGCTGTCGCGTATGATACGGTATCATCGGCAAAGTCCAGGGGAGCGGATGTCGCTCTGATCGATACAGCCGGCCGGCTTCACAACAAGCGGTCGTTGATGGAAGAGCTTGGAAAGATCAAACGGGTGATGGGGAAAGTGGTCGAGAACGCCCCGCATGAAGTGTTACTGGTACTCGATGCATCGACCGGGCAGAATGCGATGCAGCAGGCCAAAGCATTTACGGAAGTGGTCGATATAACCGGCCTGGTACTTACCAAGCTGGACGGAACAGCTAAAGGGGGGATCGTCATCGGAATCTCCCATGAACTGAGTGTTCCGGTCAAGTACATCGGGGTCGGAGAGAAGATTGAAGATCTGCAGGTTTTTGGCCGCGCCTCATTTGTGGATGCACTCTTTGGGGATCAGGGGTAACTTGACAAGATAGTTGTGTACGGGTACCCATGCTCTTATGGGGCATCGCCACCTGGCGGAACCGTTTGTCAGATCGCATGATTGACGGTACGCCAGGTTCACTTCTCCTTTTGCCTTTTCAACTTAATTTACGATCTTCACAAAACTGCTATTTCTGCTTTTGCCGGCAGGTTCGCAACGTCACTGTTTTTGCAGGATAGCAGTCAGGTATTCTGGTGCGGCACCCTTTGATTCAGCTCATGTACAGAGTCCAGCTAAAAAATTTTGAAGGCCCCCTCGATCTGCTCCTCTTCTTTATCAAGAGGGATGAGCTGGATATCTACGATATTCCGATCTCCCATATCACGAATGAGTTTCTGGAGTATGTCCACCTCATGGAGGAACTCGACCTGGATGTTGCCAGTGAATTTATCCTGATGGCAAGTATGCTGATGTCGATCAAGGCGAAGATGATGCTCCCGATGGACCGGGAGGATGAGGAGCTCCTGGATGAAGAGGACCCTCGATACGAGCTGGTTCAGAAACTGCTGGAGTACAAACGCTACAAGGAGATGGCCGAAAAGATGTCGGTGATCGATGAAGAGGCGCGTCTGAAGTACTACCGTGGATATTTTGATGAGGATCAGGTAGAGAAACAGGCCTCCGGAGAGGCATTAAAAGATGTCTCAATTTTTGAATTGATGGCAGCATTCCGGAAGGTTCTGGCGGATATTAAAAAGCAGCACGCCTACCACAAGGTGGAGAAGGTGGCTGTTACGGTCGAAGAGCAGTGTGAATTTGTGATACGCACTCTTCAGAATCGGGGTAAAACCTCCTTTATTGCTCTCTGCGAAGCATTCAAGAGCCGCCTGGAAGTGGTTGTCACATTTCTTGCCGTTCTAGAAATGCTGAAAGAACAGCAGATCCGGCTCTATCTGGAACCGGATCAGGATGCGGTCGATTTTCATCTCGATCTCCGGCCGGTGGACGAGATTATTCACGCCGGTTTTTCGGAAGAGTAGAAAAAACGGGTACCGGAGAACCGACTAATCTGCCCGGTTTCGATCCCTTTTCCTGTTTATTTAGTGTTTGTAAGAAAACTCATAGAGACACTATTTCACAAATGTTATAATCCACTACTGCGATGAGTCTCAAGAACGTTGTTCCATTTCTATACCCTTTGATTCTACTCTCCGGCTGTATGAGCCAACTCCCCTCAGGATCTTCTGACATGGAGGTCGCTTCCAATGAGGTGATGCTCGAGTACCGCGAAGCGATTTCAGAAGAGTTCCTGCTCGGGCAGTTATCGGCGATTGCGCATGACTCTCTGCAGGGCCGTGAAACCGGTATGCCTGGCCAGAAGCAAGCGGCACATTATCTGGCCGGCTACTACAACCAACTCGGCTTCAAACCGATGGGAGATGAAGGGTACTTTCAGTACTTCGGGCTGAATGCAGAACAGACCGACAGCCTGGTCTTTTCAATCTATAATGTTTCCGGAAGAGATACTGCACTGGTACGCCATGAGAAGGCTGTACCCGGCAATCGACCGGGATTTCTAAGGCTGGCGGGGAGCAACACGGCGCACAAAGGGGAGATCCTGTTTGCGGGCTTTGGCGTGAATGATCCTTCCAGGGGGGTGCACCATCTGGAAGGGGCTGATTTCCGGGACAATTGGGTACTGATTTTTGATGATATTCCCTATATCGCGAATGGAGATACTCTGATCGACCCTTCAATAACCGATATCAACCGGCCCGACTCTCTGTTTGAAAAGACCGGGGCAGCAGGCATTCTCTTTATCTCGGGCGATTCACAGGAGTCGTTTGAAAGCAGGTCTGAACTGGCTTCGACTCTCATACAGAAACCGAGATCAATGCGGCTCGCCTATCTCGATACCTCGACCCGCTCCGTACCGGATCAGAAGGGGTATCTGGAAGTAAGCCCCTTGCTGGCAGCAGAGTTGCTGGGTCTTGGATCGGTGGATGAATTGGAGGAACTCCGGGAAGAGACGATCCGGGAGATCAGCTCGTTTGAAGCGAAAGAACTCGGCTATCAGCTCGATTACCGGCCCTATGAAGGGACCCGGGAGATTCGGACAGAAAATGTAGTCGCGCTTTTGGAGGGAGCTGATCCCGAACTTCGGGATGAGGTAGTGGTTCTGATGGCCCATTACGACCATGTGGGGATTACCAATCCGGATAATAACGGAGATATGATCAACAACGGCGCGGATGATAACGGGAGCGGTACGGCCGGGTTGATGGCCGCCGCGCAGGCGCTTCATCAGGCGGCCGAAGCCGGAAACCGGCTGAAACGAAGCGTACTCTTTCTGCATGTGTCCGCGGAGGAGAAGGGGCTGCTCGGTTCCAGGTATTACAGCGACCACCCGGCGATTCCGATCGAGCAGACAGTTACAGCGTTTAATGCCGATATGATCGGCAGAAGTGATGCACGTAATGTGGAGGCGGGAGATACCGATTATGTCTATATCATCGGGGGGAATATTATCTCTTCGGAACTTGACAGCCTGGTCCATGTGGCCAATGACCGCACGGTGGAGATGCGGCTCGATTACTTTTTTAACGACCTTCAGGATCGCAACCAGTTTTATCGGCGGAGCGACCACTGGAATTTCGGACGGCTCGGAGTCCCGTTTGTCTTTTTCTTTACAGGTGTGCATGAGGATTATCACCGGCCATCCGATCACATAGAGAATGTCGATATACCGAAGCTGGTCCGAACCTCCCGCCTGGTCTACTCTTCTACCGTAGAGGTAGCCAACTATGACGGCCGGCCGGGTGTGGACAATGAAGAGTTCATTGAGATCACCCGCAACCGTCCCCGATAACGGCCAGTCTGCCGGCCCTGATCCGTCCCCTCCTTACTCCTTATTACTGAATTCTGTATCCTTACCACTGTCTCCCCCTGCCAGGTGGATGGTCTGAGTCGGGAATGCGAAGTCGATCCCCTCTTCGTTGAACCGGCGGTAGATCTCCTTGTTTACATGCTCGCTGAACTCCATATACTTCCAGTAGTCCGGCGGGTGGTACCAGTAGAAGACAGTGAGATTGAGAGAATCCGCGTTGAGCTCATTGAAGAAAATGCGGGGAGGGAATTCCTCGTTCATCCCCTCGTGATTGTCAAAGATCTCCCGGAGGATCTCCAGGGCACGGTCTACCATATCGGGTGTGGTATCGTAGGTGATAGTTACATTCATGACTCTCCGAATGTAGGGCCGTTTGCCAATATTGTGTATGGTGGTGTTTGCAAGAACCCCGTTCGGTACGGTCAGCATATGTCCGTCAAGCGTCCGGATTTTGGTCGTGCGGACCCCTACCTCCTGGATCACCCCCAGTTTATCATCCAGATTGATCAGCTCTCCAACATCGAACGGCTTGTCTGCAAAGATCATCAGGGAGCCGAAAAAGTTTCGGATCGTATCCTGTGCAGCCAGGCCGAGTGCCAGGCCGCCGATGCCGATACCGGCAAGAATGCTGGTTATGGGCTGGTCGCTCAGCGTCTGGGCAATTTGCAGAATCACCAGAATGGTTACCGTTACCCGCAGGGATTTTCCGATGATCGGGATCAGCATCCCGTCAATCTGAACATCATCCTTGTTACCAAACCGTTCAAGCCAGGCGTCAATCACATCGACCTGACGGTAGGCGAAATGGCCGATTGCAATGACGATCAGAACCTGGATCAGCGTAAGTGCCAGTTCGTGAAACTCTTCCGGTATGGTCAAAAAAGAGACGGCTATTCGTAATCCGAAAGCAAAAATTGGGAATGTGATCGAATTTGCAGCCGACCGGAAGGAGACGGCCAGAATACGGTTACCCTTTTCATCCAGTTTGGGGGCGATCCGTTTGAACAGAAACTTCAATATCTTCCCAAAGAGGAAAGCGATTGCGATCAGTATGGTGAAGATCAGTATGCGCCAAACCTCATTTCCGACGAGTACAAGATCGTTGGCTTCTGTAAGTAGTTCCATATTTCAGGGGATAGATGGATGATGGATGACAGGGAAAAGGTTTCGATAGATAAGAACTTTTCGATTATCGAGAACTATCACCTATTCCCTGTCGCCTCAATTCAGTATTCTGTCCAAAGTTACAATAAAGTAAGGAATTCATGGGGTGTGAATCCGGGGTTTGATTCCGGTTTTTGAAACGAAGTTGCTGCCAGGGTCGGTTATTGGAAGTTAATCAGGTACGTTGTACAATAATCTGGCATGTATTTCATTTTAAACCTTATGAAGCAGATTCACTCATTTACGATTTTGATTCTGGTGGCCACTCTCCTGTCCGCCGGATGTGATTTTGATGCACTGGATGCAGGAGCTGACCAGCAGCTTATCGATGATGATGTATGGGAGAATCCGCAGTTGATCCAGCAGACACTGAACGGCCTTTACGGTACGATGGGCCACGGCCTGCACGAAATCATGCTCGCATCCCTTACGGATGAGGCCCACTTTATTCACGGCTACGGAGTAACCGAGGTCGTTCAGGGGATTACAACGGCCGGATACCTGGGAGCCTGGGATGAGGATGGCCTGGAGCATTTTCAATGGGGACACTCCTACTCCGGGATCAGCCAGCTGAATGCGATGATTGAAAATATTGACGATTCTGCCATTGAGGACCCGGAGCTGATCCGCAATATAAAAGGAGAGACCCATTTTTTGCGGGCCTACGTTTACCACAACCTGCTGAGAAATTATGGCGGTGTGCCAATCATCACCCGTACGTTTGCCCTGAATGACGATGAGTTTCTGGTCTCCCGCAACACGTTTGCTGAAACGGTAGAGTTTATCATTGAGGAGGCGGAGAGAGCGGCAGAGCTGCTCGACCCGGAACCGGGGGAGGAAGGGCGAGCGTCGGCAGGGGCTGCACTTGCCCTGAAATCGAGGGTTCTTCTCTATGCAGCGAGTGACCTCTTTCATGAGAATCCGGCCAGTGAGTATACCGGGTATACGACGGGAAATCGCCAGATGTACTGGGAGGCGGCCAGGGATGCCGCCCGCGATGTGATGGATTTGGGGATCTACTCCCTCTTTAACCGATACGAAGATCCGGTCGAGAATTTTACACAGCTCTTCCTGGCCAACGAGGAGCACGAGGAGTCGATCATGAGCCGCTTTTTCCGGTCGGATGTAAGTTCCCAGGTCATCAGCGAGGATGGATACCACCCCGGTTTGCACAATGGCCCGAACGGTTATCAACTCTGGGGTGGAAATACACCGCTGCCGGCTTTGACGGATGCATTCCGGATGTCTGACGGATCACCCTTCAGTTGGGAAAACCCTGAACACGCCGCCTCCCCCTATGAGAGCCGGGACCCACGGTTCTATGCGACTATCTTATATGACGGGGCAGAGTGGCGGGAACGTACATTCAGAGGGGCGCCCCATGACCCGCAGGGTGTGATCCAGACATTTGTTGAGGTGAATGTAACAGATGGAAGCAGTTATTTTGGGCTGGATGCCAGGTTAAGTCCCGTACAGAGGATCAATCATACGCGTACCGGCTACTACCTTCGGAAATTCATCGATCCGGAGGTGAATCCGCTCGATCGCCGACAAGAGGTGCCCTGGCGTTTTTTCCGTTATGCCGAGATCCTGCTGAACTATGCGGAAGCCTCCCTGGAACTGGGGGATGACGGTGAAGCGCGCAGGGTGCTGAATCTGATCCGGGAACGTGCCGGGATGCCGGAGACTATCGCGAGTGGCGAGGAGCTGAAAGAGCTCTACCGGAATGAACGCCGGGTGGAGCTGGCATTTGAAGAGCACCGCTACTGGGATGTCCGTCGCTGGAAGATTGCCCCCGAAACGTATGAAGACATTCAGGTTTTGACGATTTCAGTGGAGGCGGAGGACCGGATGGACCGTGAAACCTACTTTAATTACAGCTATGAACTTGGCGAGGGTGTACAGGCACGTCGCTGGCTGGACCGCATGTACTTCCTGCCGATTCCGGAAGAGGAGATAAACCGGAACGACCGGCTGGCCCAGAACCCGGAATACAACTGAACCCGGCCATCACTTCTCACCTGAACCCGCTCCATACGATGAAGCAACAAAATTGTTGCACAAAATTTGCCTTTCTGCCTGTTTCATACTCAAAATCTGCTCAAAATTAACCAGACTCCTGTTCCAGCCAGAGATACCGGTTAAGTAATAGTATGGCCGATACCCTAAAAAAACGCTTTTCTGGCTTCGGTTTCGATGCTTTTGTAAAGCAGGCGGTAACAGAAAAAAGAGATAATTATTTTCTTGACTTCCCTTCCATTAATATTAATTTTCTTGTTGTTAATGCAAATTAACATCTGCATCAGGTTTTTTTGAGAGCGTTTCCCTCTGAGAGGGTTTTTTACTTTCTCCGTTTGGTAGCGCTATCAGGCCGGATGTTTATAGTAAATCACGGGTTCTGAAGTTAACCGGCCTTTTCGGCGGGGAAATAGTAAGAGCCCTTTAATCAGAGTTAATAATTGGAGTAGGTATTATGGGTAAATACAAGTTACTACTTACAGTTTGTCTGTTCTTCGGTCTGGCGACCGCAGGGATGGCGCAAACGACCGTTACAGGAACGGTGACCGACGAAGGCTCCGGGGAAACGCTGCCCGGTGTTAACGTTGTGCTTGCCGGTACCGATTCGGGTGTAATTACAGACCTGGATGGAAATTATTCAATTAATGTTCCTTCCGACGCAACACTTCGTTTCTCTTATGTGGGTTATCAGCCCCAGGAGATCGCAGTGGCCGGCCGAAGCGAAATCAACGTTTCCATGTCGCTGGCAGTTTTGGGCGGTGAGGAAGTCATCGTAGTCGGGTATGGAACACAGACCCGGGAGACTCTCTCAGGTTCCGTCAGTTCCCTTTCGGGAGAGCGGATGGAGCGGGTTCCCGTGACGAACCTTTCGAATCAGCTGACCGGTACCGTACCGGGCGTGATCACTGTTACCGACAGTGGTGAGCCGGGATATGACGGTGCCAGTATCCGGATTCGCGGGAATTCAACACTGAACAACAACAATCCGCTGATCGTGATTGACGGCGTACCGGATCGCCGGGGTGGCCTGGATCGAATCAACCCTAGAGATATCGAAAGCATCAGTGTCCTGAAGGATGCTTCTGCTGCGATCTACGGCTCCCGTGCAGCGAACGGTGTGATTCTTGTCACCACCAAGCGTGGAGAGGCAGGTGCTCCCGAGTTCAACTTTGATATAAATCAGGGTTTCAACCAGCCGACGCGGATTCCAGAGATGGCGGACGCGGCGACCTACATGACCATGCTGAACGAGACGGATTCATATGCTGGCCGGGATCTGCGCTATACACAGTCGGATATCGACTGCCACCGGCTCGAGCAGGATCCGTGGAACTGTCCCAACACTGACTGGTTTGCAGAGGCGCTAAAGCCGATGTCCTACCAGACGCGTGCGGATATGTCCATTTCCGGCGGAAGCCAGTCCATGAGGTATCGTCTCTCCTTCGGCGGTTTGACCGAAGATGGATACTACGAGAACAGCGCGACCCGCTACAACGAGTATCAGTTCCGAAGCAATCTTGACGGACAGCTTACGGACAATATCTCCATGACGTTTGACGTCGTCGGGCGGCTGGAAGAGAGAAACTTCCCGACCGAAGGTGCCGGCGCCACATTCCGGATGTTGATGCGCGGCAAGCCGAATGAGCCTGGATTCTGGCCCAACGGCCTTCCTGCCCCGGATATCGAGAACGGAACCAACCCGGTAGTAACCGGTACGGACGCGACCGGATATGACAGGGACGCGAGATACTACCTTCAAAGCAATACCAGTGTTACGGTGGAAATTCCGCGTGTTGAGGGGCTCTCCTTCATTGGAAATGCAGCGGTTGACGTTTACAATAGAGACAGAAAACGGTGGCAGACACCGTGGACCCTCTATGCACTCTCCGGATTTGACTCCTCAGGGGAGCCGATCCTGAATGCGAGCCAGGTGCCTTTCTCCGATCCCCGATTGACAGAGGAGCGGGCCAATGCAACTGACATTACCGTTAGTGGTATTGCGCAGTACCGGCAGGATTTGGAGAATCACTCCTATACAATCCTGGTTGGTGCAGAGAGAGAAACGGGCGAAGATACAAGTATCGGTGCATTTAGACGATACTACCCCTCCACGCAGATCCAGCAACTGGATGCAGGTGCACAGGATCAGCAGGATATCTGGAGTGGCGCGGGTGACTACGCTCGAATCAACTTCTTCAGCCGTGTCAACTACAACTACCAGAGCAAGTATATGGTTGAGCTGATCGGGCGCTATGACGGCTCCTATATCTTCCCGGAAGATAGCCGGTTCGGCTTTTTCCCTTCCGTCTCCGCAGCGTGGAGATTGACGCAGGAAGATTGGTTCACGAACGCGACCGACTTCTTTGACGAGTTGAAACTTCGATCATCCTGGGGACAGACCGGGAACGACCGGATCTCCGCGTTCCAGTACCTGTCGACCTATGAGTTTGGACGAGGCCATGTATTTGGCGGAAACATCGTTCAATCGATCGAAGCGTCGCGTACTCCGAACCCGAATGTAACCTGGGAGGTTGCCAACCAGTTTGACGTCGGTGTGGAAGCGTCCATGTTCGATAACAAACTCTCTCTGGAAGTTGATTACTACAACTACCTGAGAACGGATATCCTCCACCAGCGAAACGCGTCTGTTCCTCAGACGGCCGGTATTAGCCTTCCTGAAGAGAACATCGGTGAGGTGAAGAGCTGGGGATGGGATGGTAACATCACCTGGTCCGACCAGATCAGCCCGGAATTTCTCCTGGATGTCTCTTTCGGATTCGGCTATGCAACCAACGAAATCCAGTTCTGGGATGAAGCCCCGGGTGCACCCGAGTGGCAGCAGTCCACTGGCTTCAAGATGGACACGAACCTCTACTACAAGTCCCTGGGCGTTTTTGACGACTGGGCTGAAGTTGAGAGCACACCGAGCTGGCCAGGTGCCCGCCCCGGTGACGTGATCTTCGAAGATATTAACGGTGACGGCGTCATCGATTCCGATGACCGATACCGGGACCGGAGAACGTACTTCCCAGAGTACAACGGCGGCCTGAACATCAGCGGTGTCTACAAGTCAATCGACTTTACACTTCTGCTTGAAGGTGCAACAGGTGCCGCTCAGTATATCTCCACCCAATCCGGAGACTTCGGAAACTACTTCCAGGATTTTGCAGAGGACCGGTGGACTCCGGATAACCCGACTGCTTCTCAACCGAGAGCGTTCCAGCGGCAGGAAGAGTATTGGATGGCGCATGGCAATACCCACTTCCTCCACAACACGGACTATGTACGGTTGAAAAATGCTGAAATCGGATACAGGCTGCCCTCCAATCTTGCTGCCCAGCTTGGGCTCCAGAGACTGCGGGTGTATGCAAATGGTTTCAACCTTCTGACCTTCTCCAAGTTCTGGATGGATCCGGAAGCAAGGAACTCATCTGGCTCTTACTATCCGCAGAAGCGGGTTGTAAATGTCGGCTTATCCGTAACATTTTAGTCAATAGAGGATTATGAAGAACATAAAAATTAAACTGTTAGGACTACTTTGCGCTGTACTATTCGTCAGCGCATGCGATTTCGATGTACTCAACCGGACACCACTGGATGAGATATCGGATGACGCGGTCTGGACGGATGCAAATCTTGTCCAGCTGTTTCTGAATGACGTCTATGGCGGGATGATGCACGGATTCCGTGAGGTCTCCAACTCATCCATGTCTGACGACACGCACTTTATTCACGGATATGGTACCAACGATGCCGTTCTGGGGAATGTCTCCCCAGGCAACTTCGGGCCATGGGGCCGTGGTGACTTCGAACACTTCCGCTGGGACGATCTCTACGAAAGGATCCGCCAGGCGAATATTTTCCTGGGACAGATCGACGAAGTAGAGGTGATCGATGCGGGATTACGAAATCAGCTCAAGGGAGAGGCACTCTTCCTGCGGGCTTATTTCTACCACAACCTGCTCCGGATGCTCGGAGGTGTTCCGATTATTACCGAGCCGTTCGATCTGGATGACGATATGCTCGTTCACCGGAGCACGTATGAGGAGACCCTGGACTTTATCCTCTCGGATATTGAAGCGGCAGCACCTCTGCTGCCTCTGCAACCCCGTGAACTGGGACGTGCAACCAGGGGCGCCGCACTGGCCCTCAAGGCGCGCATCCTGACGCACGCAGCGAGTGACCTGTTCCACGACAACCCTGCCAACGAGCTGGTCGGCTTCCCGTCCGGCAACCAGCAGGCGATGTGGCAAGATGCTCGAGCTGCTTCACAGGCTGTGATGGATCTCGGAATCTATAGTCTCTTCGATCGTCATGACGATCCGGTAGAGAACTACAAACAGATCTTCCTCACACCGGAAGATCATGAAGAGATCATCATGAGCCGTCACTTCGTACAGTCAACAGCTAATGGCATTGGTGCCCGTCCGGGTATCTATAATGGGCCGAACGGCTATCGGAACTGGGCAGGGAACACACCGCTTCAGTCTCTGATCGACAGCTATGAGATGAGAGACGGCAGCGCGTTTGACTGGAACAATCCGGCACACGCCGGGGCGATCTACGAGAACCGTGACCCCCGTCTCGAGGCATCCATCCTCTATGATGGTGCGCAGTGGCAGGAGTCTCCCTCCTTCCGCGCTCCGTTTGAGCCAAACGGGATCATCCAGACCTGGAACGTGCTGAACCTGCCGAGCGGTACGGTTGAAGATGCGGTCGATTCACGCCGCGGCCCGATCGAGGACTGGAACGGAAGTTACTCCGGCTACTATATCCGGAAGTATCTCTCTGAAGAGGTACGGCATCACAACACTACCCAGACAATCCCATGGAGATTTTTCCGATATGCAGAGGTTCTGCTGAACTACGCGGAAGCATCCATGGAGCTGGGTGACGATGCTGCTGCTCAAAACGCGATCAACCAGATACGGGCACGTGTAGATATGCCGCCGATCACCGACACCGGCCAGGCACTGGTCGAGCGGTACCGGAATGAACGGCGGGTGGAACTCTTTCATGAGGAGCACCGCTACTTCGACATCCGTCGTTGGAAAATCGCTCCGGATGTGATGGTGGATGGCCACGGTATCCGTATCACGGCCGACGCCACCGACCGGGACGACAGGAGCACTTATACGAATGTAACGTATGAGAGTTATATTCCTGCAGGAACGGAAGGAACCACGATGGTTTCTCCTCGAGGCTGGAACGACAGCCACTACTTCATTCCTATTCGTCAGGAGGAGATGCAGCGAAACGAAAACCTGGTGCAAAACCCGGGTTACTAGGATCAAGGCATCGATTCCTGGATCTCAGGACATACGATCTGTCCTGAGTTGAAATCAAATCGAAAACAGACTGCTGCCCGTACCGGGGCGGCAGTTTGTTTTTTTTTATAATCTTTTTCAATTCGGTTACTTTAAAATAGCGTACTTATAAGTGGGAGTACCTTGTGAAACGTGTATGAGTGTTGGGTAGCTGATATACGTTTCAGAAGGTACTGCCGGGAAGGGGGCAGAGTCTGGCATGACAGCCGGGCAGTGGATGTACAGCCATCCTGTTCCTTATCGCAGCACGGCGCCTGCATTATCTACATGAGGTGATTCAAGCGGTTATTGCACAATTTGATGAATTTTAAGTTTGAACAGAAGCAACATGAAGGGCACCTTATTTCTATTGATCCTGGTATTTGCAATCAGCAGCAGCGAAATATCAGCAGATGCAGAACGGCAGGATTCAGAATTTGACTCCTATTCAGAACAGATTTCCGGAAGTGAAGAGCAGATAGAGCTGGAACCGGTTCCGGGGGGAGTATTTCAGATGGGTGATCCCGATGTGAAACAGCGGGATGTCCGGGTCGATGACTTCTGGATGGCAAAGTATGAAGTGACCTGGCAGCAATACGAACTCTTTTCACGACAGGCGATGGATGAGTTGGCCGATGATGTTCCTAACCCTGATGGCGCGGTTCAGATTGGTGTGGATGCTATCTCGATCCCGACCCCGCCCTATGTGGAGATGAGTTTTGGTATGGGAACGGATGGATATCCGGCAATCAGCATGACTCACTATGCAGCTCTTAATTTTGCCAAGTGGCTGACGGCAAAGACCGGAAATTTCTACCGGCTGCCAACGGAAGCGGAGTGGGAGTACGCCTGCCGTGCCGGTTCCGAAACAGTAACCCATACAGGTGATAGCAGTGATCTCGATCAATATGAGTGGCATGAGGAGAACAGCAGCGGTACCTACAATCGGGTTGGAACCAGGGAGCCCAACGCTTTCGGCCTCCATGATATGATGGGCAATGTTGCCGAGTGGACAATGGATAAATATTATGAGGACTATCTGGACCGGCTTGAAGGAGATATTGCAGATAACCCCTGGTTTCGGCCGGATGTTCTCTATCCCCGTGCAGTGCGGGGAGGTTCCTACAGGGACAGCCCAGAAGAGGTTCACTGTGCAAACCGGAGAGGGTCCAATGCCAACTGGAAAATGCTGGATCCCCAATTCCCGAAAAGTCTGTGGTGGCATACCAGTGTTCCATATATCGGATTCCGGGTGGTACGGCCGCGGGTGACCCCCTCTGAGGAAGAGATTGAGCAGTACTGGATTGAAGCGATGGAAGATTTATAGATTGGAGGTTCTTTAAAACCTCAAGAATGGAATTTGGTTTTCCCAGGAAAATCAATAGCAACAAGGATACCGTCAGGCTGGTTAGCAGCAGTTTGAAGGTTCAGTGCAGGATTTTCTGAAATCAATATTCAGGAAAACCACAGATAGAACGGAAGGTACATTTTTAACGATAAATAACGGGTAGATACTATGTCAAACAAAGACAAACTCTCTAAGAAAGGAATCAGCAGACGTGATTTCTTTAAGAACGCATCAATGGCTGCCGGCGGCGGCCTCTTACTCGGTTCACTTCCGGTCGGTGCAAGCGCTTACGCAGCGGGCCAGGACAAAATCAAAATTTGTGTGGTCGGTTGTGGCGGCCGTGGCTCAGGGGCTGCAGCCCAGGCACTTCGCGCCGGCGAGGATGTACAGCTTGTAGCGATGGCGGATGCATTTGAGGACCGGCTTCAGAACAGCTTCGAGCGTCTTCAGAATCAGTTCGGAGATACCGATCAGATGGATGTACCCGAAGAGAACCGGTTTGTCGGGTTTGATGCCTACCGTCATGCCATTGATCTTGCAGACGTTGTTATTCTGGCGACACCGCCCGGATTCCGTCCGCAACATCTGCGATATGCGATTGAGCAGAACAAGCATGTGTTTGCCGAGAAACCGCTGGCAACGGATGTAGCCGGTGTAAAATCGGTTCTTGAAACAGCACGAATGGCGGAAGAGAAACAGTTAAATGTCGTAGTCGGCCTGCAGCGCCACTATCAGAATCAATATCGCGAGCTGCACAACCGAACACAGTACAACTCGATCGGCCAGATCGTCTCCGGCCAGGTCTACTGGAACAGCGGCGGCGTCTGGGTGCGCGAGCGGGAGGCAGGCCAGTCCGAGATGGAGTATCAGATGAGAAACTGGTACTACTTCACATGGCTCTGCGGCGACCATATTCTCGAGCAGCACATCCACAACATAGATGTGGCCAACTGGTTTATCGGCGAATATCCCGAAACAGCACAAGGTATGGGCGGCCGTGAAGTACGGAAAGGCCAGGATCACGGGGAAATCTTCGACCACCACTTTGTCGAGTTTACCTATCCCGGAGGCGCGGTTATTTCCAGCCAGTGTCGTCACCAGCCGGGTACCTGGGGTCGAGTCGATGAAACACTTCAGGGAACGGCAGGTCGTGTGAATATGGGAAGCGGCCGTATGGAGACCTATAGTGGCCGTCTCATTTATCAGCATAATGATGACGGAGACCGCAATCCCTATCAGGTTGAACATGATGAGTTGTTTGCCGCTGTCCGAAATGGCGAATACAGACTGAATGATACAGAGAATGGTGCGATGAGTACCATGACTGCTATCCTTGGCCGTATGGCGACCTACAGCGGTCAGATGATCACGATGGAAGAGGCGCTTGCCTCCGATCTGAAACTGGTTCCGGATTACCTGAGCTGGGATGTGAATCCGCCGGTTATGCCGGACAGTGATGGAAACTATCCGGTTGCAATACCAGGTGAAACATCTTATACATAGGCAATCGCCTATTGAAGATCCATTCAAAATGTAAAAAGATTCACCGGGAGGCTCTGTGCCACCCGGTGAATTTTTTTTGTTCGGGAGTAAACGAATCCTGAAAATCAGACTGAAAGTGGGACGCCTCTCAAACATCCTGGAGTGCCGGTTCCCATTCTAACGTATGGATTTCCTATATTACAACTCCATGAATTTCAAATTACACGGTTCGATATTCGGGCGGCCCTGCAGATGCATGATGGTTCTGGCTCTGCTGCCGGCCCTCCTCATTCTTGCAACAGCCTGTACGAGCCAACCGGAACTGGAGTGGGAAGAGGCTAACGGCTACAGGTGGGCGGAGCTCTCGACTGGATTTTTCGGTTCAGACGGATTCAGGCTTGTCTCATCAGGCAGATCGGGTATCGATTTCGGAAATGATGTACCCCAGGAGCTGATCGACACAAATCGGAACTACCTGAACGGGTCGGGGGTTACGATTGCCGATTATGACGGTGACGGGCTGGCTGATATCTATTTTGGAAGCCTGAACGGGCCGAACCGCCTCTACAGGAATCTGGGTGGTTTTCGGTTTGAAGAAGTTTCTGAAAAGGCGGGCGTTGCCCATGAAGGGTACAGTTCGACCGGCGTTGTCTTTGCCGATGTGACCGGAAACGGGTTTCCGGATCTGCTAATCACATCACTTCTGGAAGAGAATGCCCTCTATCTGAACCACGGTGATGGAACGTTTAGCAGGAGTGAAGAGAGTGGATTGGGAGCGAGTGAAGGGGCCACCAGCATGGCTCTTGCCGACATTAACAGTGACGGGTATCTGGACCTCTACATTACCAACTACAAGAAAGTAACGGTACGCGACCTCTACGGGCCGAATGAGCTTTCCGTGGACAATACGCTGGAGGTCGTGGATGGCCAGCCGAGAGTTCTTCCACCGTTTGATAACTACTTTACAATCGTTGAGACCGAAGAGGGGCCCTTTCGAAACGAAATTGGCCAGCCGGACGAGCTCTATATCAACCTGGGAGAGGGTCGGTTCGAGCGGGCAGATCCGTATGAATATTTCTATACCAATGAAGGGGAACCGGCCGGCCTGCCGGCAGATTGGGGCCTGACTGCCAGCTTCCGTGATGTGACCGGGAACGGGCACCCCGATCTCTATGTGGCGAATGATTTCTGGACTCCGGACCGGTTCTGGATCAACCAGGGGGATGGAACATTCCGTGAGATAAGTCCGAAAGCTGTCCGCAACCAGAGCTTCTCTTCAATGGGGGTTGATTTCTCGGACATAGACAGGGACGGCCATCTTGATCTTGCGGTAACAGAGATGCTGAGCCAGGCACATAGCGTGAAACTTCGGCAGCTTTCGGAACATCTGGCTGAGTATGAGGGTCGGACGCACCACCACCGCAACTCTCTCTACCTGAACCGCGGGGATCAAACCTTTGCACAGATCGCCTGGTATAGCGGCCTGGAGGCGAGCGGCTGGTCCTGGGCGACCTATTTTATGGATATAGATCTGGATGGGTATGAGGATCTGGTGATCGCTACCGGCTATTCCTACGACTATCAGGATATGGATACACAGGTGGCGTTACAGGAGTTTGATCAGGGGATGAGCCAGGGCAGCGCAGATATCCGGCAGTACCCCCCGCTTCGGCAACAGAACAAGATCTTTCAGAATAACGGAGACCTGACGTTTACGGATGTGAGCAGTGAGTGGGGCTTTGAACCGGAAGATATCTCTCTGGGTATGGCACTCGGAGATCTGAATAATGACGGAGCCCTGGATCTGGTCATCAACCGGATGGACGATGAAGTTTTACTCTATGAAAACCGGACCAACAAGTCGAGAATTGCAGTCCGGTTACAGGGGAATCCGCCAAACCGTTCCGGTATCGGGGCAAAGATTGAGCTGGAAGGTGGGCCTGTATCTCAAACCAAAGAGCTGTTTGCCGGCGGGAGTTATCTCTCGGGGCCGCAGCCAATGGCAGTATTTGCAGCCGATGGTACCGGTGAGGAGTATACGATTACTGTACGGTGGCCGGGAGGCAGCGTAAGCCGGATTTCCGATGTTCAGGCGAACCGTATCTATGAAATTAATGAGAACGGTGCTCTGGAGAGTGAGGAGGCTTCGCTCACTGAACCGCCTGTTCCACTGTTTGAAGATAGGACACAGGAACTGGCCCATACCCATTCAGAGAATGAATACGACGATTTTCGATATTCCCCGCTGTTGCCCCTGAGGCTGAGCCGTCTCGGGCCCGGAATCTCATGGATCGACGTAACCGGGGACGGAGTGGAGGAGCTATTGACTGGGAGCAGCCGTGAAGGGAAAACCGCCCTGTTCCGGATGAGTGAAGAGAACGGGCCGGAGCCTCTCCTGCTTGAGCCGGTTACCGACCGGGTACCGGGGGATCAGACCTCACTCATCGGGTGGAGAGAAGGGGACAGAACCCGGCTGGCTGCCGGCAGCGCCAATTATGAACAGGGAGACCCGGCTGTACCGTCGGCCTGGATCTATTCCATCGGCCCGGAGGGCGGGGAAGTTTTGGAAGAGATACCAGGCGTCCTCTCTACAACCGGGCCGCTGGCAGCGGCGGATATCAGCGGGAACGGGTATCTGGATCTCTTCGTCGGTGGCCGGTTTCTGCCGGGCCGCTATCCGGAGAGTGCCGATTCACGCATCTTTCGAAACAACGGGGAGGAGTTTCTGCAGGATAATCCGAATTCAGAGCTTTTCAGAGGCCTTGGGCTGGTAACCGGAGCCCTGTTCAGCGATTTGACAGGGAACGGAAGCCAGGATTTGCTTGTGAGTACCGAGTGGGGTTCACTGCGGCTGTTTGAGAATGTGAATGGAAGGTTTCAGGAGGTGACCGAAGAGTGGGGGCTTGACGCCTACGACGGGTGGTGGAACGGAATCGCTACGGGAGATTTTAACAACGATGGCCTGCCTGATATCGTTGCCACTAACATTGGCCTCAACTCCCCTTATCAAATCCGGAACGGGCGGCCGCTGCGATTGTACTACGGGGATCTGAACTGGGACGGCAGAATGAATATCGTTGACTCCTACTATGATGAAGAGACGGACGGATATGTGCCCCGGAGAAAACTGCACGATTTTGAGTCGATACCAACCATATTACAAAATGTACGGACTCATGAGGAGTTTGCGGCCTCTACACTGGATCAGATTTTTAACATGAACATGGAAGAAGTTCCCTACCGTGAGATCAATACGCTGGAGTCGATGCTGTTTCTTAACATGGGAAGCGGGTTTGAAGCGAGGCCGCTTCCTCCGGATGTACAGTTCAGTTCCGGCCACTCTGTTACTGTCGCTGATTTTGACAATGACGGGAATGAAGACCTCTTTATCGCACAAAACTTTTTTGCATTTCCGGATCATATCCCCCGGCTTGATGCCGGCCGCGGGCTGGTACTGAGGGGAGACGGAGACGGAAACTTCACACCGCTTTCCGGCGGTGAGAGTGGTATACGGATCTACGGAGAGCAGCGTGGGGCTGCCGCTGGTGATCTGAACCGGGATGGACGAACGGATCTCGCCGTGACGCAAAACCGGGGTGATACTGTTCTTCTTTTGAACCGGACGGAGCGGCCGGGATTACGTGTCCGGCTGGAAGGGCCGGAGAGCAACCGGGATGCGATCGGTTCATCGATCCGGCTGGCCTATCGGGACGGCAGTTTGGGGCCGAGAAGAGATATCCAGGCCGGTTCCGGTTATCTTTCACAAAACAGCAGGATTCAGGTGATGGGTTCCGCCGGTGAGATTGCTGCTGTCGAAGTGACCTGGTTTGACGGCACGGTGGCCCGGCATGATGTGGAGGGAGTGTCTGGTGAGATTACGGTCCGGTATGAATGAGTATCCGGACGGTATCACCGCGGGTTGGCTTCGCCGGGAATTTGTGATGAAGTCTTTATTCACTCCGGTACCTGCTGAACCCCTCCGACTCCAGAGACCGGATCGTCTCGTTTCGGTGGAACTCGATGCGGGCTTCCATGCCCTCCAGCTCTTCAATCAGAGAAATCCCCTGCTCCGGGCCGAGAACACTGAGAGCGGAGGCATAGCCGTCCGCATCCATGCCCTCATCTGCGATAACGGTTACCAGGCGTTGCTCTCTCACGCCAAGCCCGGTTCTGGGGTCGATGATATGAGAGTATCGTATGCCGTCTATCTCTACAAACTGGTATAAATCCCCGGACGTTGCGACTGTGCGGTTTGCAAGAAAGAGCTCAAGGTATCCGGTAGTACCCTCCTCTCCTGCTGCCGGAACAGCGATACTCCAGTACTCTCTCCCGGCGGGCGGATCTCCAAGTGTGATATCCCCTCCTCCGTCAATCAGTGCAGAGGAGATTCCATAGCTGTTCAAAACGGAGAGAGCTTCTTGTGTGGCATACCCCTTGGCGATGCCTCCAAGATCGAGCTGCATCTGTGGTTCAGAGAGCAGCACGGAACCGGACTCCCGGTTGAGAAGAAGATTTTGGTACCCGACCCGGCCCGCCAGAGCGGTTCGCTCCTCCTCAGTCGGGAGCCTGGGAGTCGGGTTGTTTCGAATCTCTCTCCATATCCGGACATAGGGGCCTACTGTTATATCGAATGCGCCGTCGCTTATTTCGGAGACCTCCAGAGAGTGTTGAAACACCTCAAAGAGATCCTGACTTACCTGTTGCCATTCATCGCTGCCGGATGCGGCGGAAACCTGGTTCAGTTCACTATCCTCCAGGTAGTCACTCATGATTCCGTTGAGCTCTTCAATTCGGATAAATGCAGCTTCTGATGCTCTCTCAGCGATAGAGTCGTTCGCTGCATAGAGTGTAATCCGGAAGAGGGTGCCCATATGTGGAGATTCGAACTGATACCGGTTTAATTCCGTATCATTATGGGCCACCTCACGACTCGAATTCGGTTCACGCTCCCCGGAACAGGAGAGGATCATAAATCCTGTGAGAAGAGTGAGAAGGGTCAAAAGGGAGTACCTCTCTTTGTGTGGCATTGAAACTATAATCTGCGTTTTATTCGGACTAGTCTATATTTTCTGTGATTGACCAACTATTTACCTGTAATTTACTGATATTTTACTCAGAATTCTGTTTCTTCAGGTGGAGCAGGAGGAGGCTTTGTTATCTGCCGGTGGCGGCAGAATCCCACATCAAATCCGAGGCATGTTTGTATCTCTATATCCGTTGAGTGGGAAAACCGCAGTTTGAATGGAGTTAATGTTTTGGGATCAAATGTAACGTTGAAACAGATTGCGCAGGAACTGGGTGTTTCTGCCATGACGGTTTCCAGGGTGATCAACAATCATGAAAATGTAAGCGAGAAGACCCGTAAACGGGTAATGGAAAAGGTCAAGAGTATGGGTTATACGCCCAACCATGTTGCCAAGAGCCTTGTTTCCAACCGTACCTATACCATTGGAATGGTGATTCCGGAAATTTCACACGCCTTTTTTCCGGAAGTGGTCCGGGGTATTGAAGAGGTAACGCATAAGTCGGAGTATCAGCTGATACTGACCCACGCCGCAGAGCAGTTCTCCAGGGAGCAGGAAGCGATCCAGACGCTTCGCTCCAAACGGGTCGATGGTATTTTAATCTCTTCATCCCAGACAGTTGATGATTATACGTTCTATGAAGAGTTGATTCGGAATGGGCCGAAGGTTGTCTTTTTTGACCGCTGTATTGAGAATATCGGTGCAAGCTGTATCAGTGTAAATGACCGGGCCAGTGCATTCACCATTACCGAGCATCTGATCAGTCATGGATACAGCAAGATCGGTTATCTGAGCGGGCCGGAGAGAGTTTCGATCGGCAGGGAGCGGTTTAGAGGGTTTAGCCAGGCGATGGAGGCACATGGAATTGCTGTGGAGCGAAGATGGATTACAGAGAGCGGGTTCAATGAGGAGGGTGGCTACCGGGCGATGAAGAAGATTCTGGAACTTCCCGAAGGGGACCGGCCTGAAGCGATCGCCTCTGTTAACGATCCGGCTGCATTTGGTGCAATGGAGGCGATGAAGGAGGCAGGTGTATCGGTGCCCGGAGATATGGCTATTGTCGGGTTTACGGATGATGTGCGGGCAGAACTCCTGACATGCCCTCTGACAACGATTCGGCAGCCCGCTTATGAGGTGGGAAAACGGGCTGTCGAGAAACTTCTCCGGGCGATCGAGAATAAAGATGAACCGATTGAATATATTGAGATTGCCACCACGATGATGATACGGAACTCCTGCGGGTGCAGGACGTAGAGTTGGCGCAGCCACAGTAGATTCGACGGAAATCCGACAGACTCCTGAAAGGCTTCTCTTTTTTGGTCGATATTTACTACTTTGGGATTCACAAATGGGACAGTGCCAGGATCTTTCTGCAAGTACCGGCTGTCGCTTTATGGCACAAAAACTCTCTTTTCTCATGAACGATTCGGTTATGCGATATTTGGCTCTAACTCTGCTCTTTACCTTCACCGTAACGCTCACCGGACTCTCCCAGACCAGGCAGGTGGAACAGCTCGACCGGGGCCTGATCGCCATTCAACAGGAGGAGGGGGTGCAGCTTTCCTGGCGGCTTCTGGGAAGTGAACCGTATGACACCGGGTTTCATGTTTATCAGGGCGAAGAGAGAATAACCACGGAACCCGTCTTTGGTGCGACTCAATTCGATATGGAGGGAGGGTTGGCCGGTAGAACATTTCGTGTTTCGGCTGTTATTGACGGCAGTGAGCTGGCTAAAAGCCGTGAAGCGATTGTCCTGAACCGCCTGGAGGGGGATCATGCGGCCTATTTCGATATCCCGCTGAACCGGCCTGCAGATGGGGAACACGGCGGGAGCTACCATCCGAATGATGCATCGACAGGAGATCTGACCGGTGACGGCCGGTATGAAATCATCGTCAAGTGGGATCCTTCCAACGCTAAAGATAACTCGCAATCCGGAACGACTGACAATGTCTATCTGGATGCCTATACCCTGGATGGAGAACAGCTTTGGCGGGTGGATCTCGGGCCAAATATTCGTGCGGGCGCCCACTACACCCAGTTTATGGTTTACGATTTTGACGGCAATGGAACGAGTGAACTGATGGTGAAGACAGCACCCGGAACCCGGGACGGCACTGGCCGGTATCTGCAGAGCGGCCCGGCAGCAGATGCGGATCATGAGGCGATCTACCGGAACAGTTCGGGGTATATTCTGGAAGGCCCTGAGTATTTGACCGTTTTCGACGGACGGAACGGTGAGGAGCTTCAGACCGCAGTGTATACTCCTGTCCGGGGAGATGTCGGAGCATGGGGCGATACCTACGGCAACCGGGTGGATCGGTTTCTGGCCGGAGTCGCCTATCTGGATGGTGAACGGCCCAGTGCTATCTTTGCCAGGGGATACTATACAAGAATGGTAGTGGCTGCCTGGGACTGGAGAGATGGTGAACTTTCCCGGCGGTGGGTATTTGATACGGATGATCCGGAATACAATCTCCCTGAATGGAGAAGCCAGGGAAACCATCAGTTGTCAGTAGCCGATGCGAACGGAGACGGCCGTCACGATATCATCTACGGATCGGTAGTCATTGCAAGTGACGGCTCCGGGCTCCATACGACCGGCCTGGGCCACGGAGATGCCCTGCATGTCACCCAAATGGTGAAGGGAGATCCGATTCCCAAGATCTTTATGCCACACGAGGAGCAGGAGCCGGGAGTCTCTCTCCGGCACGCCGACAGCGGCGAGATGCTCATCTATGTGGAGGAGAACGGGGATGTGGGACGCGGGGTTGCCGCTGAACTGGACCCGGAGAGGCCTGGCTTCAAGTTTTGGGCCTCCGGAGGGCTCGGCCTCTATGATATTGATGGGAATGTTGTTGGAGATATTCCAGTCTCGATCAATCATGTCATCTGGTGGAACGGAGAGCTAAGCCGTGAACTTCTGAACTCGAACAGTATCGACCGATGGAGTGTTGCCGGCAACAGCAGTGAGAATTTGCTGACAGCCGAGGGAACCCGTTCGGTAAACGGCACCAAAGCCAACCCGAATCTTCAGGCTGACCTCTTCGGTGACTGGAGAGAAGAGGTAGTGTTACGAACGGAAGACAATGAACATCTTCGAGTCTTTACAACAACGATTCCGACGGAATACAGGCTTTACACGCTGATGCACGATCCTGTCTACCGGGTGGCGGTTGCCTGGCAGAATACGGCTTATAACCAGCCACCACATCCGGGATTCTATCTTGCTACCGATATGGATTTCCCACTCCCGATGCCGGATGTGAGAGTGACAGGTGACAGATAACAGGGGACAGGAGAGAGGGCGCAGGCCAGGTTACGCCTGGTCTATCGCCTGTGCAATCCGGTTGGCCGAATTGGTGGCAGCTTCCATCCCCCAGTTGTTGTTGTCGGCATAGGCTCCTGCAAAGTGGATGTTTCCGAAATGGGCCATGATATGGGGCCAGAAGTCCGAGAGGGTTCCCATTGGAAACGATTGCCGCTCACAGCTTGGAGCAAACGTATCCTGAGTCCAGTCTTTCACCAGGGTCTGCTCAATGGTAATCCGGGAGCTGTCACCAGGATAGAGGCGTCGAAAAGCGTCGAGTGCCCGTTCCGGTGTAATTCCGGCAGCTCCGGTTGCCATCAGTACTGACCGGTGCGTATCTACCTCCTGGGCGATCTCCCAGAGGTTGCTCAGTTCCGGTGATCCGAAGGAGTAGTTGATCGGCAGTCCATCCTCTTCCCAGAAACGTGTCCGCGCCTGAAATGCGATCCTCGGATAGGAGGAGTAGGCGACACGGTTCATGATGTACTGTTTCGTTTCCGGTAATCCGGGTGAAAACTCTATATTTCTCCATGCGGGCACCGGCAGGCAGTTGGCCAGAGCGTCCGCATCCATCGTCCGGGTCTCTCCAAACTCTTCGTACGTAACGGTAACGCCGGAAGATCCCTGTTCGACAGCTGTAACTTTACAGTCGAGCTGGAGACGGGGGCCGAGTCTACGTGCAAACTCATTCGTAATGGTTTGATTTCCGCCCTTCAATCGGTAGAGATATTCCGGGTGGTGAATTGGAAGCCCTCGTACATGAAGAATATAGGATTGCCAGATCTTGAAAAGTGCAGAGGTCTGACTGCCGCCCAGCAGTGCACGTGCAGCCGGCGAGGCGCCATCCTGTTCATACACGTCTGCAATGGAGATGTAATCCAGGTCATCCAGCCCGATGCCAAACGGTTGATAGTCACTGTCGAATTTCTCCCAGTAGGGAGCGAGATAGAGCGACTCCAGGTTCCAGATCGGATTGGATGAGAGATACTCTTTCTCCCGTTCGTTAAATCCTCCCAGTTCGGCCGCCCGGTCGTGCTGTCTCGAAAAGCGCTCTTCATCTGTGATGTACTCATCACCGGACCTGATCAGTCGGTTGATCCGATGGTGATACGGGAGGACCTCCAGGCCAAATTCATTTACATATTCCCGGAATTTTTCATAACAGGGGTTGGTAAAACCTTCTGCCCCGAAATCGACATAGAGGCCGTCCGACAGGCCATCCCGGCCGGTCAGAACATGGCCGCCGTAACGTCCCGCTGCGTCGAGTACCACTACCTCATGGCCGAGCATCATCAATTCATAACCGCAGCAGAGGCCTGCGATCCCTCCGCCGGCTACAATCACCCGTTTCGGCGTACCCGGCTTTTCTATAGCCCTCTTCTGTCGGGAGCTCTTTTCATCTGCAGGATTGCCCCTTGTGCCAAAGGGTGCGATTGCCAGGCCGAGGCTTGCTGCACTTCCCTGTTTCAAAAACTCTTTTCTATCCATACCAGGTATCTGTTTCGTTATCTGTTTAATGTCCGGACCGTGAGACAAATGTGCGTAATAAAAAAAGGGCATTCCATCCGAACAGGTTCGAATAAAATACCCTCTTGTTTGTATAATGATATCTTCCGGGCATCGGCTCTTCAACCGCAGCCCGGAAGCTGTCGAAAACGTTACGGCAGAAAAAAGATCCGGCCGGGGTTTACTGCCCGGTTACCCAATAAAGGCTGTTAACCACAAAATCCAGATAGACCGGATCGGCAATAACTTCATCGTTATGGCCTGCGGTGGTGCCCGCGACCCGTGCATTTCCATAGGTATTGGTCCACATCACGATGTGATCCGATTCCGTTTCAGGGCCGTATGCATAGGAGAGTGGAGTCAGGTTTTCATACGTATCCCGAATAATGTAGAGCTCATCCTGTGGGGAGACCCATCCGTCTGACGGGAATCCGTCCATGACAGGGTGTTCCGTATCCATGGGAATGATCTCAAACTCCCGTTGCTGCCGCTCGTGATGGTACGTATCAAGCCCGATAAAACGGTCCCACTCCTCCGTTTCCGCATCCCGGAAGGTGTGCATGGTACAGTGGAGAAAAATGGCACCGAGCCCGGTTTCATGGTGGGCACTTGTAATTCCTTCGATATACTCGTTATCATCCACCGGTGCGAAGCACATGTTGTAGATGACCGCATCAAATCCTTCATGCCAGTTCGGGTCTTCAAAGCGGCTCAGTTTTACGGTATTATCGCTTCCGGCTTCGAATTCGGTCGTCCATTCGACGGAAAGCCGTTCACCGATCTCTCTGGAGAGAAGTTCTTCCTGGGCTTCATAATCGTGGTAACCACCACCGGTTACATAAAGGATCCGCATCGGTTCGGATTGCCCGGTCATTTCACTGGAACCGCAACTGATCATGAATAGTGATAACGATAACAAAAATGGAAGAGTCCGTTTCATCATGGTGTATACTGTTTGAATGTTGAATGTAAAGAAAGGAGATTTATTTTCGTTGAAGAATATCTCTTTATGGGGGGTTAATCAAGTTAATTCCCCATTTTACCTCCGACTGATAGCGCCGAATTGATCCATGCGACGCCTTCCATGAAATATTTACATATATTCACATTTCAGGCAGGTCCCGAATGACAGGTTCCGAACTCGAATTCAGTCTCGCATTGACGAATTGCGGCCCATCAATCAGGCTTGCTTTCAGGCCTGATCGGGACCACCTTGTTTTTGATTTCGAACGCTGGCCCTGAGCTGTGGGTTTTACTCTGTAACCATATCGATTGATTCATGTCTCACTCGCTTTTTAAACATAGATTGATGCCTGCCGTTACACTGGATGGTATAGAACCGGCACTCCTCCTTGCCGAAGCTTACCTGGAGGCCGGGCTTGATGTGATGGAAATCACCTTTCGTACCGGGACGGCTGAAGAGGCGATTCGTGCGATTGCCAAAGAGTTTCCTGCCATGGCGATCGGAGCAGGAACCATTCTGTCGGCAGATCAGGTTGAGAGGGCAATTGATGCAGGAGCACAGTTCGGGCTTTCCCCGGGATATAATCGAACGGTAACCGAAGCAGCACTGAAGAGGGATCTTCTCTTTATACCGGGTGTGGCGACCCCTTCTGAAATCGAAGAAGCTCTGGATATCGGGTGCCGGCTCCAGAAGCTCTTTCCGGTAAATCATCTCGGTGGAAGTGGCTATATCCGAAGCCTGGAGGGCCCGTACGGCCATACCGGCCTGCAGCTTATTCCCATGAGCGGGGTAAATCCGGAAAATCTGGCGGACTATCTCTCATCGCCGTTGGTTGCAGCTGTAGGCGGATCCTGGATTGCTCCTGCAAAGTTGATTTCAGAGGGGAGGTTCTCCGAGATCCGGGAGCTGGTAAAGAGATCGATAGAAGCTGCAACTTCTGTCCGCTAACGGGGTCATTCAAGCCGTTCCAGAAAACGGTTCAAAAGTACTGTCTGCCCTTCCGCAACCAGATCTTTGTCGGGTTGAAGAACCGTGTGCTTAACGGAGAGCTCCTTCAGAGCGGTAGAATAGAGGGCTTGCAGTGAACCATTTCCGGAAACGAATACTCTGTCCGGGGGCGATTTGTACAACTCTTGAAGTTCGCTTCCGATCAACAACCCGCTCAGAAAAGAGTATCCATCACTGCCGGAACGCCCTTTCAGAAGATTTTCTGCCCGAATGGTAAAGAGTGAGTGGAGAAGCGGCTTATCCAAAGAAGTGCTAACCCCCTTTCGGAAGACTTCCGGATCGTGGCTGCCGGATGCTCTGGAGATTGAATTTCGCAGGATTGAGTGTTTTCCGAGAAGATCGAAGATCTCCCCGGTCATAAAGGTGCGAAACTGTATCAGCTTGCCATTCTCGATGACTGCGTGTTTACTGTGAGTACCGGGGAGGATGCAGAGGCTGTTGCCGGGATAAAGCGAGTCGATACCAATCAATGCCGTCTCCTCTCCTCTCATTACATCGTTACCGGCAGACTGAAGGCCTGAGACTAACAGTATCGGGTTTGGAAGAATGTCCGGCCAGACGATCGGCTCAACCGGCAGTTTGGGAGCTGAAAGGTCCATCGGGAGAGTTCCGTAAGGGAGTTCCCGCAGGCCGATACTGGAGGAGGCCATGCCGGACAGTACCAGCGGCAGGTCTCCGAGTTTTGTACCCGTCATCGTTTCCAACTGTTGAATCTGTTTTTGAAGCTGTTGCAGAAACCAGGCCTCCCGATCCTGTGCCTTTGCAAGCTCTTTCAGACGGTGGCCCGTATCCTGGATGCCGGGGCCATCCTCGAGGGCCGTCTCAATACGGCCGGTTGAACGGTGGGCCAGTTTCAGCCGGAAGGAGGTTGTGCCCCAGTCACAACTCAGGAAGTGAGTTTCGGATATGTTCCAGTTTTTTGTCATAGACTCGGATTTTGGAGACGTTGAAAAAGAACGGTAACATAACGACATCTATTGAATTGTGGAACAGCGATAGATTTCTGTTGTCCTATCTGTCTGCATCGCCATTGAAGTGATCGTAACAGCTGCCACATGAACGGTTTATGATGAAGAGAATCAGCCTTAAAGCTACCTTCCTGTTCGTTTTTGTTGCTGCAGGAGTTCTGCTCGTATGGAATCACACCCGAAATAATCAACCTGATACGACCGGGGAGATTACCGATCCGGAGCTGTTGGAGGGAAAATTGCTCTCAGAAACCTGGTGTGCCTCCTGTCATGCCTTTCCCGATCCGAAACTTCTGCCCTGGAGTGTCTGGCGCTTTGAAACACTTCCTGCAATGCGGCCCTTTATGGGCCTCTCCGGAGAGAGTGGGTTTGCCGCTTCTTCGAGCCCCTGGCTGCCGGAAAATGTCTACCCGTCCGACCCGCTGGTGAGCGAAGCGGAGTGGGAGAAAATTCGAAATTACTATCTGCAGATGGCGCCCCGGGAACTGGAACCGTCTGAAAAAAGCCCTGGCATTGTTACCGACTCCCTGTTTTTTCGGGCTCGGGTTCCGGATCATACGTTACCAGAGCCATCTAGGGTTACTGCTGTAGCCCTTGATCCTGGAAACAGCTTGATTTATCTGGGGGAGGCGGGCGGCCCGGAACTTCAGGTATACGATTCGAACCTTCAACGGACAGGCGGTAAACCGGTTGCATCGGTTCTATCCGAAATCAGAATTCCGGAGAGTTTGGACGAGTCTGGTGTGCGGAATCTGATTCTGACAGAGATGGGAATAATGGATCCGGTCGATGGCCCGTTCGGTTCGGTTAGCCAGGTCCGGTTCAATCCCGATTCGGCCAGGTTTGGAACCGAAACCCGAATGGTCACCGATATCTCCAGGCCGACCCAGGCACAATACGCAGATCTGACCGGAGACGGCCGGAAAGAGCTCCTGATCAATGAGTTTGGCCACCGGGCCGGCGGCCTGTTCTGGCTCGAGCGTGACGGTGACGGTTGGGAAGGTGAAAAACATATTCTGACCGACAGTCCCGGCTGCATTCGTTCCCGGGTTCTGGATTATACCGGGAATGGCCTGTCTGATGTCGTGGCACTCTGTGCCCAGGCTGACCAGGCCCTCTACCTGTTTCGGAACCAGGGAGACGGAGATTTCGAGCGCCAAACTCTGCTCCGATTTGAGGTGACTGCAGGTTCAACTTCATTCAGTATTCTTGACTTCAATGAGGACGGGCTTTTGGATATCCTCTATACAAGCGGAGACAATGCGGATTATTCAAAGGTTTTTAAGCCTTATCATGGGGTCTACATCTATCTCAATGAAGGAGATGATCAATTTCAGGAGGCGTGGTTTTACCCGGTTAACGGGGCATATGATGCAAAAGCGGAGGATTTTAATGGAGATGGCCGGCTTGATCTGGCAGTGATCTCCTATTTTGCAGACTATGAACAATCTCCCGGGGAGGGGTTTCTTCTCTTTCTGAATGAGGAAAGCTTCCTCAATGAAGGGGGGCCTGCATTTACACCCTACCACCACCCTGCAGCAACGTCAGGCCGGTGGCTCTCCATGGACGTAGCGGACTGGACGGGAAATGGCCGGCCGGATATCCTGCTGGGTAATTTTTCAGAAGGGCCGATTATGGTAGACGAGACCTGGCGGGATCGCTGGCAGAGTACCCCGCCATTTCTGATTCTGGAGAATCGTTTGAATTAGAATACAGAATACAGGAGTCAGCGTATTCTCTACTCAATGTCCTCTCCCTCTTTTTTATCCCCTGTTTCCTATTCTCCACTTCTCCCTGTTCCCTCTCATCTCTCGCCTCTCACCTGTTCTCTATTCCTCCCTCTATCACCCCTTCCCCCTCTCTGATGCGGAGGATCTTGTTTTTGATACCGGCGGCTTCCAGGGTATCGGTTTGTCCGGATGGCCATTGTATGGTAAGAGTGTGAACGGCTGATGATCCCAGGCCAAAGAAGAGTGATTTGCTTCCTGAACTTACATAGGAGTTGCCGGCCTTGACCATTTGCTGCCTGGTATGTCCGTCTTCCCGTTCCAGTATCACAGTTGCTCCAACGGCATTCCGGTTAGAGTTGACACCCTCCAGGTCGACCCGCAGCCAATGGTTTCCGGAAGAGCGATTCTCAAGAAGTTGTGGTGCCGAGCCATCTATATTTGAAAAGATGAGATCAGGTTTTCCGGATCGGTTCAGGTCCAGGACGGCCAGCCCGCGTGTTATTTGATCGTTGGGCTGGATATCCAGGGTTGAGGTGACATCTTCGAACGTTCCGTTACCCCGGTTTCTGAAGAAGAGATTCTCCGCCTCATCCGGCTCGTTCCAGATCTGGCCGCTGCCCATAACCAGATCCGGAAAGCCATCCAGGTCAAGGTCGGAAAACAGGATTCCCCACCCGGACGACCTGCCACTCAGCAGCAGTCCCGATTGAATGGTGTTATTGTCAAAGCGAAGGTCGCCCCTGTTTCTGTAGAGAGTCGTCATCAGGTCCACCAGGTTGGTTACCACAAGGTCAAAGTGGCCGTCCAGGTTATAATCTGCGGCGTCAACTCCCATACTGCTCTTGATTTCATCTACCCCTGCAGCTCTTCCAATTTCTGAAAACGTGCCGTCACTGCGATTCAGATAGAGTCTGCTTGGAGACATATCATTGGCAATATAGAGATCCGGCCACCCATCCCGGTTGATGTCGGTCCAGACTGAGGACAGCCCCTTGCCGGCTGTCCGGGATTGTGAATCTTCAAAGTTTCGTATGCCACTCTCTCCGGTTACATCTGAAAACGTGCCGTCGCCGTTATTTCGAAACAGAATGGATCTCTGGCCTTCAAACAGGAATGGGAGGAGTGCATCTCTGCCGTAGTGGCCGGGATTGGATATGTCCCACCCGACGTTGTTGACGATCAGCAGGTCCAGAAATCCATCCCGGTCGTAGTCTGCGGCAGACGCCGCGGCAGCCAGGCAGGGCAACTCTCCACAGAGTCCATCAAGCGCCACTCCTGCCGGATCGGTAACATCCGTAAAGGTTCCACCATCGTTTCTGAATAGCTGTCCGCCGTCATAGGAGGTGACATAGAGGTCTTGCCTCCCGTTATTGTTAAAATCAAAGAAAAGAGCACCCATGGGAAACCCCTGGATATCATCAAGGCCGGCTTCATCTGTGATTTCGCGGAACGTTCCGTCCCCCTGATTTCGGAAGAGAGCAGAGGGCGAGGGGTCGGGCTGGAGATCCGGATCGAGTGTAGGCATACCCGCAAAAAAGAGATCCTCCCACCCGTCTCCATCGACATCTCCGATGGCCACTCCGCCACCCATTACTTCAATATAGGCCGGATTATCTGCGTAAATTCTGGCACGTCTGTATTCCTCCAGGTTCGATCCGGCTGTCACATCTGCCAGATGGACCCCGGAAGGGGTTGAGGAAAAAAATGGAGAGAGAAGCGAGGTTTGGAGCGTCAGGAAAGTGATGAAAACTAGTGCCAGCAAGGCAATAATGGCCCAACGTACTTTTTTTGATTTCTGGTTGTCCAGGCTGGTATCTGGAATAAGATATGGCATATAAGTTGTTCTGTTTTTCAGAAGTCATTGAAAAACTGTCCTTTTGTCCAATATCTTCGTTATCGGGATTTTGACCAAAAATCCTGGTTTTTCAATGGCTCCTTTCACTATGACCTCTCAGTCAAAGTGAATTTTCTTGTGAAAACATAATGAATGTTTATATTTATTACTCGATTTTTGATTTGATGGAATAGTTTTATTATTCTGGTTTGGTAACGTTAACAATTCAGCCGGGACGAATCTGGCACTATAGCTGCTTTTCCACTGAGTAGTCGTCCCGTCAGGGTGAGATGGCTCCGAATCGCAGCCGGGTAGTCGTATTCAGTCCTGGTTTACTACTGATTCTTAATGAATGATACATATCATGAATAGAACAACCTGTCGGTTACTCCTTGTCGTATTTCTTATCTCTCTCATCGGCTGTACAGACAACTCCGTAGACAGAAGTGAACCATCCGGCCAATCGGAAACGGAACCTTTGGTCGTTACGATACAGGCTGGCGACAGGTATCAGGCCATTCACGGATTTGGGGCGTCAGATGCCTGGAGTACTCAATTTGTTGGAAAAAACTGGCCGCTGGAAAAACGGCAGCAAATTGCCGACCTGCTTTTTAGCAGTGAACCTGATCCGGATGGCAACCCTGAAGGTATCGGCCTTTCGATATGGCGATTCAACATTGGTGCCGGGAGTGCCCGGCAGGGGGAAGAGAGCGGAATTGGAGATCCTTATCGCCGTTCAGAGAGCTTTTTGACTGAAGATGGGACTTTTGACTGGAGCCGCCAGGAGGGGCAGCAGTGGTTTATGCAGGCCGCCAGCGAACGGGGGGTTGAGACATTTGTCGGCTTCGTAAACAGCCCGCCAATCCTTCTTACAAGGAATGGCAATGCGTATGGTGACGGCGGCTCAAGGGCCAATATCGCCCCTTCCAACTACGATGATTTTGCTGATTACCTTGTCAGAATAGCCCGGTATTTTGAAGAACAGGGGACTCCGTTTACCTATCTCAGCCCTGTCAATGAGCCGCAGTGGGACTGGGCTCAAGGGAATGGACAGGAGGGTTCACCCTATCACAATGATGAACTTGCCGGTGTGGCAGAGGCGCTGGATCAAAAGATTCAGGAGGAGGGCCTCGATGTACAGATTGAGATTCCTGAAACAGCTCAAATCGACTATCTGTACAGTGATGAGGATCAGGACCGCGGAAATCAAATCGAGTATTTTTTTGGTGAGGAGAGTTCTGTAAAAGATCTCCCCTCACTTGCCCAAAAAATGGCAGCACACAGCTATTTCACGACATATCCGGTCGAACAGATGGTCGAGCAGCGCAGCCGCATCCGGGAGAAAATGATAGCGACTGATCCCGATGTTGAATATTGGATGAGCGAGTTTTGTGTACTTGGGGATGTCGGCGAAGGCCTTGAAGGCGGCGGCAGAGACCTTGGAATCGACCCGGCCCTTTATGTCGCGAGGGTGATGCATTATGACCTTACCGTTGCACATGCTTCTTCCTGGCAATGGTGGATTGCGGTCAGCCCGTATAACTACAAGGACGGCCTGGTCTATGTTGACCGGGATGTTAACGACGGAGATGTTTATGAATCCAAGATACTCTGGGGAGTAGGAAATTTCAGCCGGTTCATCAGGCCCGGCGCCGTTCGTGTCGGAGCTGACAGGTCAGATAACCTGACGCCTGTTCAGGCTGGCAGCGATGTGATGGTTTCAGCCTATCTGCATGAAGCAGATGGGGATCTCACAGTGGTGGCTGTTAACTACAGTTCTGACGAGCGGGAGATCGAACTGGATCTGGATGGAGTCGATCTCCGGTCCGGAGAGTCGCTGACTCCATATATAACGTCTGAAGATTCAGATCTTGAACCTGGGGAAACTGTCGATCCCGGGCAAACCTTTACACTTCCGTCCCGTTCGATAGTGACGTTTACCGGACGTGTAGAGTAAGATTCGGTTCATGTGCTTTCTGTGCTCTGATGGGGCCCGGTCAGCCTTGCCGGAGAACCGTTTCAAACTCAAACATTTTGTTGAAAACTTAATCTCGAACATCAAACCAACCTCACCATGATGAATCTGATCCTTATCAAACTGCTTTTGGGACTGCTTGCCAGCGGCTTCACACCGGACAGCGGTGAAATCGCCGGTTTTGCAGACGAACCTGCCGCCGAAACGATCGAATTTAATGAAGGGTGGCTGTTTCACAGAGGGGATCACGCTCCCCCGTTCCGGTTTCGTTCACTTGAAGATCTGGACACACCGACAACCCGTGAGTGGACGCCTGTGGATCTGCCGCATGACTGGAGTGTCACCTTGCCGTTTGATTCAACACTGGCCAGTGCAACCGGATATCTGCCCGGAGGAATTGGCTGGTATCAGAAGAGTTTTGAGTGGAGCCCGGCAGAAGATGAACAGGTCAGTATCTATTTTGAAGCGGTCTCCAGCAGCAGTAAAGTATGGATCAACGGGGAGCCTCTTGGGGAGAGGCCCAACGGATATATCAGTTTCGAATATGACCTGACTTCGCACCTGGTTGATGGAACCAACGTGATTACTGTGATGGCGGATCGTTCGAAGTATTCTGATTCCAGATGGTATCCCGGAGCGGGAATCTATGGAAATGTCTATCTGAACGTCCGGGAGGAGCTCTTTATTCCGACGTGGGGGGTATATCTAACCACTCCTGAAATAACCAAAGATCACTCGACTGTACGGGTACAGACCTCCCTTGAGAACCAGGCCTCCTCCACAAATTCAGCTCTGTTTCGATACAGAATACTGGATCCTGCAGGAGAGCAGGTAGCATCCGCAGAACAGTCTGGCCAGGTTGGTGCAGAATCTGTGTCGGATTTTTCAATCGAAATGGAGGTTCCTGATCCGCAACTCTGGTCGCCGGAATCTCCGGATCTCTATTCAATGGTCGTTGAAGTGGAGCGAGACGGCCAGCTGATGGACCGGAGGGAAGTTCCCTTCGGAATCCGCTACTTTCATTTTGATGCGGATGAAGGGTTTTTTCTGAACGGAGAGAACAGGCTCATCCAGGGTGTCTGCCTGCACCACGATGCCGGAGTGTTTGGTGCTGCCGTTCCAAAAAGGGTCTGGGAACGACGGCTGGCTCATCTTAAGGAGTCGGGCGCAAACGCCATACGGATCAGCCACAACCCCGCCCCTCCTCATCTGCTTGAACTTGCAGACTCCATGGGCTTTCTGGTGATGGCAGAAGCGTTTGATGAGTGGCGGCACCCCAAAAACAAATGGATTAACGGATGGAATGTAGGTGAACCGGGACTGGACGGTTATTCAGAATTTTTTGATGAGTGGTCACGTCAGGACCTGAAGGATATGATCTTGCGCGATCGGAACCATACATCTGTAATTCTGTGGAGTATCGGAAACGAGATTGACTATCCGAACGACCCCTATTCTCACCCGGTGCTGGATGACTCTCCAGAGTCTTGGCAGAGCTATCTGCCCGAGCAGCCGCATGCGAATGAACTGGGTGACATTGCTGAAGAGTTTGTGTCGATTGTAAAAGAACTGGATGATACACGCCCTGTTACCGCTGCACTTGCCAGTACGTTTATGTCCAATCATACAGGGTATCCCCAGGCACTGGATGTGGTCGGATACAACTATCAGGAGTCCAGGTATGCTGAGGACCGGGCAAATTACCCGGAACGAATCATCATAGGAAGTGAGAACAGCCGTGCAAACTACGACGCCTGGAGAACGGTACTGGATAATGACTACGTCTCCGGACAGTTTATCTGGACCGGTATTGACTATCTGGGTGAAGCGGGAAGGTGGCCGAACCGGAGCAGCGGCAGTGGCTTTCTGGATCTTGCCGGTTTCAAGAAAGCACGCTTTTATATTCAGAAAGCATTCTGGGACAGTGAGAGGTTTGTTCAGGTGGCGACAACAACCAGCAACAACCCGTCTAACTCCAATCTGCACTGGGATTATGCGGAGGGTGACACTGTCAATGTTTTCGGGTTTACAAACCTGGGTTATGAGTTTGACTATATGGAGCTCTTTGTGAATGGCCAGTCTTTGGGCCGTCAAACCAGAGACCAATTTGTAAACGGCTTTCCGAGGTGGGAGGCACCATTTGAACCGGGAACCGTTCGGGTCCAGATTGTTCAGGATGGCACGGTAACCGAAACGTCAAGCCTGGAGACGCCGGGTGACGTTGATCACCTGGAACTGAATGTTGACAGGGAACAGGTTAGCAGCTCGGGCCCTGAACTCATTCATGCAGTTGTAACCATTCGGGACCAGAATGGAATTCTGGCAGCGAACAGTTCGAATACCATTCAGTACGAACTGACGGGGCCTGCCAAAGTGGTTGGAATGGAGAGTGGTAATTCGAACAGCCATGAGGTCTATCAGTCCGGCAGCAACAGCCGGAACGCCCATAACGGTAAACTGATGATCTATCTTCAAACTACCGGAGAGAGTGGCACTGTTGACCTGACCGTCCGGAGCGGAGATCTGGACCCCGGCAGTTTTACGATTAATGTCGAGTAACAGGTGGCAAAGTCTCCAAACATACGGTGTTTGTAACGAAACGGAATGAACAAAAACGAAACCTTTAGATTCTACGACAATGAAAATCCATAACAACTGTTCCGCACCCATTTTTAAAAATGAAAAATCGCCTGTTAAAGCCTTTCTTCTCCTGGCCGGGCTATGGCTTATGGCCATGACGGTGTTTCCCGTTTGGCAAACTGCCGAAGCCCAGGAGACGGAGGAGATCTCCACTGTCAACCTGAGCGATATCTATATGAGGGACGGGCATGTACTTGTCGATGAGGAGACTGAAACCTATTACATTGTCTCTTCGGCATCGGGCGCCAGGGTTCGGGCGTACAAGAGTACCGATCTGGTTAACTGGGAAGGCCCTCATATCGTTTACGAAACACCGGATGAAATGTGGGGAACCGAGGTGGATATTAACAGCATCTGGGCTCCGGAGCTGCATAAATATAATGGAAAATACTACCTGTTTGTGACGTTCAGCTCGAATTACCCCATGTCGGAACAGTGGGAAGATTGGTTTGAATGGCGGACGAGAGTATGGCGGGGCTCACAGATCCTGGTCAGTGACACACCGTTGGGGCCGTACGAGGCGTTTTCAAATGAACCGCAAATCGATCCTGCTCTGATAACCCTTGACGGTACCTTGTGGGAAGAGGACGGCATTCCCTATATGATTTATTGCCACGAGTGGGTGCAGATCGTAGACGGTGCCATCTCTATGGTACAGCTTTCAGAGGATCTCTCTGAGACCGTCGGAGAGTACGAGGTCATGTTTCGCGGGAGTGCTGCGGCCTGGAACCGGCCGGGTGAACCCACCCACTGGGTGACGGACGGCCCCTGGTTCTATACCAGCAAGTCCGGGAAACTGTTTATGGTCTGGTCGGGCTTCAGCCACACCGGATATACGGTTGGACTGGCAGTCTCGGAGTCGGGACGGCTGGAAGGTCCCTGGGTCCAGCAGGATGAGCCATTATACAGTGATGACGGAGGTCATCCGGCCCTCTTTGAAACCTTTGACGGCCGATTGGTCATGTCCCTCCACTCCCCGAATGGTGGCCCGGAGACGCGTCAACTCTTTTTCGAAATGGAAGACACCGGCGAGACACTACGGATAGTCCGGCAGCTTGACAATTAATGGCGGGTACCTGCCCGTAGCCCGTAGAAAGATCGGTTCTATTTCGGGTATACATCGGGTGCAAGAAGGCTTTGGATAATCTGGCAGAATCGATGTGCCCGTTCTGCCAATAATTCTTTCCGGGCAGCATGTCCCGTCATGTAGTTGTTCGGTAGTCAGGCTGGCTTTTGTTCTAATATTGTAACGATGTTTTTTCATTTTTTTTACAGGAATAAATAAAAAAAACGCCCGAATGTGTATATGAAGGGTACTTTGTGATTCTTTTTGCAAAAGAATTGAAATTTTAATATTGTACTTTATACACTTGCAGGGTTCCTCCTAATTGGCTTGCAGCTGATGACAATACCATTGGAGGTTTTTTTGGCCCCTGTTTTGGTAACGTTAACATTTTTTGGGAGCGCTACCAGGTCAGGTGTGGATTCTGAGATATAAGAAATTTCGTATCTCTTTGCCTTGCTTAATAGCAAACGGTCAGGTCTATACACCGTAAATGTCAACCGTAAATGAAGATTCAGGGTTATGATGAATAAAATACGATTACTTATAACAGGATGTCTTTTTCTGGTACTCGGTACTGCCGGGGTCATCCAGGGACAGACAGTCACCGGTACGGTAACGGATGCCGTTTCCGGTGAGACATTGCCGGGAGTGAACGTTGTCGTTGTAGGACAACCGGATATCGGTACAATCACAACGCTTGATGGCACCTATGAACTGGATGTGCCAAGCCTGGATGTCGAACTGCAATATTCCTATGTCGGTTTCGAAGCCCAGACAATTGCGGTTGAAGGCCGCTCGGAGATTGATGTAGCTTTGTCCGTACAAGTTATAGGCGGTGCAGAGGTTGTGGTCGTCGGGTACGGTACCCAGACGCGAGAAACCCTCTCCGGATCGGTCAGCTCTGTTTCCGGTGAACGGATGGAGCGTGTACCCGTTTCAAATATGGCGAATGCACTGACCGGCCAGCTTCCCGGCCTTATCACGGTCAATGAGAGTGGCCAGCCGGGAGCGGATGGCGCGACACTCCGGATTCGCGGGAACAGCACACTCAACAACAACAGCCCGCTGATTGTGATTGACGGAGTCCCTGACCGGTCCGGCGGGCTGGATCGGATCAACCCGAGAGATATCGAAAGCATCTCCGTACTCAAGGACGCTTCCGCGGCCATTTATGGATCAAGGGCGGCCAACGGTGTTATCCTGATCACAACAAAACGCGGCCAGACAGGCGCACCCCAGTTTAATCTTGATATCAACCAGGGGTTTAACCAGCCGACCCGTGTTCCCGAGATGGCGGACGCGGCAACCTATATGACGATGCTCAATGAGATCGACAACTATGCGGGCCTGGGAGACCGCTTTACCGCGGAGGAGATCCAGTGCCATGCAGATGGGTCTGATTTGTGGAACTGTCCTGACACCGACTGGTTTAATGAAGCACTGAAACCGGCGTCCTACCAAACCAGAGCTGATTTCTCTGTTTCAGGCGGCAGCGAGGATTTTCGATACCGCCTCTCCTTTAACGGGCTGACGGAAGATGGATACTTCAGAAACAGCTCTACCCGGTACAATGAGTATAGTTTCCGAAGTAACCTGGATGGAGAACTGAGCGACTACATAGGACTCTCCTTTGATGTTTTGGGCCGCTATGAAGACCGCAGAAACCCGACCTCCAGTGTTACGGAGACATTTCGGATGCTCATGAGAGGAAAACCTCATGAACACGCGTTCTGGCCGAATGGTTTGCCTGCACCCGAGGTTGAGAATGGCGTGAACCCGGTTGTCACCGGTACCGATGCCACCGGGTATCACAAAGATGGCCGTTACTATTTTCAAACCCGGCTGAGCCTTGATGTGGAGATACCAAGTGTTGAAGGGCTCTCCTTTACCGGAACCGCCAACTATGATAAGGATTTCCAGCTGCAGAAACGGTGGCATACGCCGTGGACACTGTATGACTGGACCGGATTTGACAGTAACGGCGACCGTACGTTTCATTCAAGTGTTACGCCCCAGCAAGATGCTGAACTGCGGCAGTGGTCCGATGAGAATTATGATGTTCTCTTAAATGTTGTCGGAAGGTATGAACAGGATCTGGAGAATCACTCGTTTGCAATCCTGCTCGGCGCGGAGCGTCAGATCTCGGAAAGCGAAGGGTTTACTGCCTATCGGCGATTCTTCCCAACCATGCAGATTGAACATCTCGATATGGGAGGTGAGGAGCAGCAAAGTATAGGTGGAAGCGGAAATGAAACAGCGCGCCTGAATTTCTTCAGCCGGATCAATTACAATTACCAGAGCAAATATATGGTGGAAGCGATTGCCCGGTATGACGGTTCCTACATATTCCCGAAAGGGGAACGATTCGGATTTTTCCCGTCACTATCTGTTGCATGGAGATTGACCCAGGAAGATTGGTTTTCAAATGCCACTGACTTCTTTGACGAGCTCAAGTTGCGTGCATCGCTCGGCCAGACGGGAAATGACAGGATTGAACCGTGGCAGTTTCTGAACACCTACTCGTTCGGTGGAGGGTATATATTTGATGTAAATAACATCCGACAGAGCATCTCTCCGGGGCGTACACCGAACCCGAATGTGACGTGGGAGGTCGCCAATCAGTTCAATACAGGTATTGAAGCGACCATCCTGAACAATCGGGTATCTCTGGAGGTGGACTATTTTAATGAAAGAAGAACGGATATCTTATGGTGGAGAAATGCATCCGTTCCGAATTCATCCGGAATCGATCTTCCACGGGAAAATATCGGGGAAGTCAAATCGTATGGATTTGACGGTAACATTAGCTGGAGAAACCAGCTCACAAACAATCTGATGCTTGACGTGAGCCTGAACGGCGGCTATGCGACCAACGAGATTGTCTTTTGGGACGAACCTGCGGGAGCACCCGATCATCAGCAGTCCACCGGCAGAATGATGGAATCGCCTCTTGTCTATGACGCAATCGGCGTGTTTCGTGATCAGGCGCACGTAGAGAGTATGCCAAGCTTTCCCGGTGCACGGGCAGGCGACCTGATATTCCGGGATGTAAACGGGGACGGTATCATTGATGCCGATGACCGGATCCGGGATGAGAGAACCGAAATACCTACCTGGTCGGGCGGCCTGAATATCAGCGGACAGTACAAAGCGTTTGACTTCACTCTTTTATTTCAGGGTGCGGCAGGTGCGGCCCAGAACATCCGGACGGAGTCGGGCGATTTCGGGAACTATATGCAGGATTTTGCTGAAAATCGATGGACTCCGGACAACCCTGACGCTTCCGGCCCAAGGGCATTTCAGCGTACCCAAGAGTACTGGATTGCAAACCAGAATACCTACTTCCGGAGAAGTACTGACTACATTCGGCTGAAAAATGTGGAGGTCGGGTACAACCTGCCGGCAAACATAGCCAGCGGTGTGGGCCTTCAGAGACTTCGCGTCTATGCGAACGGGTTCAATCTCCTGACGTTTTCTGATTTCCCGATGGATCCGGAAGCCAGGGAAGGGAGGGGAGCGTACTATCCCCAGAAACGAATTTTCAACCTGGGACTCTCCATGTCGTTTTAACGAATGGCTCTGCCCTGGATCGACCGGTACAATTCCCGTTCGAATCAGGGTCAGAGTTGTTTGACTCCAGGAGAGTAATCGTCTAAAATTTCATAAAACGAAGAAACCATGAAGAACATAACATCTAAACTACTTGTAGTCCTTGCACTGATCCTTGTGGCCGGTGCCTGTGACGATATGCTGGAACTCAGCCCGCAGGATGAGATATCTGATGATGCCGTCTGGCAGGATCCTGCACTTGTTGAACTTTTTCTGTCGGATGTATATAGAAGTATGCATCATACACTCGGCGGTTCGAAACTGGCAACTCTTGTCGATGATGCCCAGTTTGTCCACGATCAGGGGACCTTTCTCTGGACGATGGGCAACGGGGGCCCGAGCAATATGGGGCGTTGGGGCGGCGGGGATTTCGCCACATTTTCCTGGGATCCTCTCTATGCCGGGATCAGGAATGCCAATATCATCCTGGAGAATATCGAAACAGCCGATATCAGCGATGAACTCAAGCAACATGTACAAGGTGAAACTCACTTCCTGAGGGCTTTCTTCTACCACAACCTGTTGCGTGCGTATGGCGGTGTACCATTGATCCTGGAGCCGCAGACTGTGGGTGAAGAGCTTCAGGTCCCACGGAATACCTTTGAGGAGGTTGTCAATTTCGTAGTTGAAGAGGCCGACCGTGCAGAAGCCCTTCTGCCGCTTGAGCCAAGAGAACTTGGCCGCGCGAACCAGGGAGCCGCTCTTGCAATCAAATGCAGGATTCTGACACACGCCGCCAGCGACCTGTATGCCGACCCGGTCAGTGAACTAACCGGTTACGCGTCCGGCAGCCAGCAGGATCGCTGGACAGAAGCCCGCAATGCTTGCCAGGAGGTGATGGCACTCGGGTATGAGCTATACGATCAGGATGAAGATCCGGTTCGCAACTACCAGAATATCTTTCTTACCAATGGCCGACACGAAGAGACGATCATGAACCGATATTTTGTCGGCTCCAGAGATTGGCATGATACGTTTCTGCCAAACCTGGTGAATGGCCCGAACGGCTATTCCGCGTGGGGCGGAAACACTCCGCTTCAGTCGATGGTTGACGCCTACGAGATGGCGGACGGTACGCCGTTTGACTGGAACAATCCGGAACATGCAGCCGACCCGTTTGGGGTTGTAAGTGGAGAGCAGGTTCGTGATCCGCGATTCTATGCATCCATTCTCTATGACGGTGCACCGTTTGTAGATCCTCCCGGAGCGCGGCAACCCTATGATCAGACAGGGCATGTACAAACGGCTCTGGACATTAATACCCCGGACGGAACGGTTGCTGGTGTAGATACACGACAGGGGCCCATTGAAGATTGGAACGGATCCTATACCGGGTACTACATGCGAAAGTTTATCGATGATACCATTCCGGTACAAACCCGTCCGGAGCATCCCTGGCCGGTATTCCGATATACGGAAATGCTGATGAACTATGCAGAAGCACAGATCGAGCTGGGAGATGAAGTGGAGGCGCGTCGTGTGCTCAACATGATTCGGGAGCGCGCGGATATGCCGCCGATTACAGAGAGCGGTGAGGCTCTGGTAGAACGGTATCGAAATGAAAGACGGGTGGAGCTCTTCCTGGAAGATTCCCGGTTCTTCGACGTCCGGAGATGGGAAATTGCTCCGGAAGTCTATCACGATGCTGAGGGTATCCTGATCGAGGTGGATGCGGCAGACCAACAAGACAGAAGTACCTACTCCAACTACTCCTACGATCCGACCCGTCATGTTCAGAACCGAAGCTGGAACGAATCGTTCTATTTCTTCCCGATCGATCAGGATGAAATGAACAGGAACCAGGCACTGGTGCAGAATCCTGGATACTGATTGTCTGAATCCAGTCAGAATGATGTAAGTCTGGCTGGTGTGGTGTTAACCATTTGATGGTTGGCACGACATAATACCTTTCCTGAAAAACTGCCGACCGCTACAACGGCCGGCAGTTTTTTTATAACCATTCATTGGAGTTGGCCTGACAGAGTATCTGTGTTGCGGAACGAAGGAAGTCAGAAAGCGTACAGATTGGCTTGAAAAAAATCAATTCTGTACTATTTTGGGTTGTTATCGATAACAACTTCACCGATATTTGGGTGATTGGTTGGGGAAATATCCATCCTGGGGCTGAATTTAACGAAACGACTGTATGCAATTTTCAACGATTGACTTCATTGTATTCTTCGGGTACTGTTTTATCATCCTTGGCCTGGGGCTGATCATCGCAAAACGGAAAGGTACCGGCGATTCGGAAGGGTACTTTCTGGCAAGCAAATCTCTCCCCTGGTGGGCGGTCGGGACCTCGCTGATTGCGGCCAATATCTCGGCGGAGCAGATGATTGGAATGTCCGGTTCCGGGTATGTGATCGGGCTTGCCATTGCGAGTTATGAATGGATGGCAGCGCTTACACTCATCCTTGTCGCCAAGTTTATGCTGCCGATCTTTCTGGAGAAAGGAATCTATACGATGCCGCAGTTTCTGGAGAACCGGTTTGATGAGCGGGTTCGGGCCAGCCTGGCGGTCTTCTGGATTTTGGTCTACATATTTGTGAATCTGACATCGGTTCTCTACCTGGGGGCCCTGAGCCTGGAGACGATTATGGGAATCGATCTCCGGTACGGAATTCTTGGCCTGGCAGTCTTTTCCGCTATCTATACCATCTACGGCGGCCTCAATGCGGTTGCCTTTACTGATGTGATTCAGGTCTTTTTCCTTGTGTTGGGAGGGCTGCTAACCACCTGGCTCGCTCTGAATGCATTTAGTGATGGCGGAGGAGCTATTGCAGGCTTTGTCGACCTGATGCAGCAAGTTCCGGATAAGTTTGAGATGATCATCGACCGGTCCAGCCCCCACTTTCAGGAACTGCCCGGGATCGGGGTGATTATCGGCGGGTTGTGGATTGCCAATATCAGCTACTGGGGATGCAACCAGTATATTATTCAGCGTGCACTTGCTGCAAAGAGCCTGAGTGAAGCTCAAAAAGGTGTGATGTTTGCTGCTTATCTGAAATTGTTAATGCCGGTCATTGTGGTGATTCCCGGAATTATCGCATTCGGATATGGTGTAGATCTGCTTCGGCCGGATGAAGCCTATCCCTGGCTTTTGAATGAATTTGTCGTCTCCGGATTCCGGGGGCTGGCTTTTGCAGCACTGATTGCGGCGATCGCTTCGTCACTCAGTTCAATGACCAATAGCACCTCTACGATTTTTACTCTCGATCTCTACAAAATCCATGTAAAAAAGGATGCTTCTGAGAAAAAGCTGGTGCGGGTCGGGCGTATTATGAGTTTTGTAGCTCTCGCCCTGGCGGTGATGGTCGCGCCGCTGCTTGAGAACTTCGGGCAGGCGTTCCAGTTTATTCAGGAGTTTACCGGATTTGTGAGCCCGGGAGTGGTGGCGATCTTCCTGTTGGGACTCTATTGGAAAAGGGCTACATCCAACGGTGCACTCTGGGCGGCGGTCCTTACAATTCCTCTCTCATTCTTGTTCAAATGGCTCTTTCCGGTACTGCCGTTCCTCGACCGGATGGGAATCGTTTTTCTGATTCTTTGTGTAGTGATGGTTGGTATTTCACTTTGGGAGAACGGCGGGAAAGATCCGAAAGCTATTGAGTTTCGCAAGGAGCTGTTTCACACCGGTACCGTCTTTAATGTCGGATCGATCGGCGTGTGTGCAATTCTGGCGGTACTTTATATACTGTTCTGGTGATTTATTAGAATTCAGAATTCAGGAGTAGGGAGTCAGAAGGGTGGTGACTTCATATAAGCAGGTTTAATTTTTTTAAGGTTTTATGAATACCGATCCGGGTTACGTATATCAAGAGTTTGTGAATCGTTTTGGCGGTGCGCCATTACTGGTCGCTTCACCAGGGCGGATCAACCTGATAGGGGAGCATACGGATTACAATGAAGGGTTTGTTCTGCCGGCCGCCATTGACAAGTCAATCTGGCTTGCCATCGCTCCAAACGGCCTGGACAAAATACAGCTGTACGCTCTCGATATGAATGCCTCGTATGAATGTAATCTGAGAGAGAAGCTGAAAAAGAGCCCTCAGCGATGGCCAGACTATATTCTCGGTTGTATCGAACAACTACAAAGCGCCGGAAAAGAGATTGGGGGATTCGACTGTCTGTTTGGCGGAGATATCCCGATCGGGGCGGGCCTCTCCTCATCCGCTGCCCTGGAGGGTGCTGTAATCCTCGGCCTCTCCGAACTGTATGAGTGGAAACTCCCCAAACTGGAGCGGGTCAGGCTTGCCCAGAAAGCTGAAAATGAATTTGTCGGGGTGCAGTGTGGTATCATGGATCAGTTCGCAAACGTATATGGCGAACTGGAGCAGGTGATTCGTCTTGACTGCCGTACTCTGAACTATCTGCATGTACCCTTTGAATGTAACGATACACGGGTTCTGTTGGTAGATACCAACGTCCGGCGGGAGCTCGCGACATCGAAATACAACGTGCGGAGAAAGCAGTGCGAAGAGGGGGTGTCCATTCTGAAAACGTGTGATTCAAGTATAAAATCCCTGAGGGATGTAACCCGTCCCATGCTGGAAGAGTGCAGGGGAGAGATGAGCCAGATCGTCTATAACCGATGCCGGTATGTCGTGGAAGAGAATCAGCGCGTACTTGCCGGTTGCGATGACCTGGAGAAGGGTGATCTCGCGTCGTTTGGTCAACGGATGTATGAGTCTCATTACGGGTTGAGGGATCTCTATGAAGTGAGTTGCCGGGAGCTGGATATTCTGGTTGAGGCCACTGAAAAGATGGATGACGTATTGGGAGCCCGTATGATGGGTGGCGGTTTCGGTGGCTGTACCATCAATTTGGTTCCGGCATCCGGTGTGGAGCGGGTTTCGAACGAACTCACTGCGGTATACGGGGAGAAGACCGGTGAGACTCCTGATATCCACGTTGTTACGATCGGAGCGGGAACACGGATCATTCCATCAAACCACAAAGTACCAATGAGCGATGAGTAATTCTTCTATTGACTTTTCTGAAGAGCCGCACAGGAGAAAGAATATACTTACCGGTGAATGGGTACAGGTCTCCCCGCACCGTACCAAACGCCCCTGGCAGGGACAAGAAGAGGAGACAGCCGGGGAGGAGAAACCGGAGTATGACCCGGATTGTTATCTCTGTCCCGGAAACAGCCGTGCCGGCGGGAAGGTGAATCCCGTCTATGACTCTACCTTTGTCTTTGACAACGACTTCAGCGCCCTGAAACCCGATACAAATGCTGCCAGCTATGACAAAAATGGGCTTCTGGTGTCCCATACCGAGAAGGGAATCTGCCGGGTCATCTGTTTCTCTCCCCGGCACGACCTGACGCTCCCGCAGATGTCGCAGGAGGAGGTGGAGGAGGTTGTCGGGCTCTGGACGGAGCAGTACCGGGATCTGGGTGCAAAACCCTTTATCAACTATGTCCAGATCTTTGAAAACAAGGGTGAGGTGATGGGATGCAGTAACCCGCACCCCCACGGGCAGATCTGGGCGCAGCAGACCCTGCCGGACGAGCCAAGGAAGGAGCTGGAGCAGCAACATCACTACTATCGCGAACACGGCAGGACGTTGTTGGGAGACTACCTCGACCTGGAGTTGAAGGAGGGAGAGCGAATCGTCCTTGAGAACGAAGACTTTGTTGCGCTCGTCCCGTTCTGGGCTTTCTGGCCATTTGAGACTCTGGTGGTCTCACGCCGTTCCTTCGGGCGGTTCACCGACATGACGGCTGGTGAGAAGCGTTCTCTGGCCGACATGATCCGGCGCCTTACCATACGGTATGACAATATCTTCCGGATCTCCTTTCCCTATTCGGCCGGGTTTCATCCGGCACCGACGGATGGGGAAGAGCATCCCGAATGGCACTTTCACGTGCATTTTTACCCGCCGCTACTCCGCTCGGCTACGGTAAAGAAGTTCCGGGTAGGCTACGAGATGCTCGCCAGCCCGCAACGGGATATTACCGCCGAGTCGAGCGCAGAGCTGCTGCGGGGGCTGCCGGATCGGCACTATAAAGGATAGCCAGACCCAAAAGGTTTTGTACTGGTTTTTCAAAGCCTCTACATTGAGATCCTTTTTTTGAACTCTGAACAGTACAATCAATTTTCATCCTGACGTGCACATACAATCACGATTCATTGAACCTGTAAAACCAATACCTATGAAGAATCGAACCAACGCTATATTATTACTGTCTGGCATCCTGTTACTCATCGTTCCTTCGTTTCTCAACACAGCACACAGCCAGGATCGGGATCGTTTTATTCCCGGTGAGATCTGGCCGGATAACAACGGTGTTCACATCAATGCTCACGGCGGCGGGTTTCTCCATCATGAGGGAACGTACTACTGGTTCGGGGAGCACAAAACCGATGGGAGTGGCGGGAACCGGGCCAATGTCGGGGTTCATGTCTACTCTTCCGAGGATCTTTATAACTGGACTGACGAAGGGATCGCCCTGGCAGTCGAGACCGATACGACCAGCGAGGTCCGGGCCGGTTCGGTCATTGAACGGCCCAAAGTAATTTACAATCCGGAGACAGAGCAGTTTGTGATGTGGTTTCATCTGGAGCTCTACGGGCAGGGGTACAGGGCCGCCCGGACTGCTCTGGCTGTTTCAGATCATGTGACCGGCCCTTATGAGTATATCCGGAGCCTTCGTCCGCATGCCGGCGTCTGGCCCGAGAATTTTACCGAAGAGCAGAAGCAGGCTGACTATGACGAGGAGAGAATGGACGAAGACAGAGAGTACCGGAGAAGAGCGATTGAAGAGGGAGTCTTTACCATCCGGGATTTTGAAGGCGGGCAGATGTCGCGGGACATGACTCTTTTTGTGGATGACGACGGGACAGCCTATCACATCACGTCAACGGAAGAGAATTATACGCTGATGATCAGCGAGCTGGATGAAACCTATACCGACTTTACCGGGCGCTGGATTCGGGTATTTCCCGGAGGGCACAATGAAGCTCCCGCAATCTTTAAAAAAGATGGTATCTACTATTTGATTATGTCCGGCGCGACCGGCTGGACGCCTAATGCCGCCCGTTCCGCGATGGCGGAGGATATGTTTGGCCCCTGGACGTTTCTTGGAAATCCGGCGAGAGGGTCGGAGGAACAGATGTCGTCGACCTTCGAATCACAAAGCACATTCATCCTTCCGGTTGAGGGGATAGAGGACGCCTTTATCTTTATGGGCGACCGGTGGCGGCCGCAAAATGCCATTGACGGCCGTTATGTATGGCTCCCGATTGAATTCGAAGATGGCCGGCCCGTAATCCGGTGGTATGAAGAGTGGGACCTGTCGGTGTTTGAGTGAGAGCAGGGTATAGAATTCAGGAGACCACTCTATACCTGTCAGGGGCTCTCTTTGCTGATGCGGCTGTGGATCTCATTGAGCTGTTGAATTGCGGCGGATCCGTACCAGGTTTGATACTCCAGTTCAAACAACCCTGCCTGAACCGCAGGGTCCGTCTCTGCCAGTTCTCTGGCCTCTTCCACTGAACCGACATTGAACAGATAGAGCCCGCGCAACTCCCCGCCTTCCAGGAATGGTCCGGCGAGTACCAGAGATCCCTCTTCCGCCAGCCGCTGGATATTCTCCATATGCCCCTGCTGGAGCTCCAGGATTGTTTGGTCGTCATGATCCTGGTTTGGCCCCGTTTTCAGAAAGGCCATCACGTAGGTTTTCATGCCGTAATCATCCGCTCCCAGTTCGGCTGCAAGCAGGCTGTCAAAGGGAGTCGTTTCTGAAGTCTCCTGAGAAGAAGTAGAATTACTATTTTCAGGCTGACTGCCTGAGCAGCCCGCACTGCAGATCAAAACGAAAAGAGAGATAACGGGTAGAAGAATCCATGAAGGACGGGGCGTTGAAGGAGTGTTCATGAAGGTGGATCGTTGTTGCGAGTTGGAATGTATGACATTCCGGTTTGTTTTAAGGGAAACAAACCGGATAGAAAATAATAGCAGAACGACAGGTCAAATCCAATCTGAACCGGGCCTTGGTTTTACAGATAAAAGTACATGGTGAATTGATGTAAACAGATCAGCAACTTTCTGAACGTTGTTGCAGTTCACTCGTTGCGATCTCTCCTGAAGGAGATTTTTACACCGCCTGGACGGAGGAGTTTCTGATCAAAAAGTATGACCGGGAGGGAAACTATGTTCGATCCTTTTACTATCCGTTTGAAAACAGCCCGCTGCTTCTGGACCAGATGGAGATGAATGAGTATCGGGAGAGAATCACCCGAGAGTACGAAATGCCGGATACCTGGCCGGCATTGCACACCATGGAACTGGATGATCAGGGGCGTCTCTGGGTTGCAACGATCACAGACAGTGAAGACTCCTACAGCTGGTGGGTGTTGACTGAAGAAGGGGAGTTGCTGGCCCGATTTGAACAGCCGGCAGATCGGAATTCGAGGTTTGTGAGGTCCCAACCGGAGATCATTATCAGGGACGGTTATTTATATACCCGGGAAGTGGATGTCCGGGAAGAGATCAACCGGGTTGTGAAACATCGGATCGAAATGGAGGAAAGAGAATAAAGTTCAGTTTCATTTTTCATGAATGCTCTGTTGCAATATGATCAGTTCATGATCGCCTGAAACATCACAAGCGGCGCGAATAGCGTGTTCCAGTTGTTCTCTATTCATTTGCCAACTTCCTCCATTCTTTTCGTTCAGATTCGTTTAAGACCGGCCAAAAAGGGATTGATTGCCGTAAACGAATGGAACGTTCTGAGTCCGATAGTAAAAACTTTTTAAGCCGCTGAATCGGCATGCTTTTTAAGATATGATGCCAGACAGGCCTCCTCAGTTGAAAAATTCCTGAAGGAATTTATGAATGGACTTGTGAAATGATTGTCAGGTACTATATTGGCAGAGTGAAGTTTCAACGGCTTTCCCTCGATCCGTCCATCCAGCGGAAAAAGCAGATCTGCTTTTTGAATCCAAACAGAAAGGTAACTACCGTGAATACTTGGAGGCTCCTGTGCCTTTTCATTTCTATATCAACGATCGGTTGTGTCTCAAACGATGGGTCTGAACTGCCTGATCTTTCGGAATCGATTCGGAATGGTGAGGATCTGTCTGTTTACCCTGCAAATCCTGAGATTTCTGGCAGAATAGAGTTTGTTCGTGAACAAACGTTTGGGGGTGCCGGGGAGGTTTTTTTTCAAGCTATGTTGCGGCCCGCTGTAGACGAGTCAGGGAGAGTCTATTTGGGAGACAGACTTCTGAATGTCATTCATGTCTATCAGCCAACAGGTGAGTATGTTACTTCAATGGGTGCTGCAGGAAGAGGGCCTGGCGAGTTCATGGATTTGTCAAATATTGAAATCCAGTCTAACCGGTTATATGCATTTGATCCAAGGCAGTTTCGGATATCAATTTTTAACCTGGACTACGCATTGATTGAGGTTTCAGACGAATCAGTTTCCCATGCGCAGGTTGTGATTCCGTTGATAGATACGATACTTATTCATCCGGAAGGTTTTCAGGATATTCGAAAACCGGAAGATACATTTCCGCCACATATTTTTGTCGGTGGAAAAGACGGTACATATATCGTGCAACTGAGATCAAATCCGGTGGCGTATCTTCACAATGCGGAATACGAAGGAACGGTACGCTATTATCGACTGGATGAAGATGGATTTATACATTCCGACAATATCTTTGAACAGGCGTTACCCTCCCCGCTGTTTCATTCAGATCAAAGATTTGCTCCATTTGTACCTCCATATATAGGCTCTCCATTGGTTGCCTTTTCGAACAGAGGCGAACTTTACTGGACCGGGGCGGAGGAGTTTCTTGTCAGCGTACACAATACAGCCGGTGAATTTTCACATGCATTTTATCATCCGTTTGACAGACAAATGATAACTTTGGAAGAGGCAAGAAACAGTATTCAAATGGCGGCATTACGTCCCTCAGTCGTTGAACCTGATCTTCCCGATTCCTGGCCTGCCCTTGAAGAGATGTTCATCGACGACGAAAACCGCCTGTGGGTCTCCACTATCGTCGAGGACTTTGATATCTATGAATGGTGGGTGCTGGAAGATACCGGGGAGCTTATCACCAAATTCGAGTGGCCGCGAGACGAACCGATTGAATTGGTCAAAAACGGCTATATGTACACCCGCGAGACCGAGGAAGAGACCGGCCTGCAACAGATCATCCGGTACCGGATTGAGATGGAGGAGAGCTGATCCACATCCTCCCGCTGCCCCCTACTTCCCGTACACCTTCAGTTCGTCGATCTCATGCCGTGACCAGGTAGACCGGAAGCCGAAATAGCCCCATTCCAGCGGCTCGGGGTCCCGGTAGTGAAAGAAAAGTGCGCCGTCCAGCCAGTAGGAGGCTTCATCCCCTTCGACCCGGAGTTGAACCTCATACTCATGGTTGGGCCGGAGCAGATACTCCTCTGTGTCGAAATCAAAGAGCAGGGTTTTTTCGCCATCCCCCTGGTATTTCCGGAAACGGGTAGTGGAGTTGTAGTTGCCGCCGACCCCTGCATAGTACATGCTCAGCGAGTCGTAGCTGGCAAAGCTGCCGTCCCGGGTAAAGAGATTCTCATTCCGGGGGTCGGTTGCCATCCAGAACTGGTTCAGGTCAGAGAGCCGATCATTCGGGCCATCCTCCATCACAACCGTTCTCCTGTAAGTAATGAGCAGATCGCCCTCCAGAAGTTTGTTGAGCCATACCGTGACGCCGGCGCCGGTGTTCAGAACCAGTTTCCCGTCGATCACCCCTGCGGAGGAGTTCGGCTCCGGTTCCATTTCGATCTTCCAGTTCTCCGGGTCAAGAGGTTCGGAAAAGTCCGTTTCATAGATGAGTTCCCACCCGTCCTCGATATCGTACTCCGGCACTGTATTGGAAGGCGCAGTTTGTGCTCCGGGGGTGTTCTCTCCGGAAGGTGTACAGGAGATCAGAAGGAAAATCAGTATGATCGGGATCGGTGTGTTGTTCATATCCGTAGCCACTGTATAAAATATCAAACAAAGAGGAAATACAACACCATCACCATCCCGAACCCGGCTACGGAGACGATGGTGGTCATCACCGTCCAGGACTGCAGGGTCTCTTTCTCGGTCAGCCCCAGATATTTGTTGACCAGCCAGAAGCCGCTGTCATTGACATGAGAGAGCACAATGGCACCGGCGGCAATCGCCAGGGCGACCAGCGCTTTCTCCGGATCGGAGGCGTTGAAGGTGCTCATCAACGGAGCCATCAACCCTGCTGCTGTGATCATAGCAACGGTGGCTGACCCCTGTGTAATCCGAACCGCGACCGATAACAGGTATGCCAGAACGATTGGTAATACCTGCCATGCACTAATGGTGGCGGCGAGAGCGTCCCCGACGCCGCTATCCACCAGGATCTCTTTTAAAACGCCACCTGCTCCCGTTACAAGGATAATCAGCCCTGCGGGCGCCAGCGCCTTGTCGGAGAATTGAAGCACCTCCTGGCCGGTGAAACCCTTGTTGTACCCCAGAAACCAGGCGGCCATCAGGGTCGCAATTGCGAGTGCGCTGAAGGGGTGGCCGATGAATTTCAGAAGTTCAATCCAGTAGGCTTCTTGCGGCAGCGTTCCACCGGTTTGAAGGATATCCAGCAGAGTAGCCATCACAATCAAAACGAGTGGAAGGAGGATCACGAGCAGGATCACCGCAAAGTCCCACCGGCTTTCGGGCGGTGCTTTCGTTTTGGCCGTTTCGCTGAAATCGGGCGGATCGATATGAATTTTACTGCCGATGTATTTTCCGAAGAGAGGGCCGGCCAGAAAGGTGACCGGAAGCCCGATGATGACCCCAAAGATGATCATCCACCCCAGCGGGGCTCCCAGGATCTCGGCGACCGCCACCGGGCCGGGAGTTGGAGGAATAAAGACATGGGTAACGGCAAGTCCTGCCAGCAGGGGGATGGCGTAGTAAAGAGTGGAGCGTTTCGACTTACGCGAGAGGGCGTAGATGATCGGAACCAGAATCACGAATGCGACATCCAGAAAGACCGGGATCGAGATGATAAAGCCGGTCAGAGCGAGCCCCCAGGTGCTTCGCTTCTCCCCGAATACCTGAATAATGTTTCTGGCAAGGGCTTCTGCTCCGCCGGAGACCTCCAGCAGCTTACCAATGATGGTACCCAGGCCGACGATGATTGCGATAAAGCCCAGAATACCTCCCATCCCCTCCTGGATGCTCGTGAGCACTTCGTCAAACGGCATTCCGGCTGCCAGCCCTACAAATGCGCTGACAAGGAGCAGGGAGATAAAGGCGTGAATTTTGAATTTCATGACAAGGGCGAGAAGCAGCACCACGGCGACGGCGGTGATCAGAAGCAGAAAAAGGGCAGAATCCATAATGGGAGTGTCTCTGTGGTTCGTTGTCTGGGGGAAACAGGAATTGCTGCAAGGTACTTGACAGGACACTAGTATATTGATTTCATCGTAATGATGGAACCTTTTTCGAAATCTCACTCTTTGACTCCCTTCGGGCCGGGGAAGGATGCCCCGCCTGAACGCAGAATAGAAATCATTCCGACTGTTTGTTTCGATAGTTGAAGATCTCTATCATACACGGAAAGCCCGGTTGACCTTGATTTGGGCTTTTTCTAAAAAACAACGTGATTACTAAACATCGATTGGAAAGGATTTATCATGTCAGAAAAAAAAGACGGAAAAGAACGGGTACTGCGCAGCCAGGAGTGGTTTGGACGAAAAGGAAAAGACGGTTTTATCTATCGGGCCTGGATGAAGAAAAGCGGGATTCCTGACCACCAGTTTAAAGGGAAACCGGTTATCGGAATCTGCAACACCTGGTCGGAACTGACCCCCTGCAACTCCCATTTTCGGAATCTTGCACAGTCTGTGCGAGAAGGTGTGATAGAGGCGGGCGGTTTTCCGGTGGAGTTTCCGGTGATGTCTCTGGGCGAGACGCAGATGAAACCAACTGCTATGCTCTACCGGAACCTGGCAAGTATGGATACCGAGGAGTCGGTTCGTGCCAACCCGGTTGACGGTGTAGTGCTTCTTTGCGGGTGCGACAAGACGACCCCCAGCCTGGTGATGGGTGCCTGCAGTGTTGACCTGCCTTCGATTGTGGTATCGGGCGGACCGATGCTGACCGGAAATTATCGGGGACAGCAGGTGAGTATCAGCGATACCTGGCGGTTTCATGACAAGATCAAGACCGGGGAGATGACCGAGGAGCAGTTCGAGGAGGCGGAAGGGTCGACCTGCCGCAGTGACGGCCACTGCGCGGTAATGGGTACTGCGAGTACGATGGCCTGTATGGTTGAGTCGCTCGGGCTCTCGCTTCCAGGGAATGCCGCTATTCCGGCACCCGATGCACGCCGCAAGATTCTGGCACATATGTCGGGAATGCGGGCGGTCGAGATGGTCCGGGAAGACCAGCGGCTCTCCGATATCCTGACCCGTGAAGCATTTGAGAATGCGATCAAGGTGAATACAGCAATCGGAGGCTCGACCAATTTTGTGATCCATCTCCTGGCGATTGCCGGACGGATCGGTGTGGATCTCGATATTGACGATTTTGACGTTCTCTCCAGAGATATCCCTCTCATTACCAACTTGCAGCCGTCGGGAGACCACTTTATGGAGGATTTCTTCTATGCCGGGGGCCTACCCGCAGTGATCAAAGAGCTGCTGCCGGAGCTCCATACCGGTTGTGTGACGGCTGCGGGAAGTACGATTGGGGAGATCTATGAGGAGGCTCCCTGCTTCAACGAGCAGGTGATTTCGAGGAAAGATAAACCATTCAAGAAGGAGGTCGGCCTGGCGATCGTAAAGGGGAACCTGAGCGAGAACGGGGCTGTTATGAAACCCTCCGCAGCCACGCCGGAACTGCTGGTCCACAAAGGGAAAGCGGTTGTCTTCGAAGATATCGAGGACTACAAGGCGCGCATCAACGACCCGGATCTGGATGTATCGAAGGATGATGTGCTGGTACTCAAGAATGTTGGCCCGAAGGGGTATCCCGGTATGCCGGAGGTGGGAAACATGGGGCTTCCGAAGAAACTGCTGGAGCAGGGGGTCACCGATATGGTCCGGATCAGCGACGGCCGCATGAGCGGCACTGCGTTTGGTACGGCGGTTCTGCACACCTCTCCCGAGTCAGCCGATGGCGGTACGCTCGCGCTGGTCCGGAATGGAGACCTGATCGAACTGGATGTTCCGAACCGGACGATTACGCTGCATGTACCGGACGAAGAGCTGGAGCGGAGGCGAAAGGAGTGGAAACCGCTTCCTCTGCACATGGATCGGGGTTACTGGTCTCTCTACCAGAAGCATGTTCAGCAGGCGCATCTGGGGGCAGACCTCGATTTCCTGCGGGGCAAGTCGGGCAGCGAGGTGAAGAGGGATTCACACTAAATAGCGATTTCTGTAGGGACTGACCCATAACCATACATCGACTCATACCCATGGAACTCCTTCAATGTCTTTTGGAAAACGGTGAACGGCGGCTAGGAATAATAGAGGGGGATCAGATCCGTGAGGTGGATGTCATCGATTCGGTATACGACCTCTTTTTTCATGCCGATGCCGAAGGGGTGGATATGGAGTCGGCTGCCTATGCATTGACAACCGAACGCCTTCACTCTTTCGAGAGACTTCTGAAGGAGAACCGTGTCCTGGTTCCGTTCGGCCATCCCGACCCCTATCACACCTGGATTACAGGAACCGGCCTGACCCATCTCGGTAGCGCCGAGTCGAGGGATGCGATGCACAAGAAGGTGAAATCGGAAAATGAGGAGAAGCAGACCGATTCGATGAAGATCTTCCGGATGGGGCTGGAGAACGGAAAGATGAAAGGAGGCCAGCCGGCATCCCAGCCTGAATGGTTCTACAAGGGGAACGGGTTGATGGCAGTGCCTCCCGGGGGGGAGATCCCGCTTCCCTCCTTTGCCATGGACGGCGGAGAGGAGCCGGAGATCGCCGGGCTTTATATTGTGGATGATACGGGTGAGCCCCGGAGGATCGGGTTTGCGCTTGCCAACGAGTTTTCCGACCACAAGATGGAGAAGGTGAATTACCTCTATCTCGCCCACTCGAAGCTGCGCCACTGCTCCTACGGCCCCACCATCCGGCTCGGGGAGCTGCCGGGCCATGTAACCGGGCGGAGCCGGATCCTGCGGGAGGGAAAACTGCTCTGGGAGAAGGAGTTCCTGACCGGTGAACAGAATATGAGCCATAACCTGGCGAACCTGGAGCACCACCACTTCAAGTATGACCTTTTCCGCCAGCCGGGCGATGCGCATGTACACTTTTTTGGCACGTCTGCCCTTAGCTTTACGGATGGGATTGAAACGGAGGACGGCGATCTGTTCGAGATTGAGGCGGACTGTTTTCAGTTTCCGCTGAAGAACCGGTTGAAAGAGGTAGTTTTCTAGACGTAGTAGAT